>JBBQRI010000175.1:0-5032 GCA_038214915.1 Chthoniobacterales bacterium
AGGATGTTGAGCCGATCGAATAAATAGCAACTAGAATCGGTGTACGTCCGGATGGACGAATGATGGCAACATCGTTTGTCGCTCCGTTTGCGCATCGCCCAGTTTTATCCCCGACGGTCCACGTTTTTGGAACGCCGGCCCGAATCATGAGTGCGCCAGTCTCGTTGTGCTGCAACCAATCTTCGAGTTGATGCTGCGAAGATTCGGATAACACATTGCCCAGCAGTAACCGTTGCATGTCTGCGCACATCATCGCAGGGGTTGTGGTGTCGCGTTCATCGCCGAGAATGGCGCTATTCAATTCCGGTTCTTTCCGATCAAGTCTCGTCATCTCATCGCCAACGGTGCGCACGAAGTTTGTCAGTCCAGCCGATCCGCCAATTGCATCCAGCAAAAGATTGCCAGCCGTGTTGTCACTCTGTTCGATCGCCGCTGCGCACAAAGCGCCAAGCGTCATGCCGCCGTCCTTGAGATGGGCTTTCGTGACAGGCGCATATTCCAGGATGTCTTTTGCGTCGTAACGTATAAATCGGTCCAATTGGTCCTGTTTTTCATCCACGCGTTTCAAGACCGCCGCTGCAGCGAGAAATTTAAACGTGCTGCACATCGGGAAACGTTCTTCCGATCGATAATCGAGACGTTTGCCGCTGCCAGTGTCCAGCGCAGCCACACCGATTCGAGCGCCGGTTCGCTCTTCGACACTTACTATCCGATTCGCAAAATCGCTCGTCGATCCCGGCGTGCTAGCGGCGAGCAACAAAAGCAAAGCTGCTACCATCGATGATACGCGGGATGCCCTTCCTTCACCGCGACGAAGACTCCCCGGCATGTAGCGCAAATTTTTCCTCCAGTAGTCAGTGTTCCCTCGATGGTCG
The DNA here is from genome assembly GCA_038214915.1 of Chthoniobacterales bacterium. Lineage (GTDB taxonomy): Bacteria > Verrucomicrobiota > Verrucomicrobiia > Chthoniobacterales > UBA10450 > Udaeobacter. Next base: position 876 of record JBBQRI010000175.1, read on the forward strand.
CACGGTCATCCGTTATCTCGACAACCTTGGCAGAGAGAAACACGGAGTCGTGCGTCGATGTCGGCCGCAGCAGTTTGATGGCGTATTCCGCAGTGACTGTGCAAGGCGGGCGATTTTCGCCTGCGCGTTTCATCAGATGATACGCTGCCGTCCAGTTGCAATGACAATCGAGTAACGTGCCGATGATCCCGCCGTTCAAAACTCCCTCGAACGCTTCGTATTTTCTCTGCGGTTTCCACTCAGCGACAATCTCGCCGCTTGCCCGCGATTCATCGGAGTTCTTCAGGAAACTACGAATATGCAAGCCGTCCGGGTTTGCCGCCCCGCAACCGAAGCAAATATTTCGCGGCGCATATTTTTCCTGTAGTGACTGTTCAGCGTTCATCGATTCTTCCCGTTCCGCTTCCTCGCACGCTTCATCTCATCTAAAGAGCGAAAAAGCAGTGGAAGAGGTAATTATTTCGGCGACCCGGGATAGGGACGCAGCGCGGGCCCGACGTAGAATGACCGCGGCCGAATGAGACGGTTATTATCGTGTTGCTCGATCACATGGGCGCACCAGCCTGCTACGCGAGACGCAGCGAAAAGAGGCGTATTCAACTCGGGAGGAAATCCCAACAGCCAAAACACGGGCGCGGCGTAAAGATCGACGTTGGCGCACAATTGTTTCTCCCGTTCCATCACTTGTTCGAGCGTCTCGCAAATCGGCACCCAATTCTCTTTGCCCGTGCGTTTCCCAAGGTCGCGCGCGATCTCGCGCATCGCCGGCACGCGCGAATCGCCTTTTTTATAAACGCGATGGCCAAAGCCCATGATTTTGTCTTTCATTCCCAACTTTTTCTTTAACCATGCCTCGGCACGATCCGGCGTGCCGATTTCTTCAAGCATCTTCATCGATTCCTCATTGGCGCCGCCGTGCAGCGGCCCTTTGAGAGTCGCAACCGCGGATGTAACCGCGGCATACATGTCGGCCAGCGTCGACGCCGTTACGCGCGCGGCAAATGTAGACGCGTTGAATTCGTGGTCGGCGTAGAGATTGAAAATCGTGTCGAGCATCCGGGTCTGCCATTGCTCAGGAATTTTGCCGTTGAACTTGTAGAAGCAATTTGCCGCTTGCGTCAGTTCCGGTTTTTCGGGAAACGGTTGTTCACCGTGTGAGATGCGCCAGCCGTCTGTGATCAAAGTGGAAACACGTGCGATCAGCCGAATTGATTTGCGAATGTTCGCGTCATGCGAATTATCGCTCAGATCCTTGTCGAAGGCGCTCAACATCGAAACGCCGGTGCGCAACATGTCCATTGGATGCGTGTCGCTCGGGAGAAGTCGCAGCATTTCCGTTACCGGCCCGGGCAACCCGCGTTCGCTGGCGATTTGTTGCGTGAAGTCCTTTAGTTGCTTTGCATTTGGCAACTCACCGTTGAGCAACAAATAAGCAACCCCCTCGAAAGCGGCCTTCTCGGCCATCTGATGAATGTCGTAGCCCCGATACATCAACCCGGCAGCGGGATCGACCCAGCAGATCGCCGTTTCACCGGCGATTACCCCGGCCAGTCCCGGGCTGTATTGTGGTTTCGTTTCAGTACCCATGGTGTTCGCTGATTGTAACTACGATACGCGCGCCGACAAATCGTCAGTCGCGCAAGCCCAGCCATTTCTCTGCAGTTGGATCGTAGTCGAGCAGCTTGTAAAGCTCCTCACGCGTCTGCATCTCATCGAGCCATTCCTTTTGGGTCCCACTTTTTTCGAGAGCACGCAGAAACTCCTCACTCGCTTTCATCGCCACGCGGAACGCGCTTTGGGGGAAAATTACCATGCGGTAACCGAATCCCGCCAAATCCCTAAATGAAAGCAGTGGGCTTTTCCCAAACTCCGTCATGTTTGCCAGCAACGGCAGATCGATCTTACTGGCAAAATCGCGAAACTCCTCTGCGCTTTGCAATGCTTCCGGAAAGATTGCGTCAGCGCCCGCTTCCATGTACCGCTGCGCCCGATCAACTGTTCGATCGAAATCCTCGACCGCGCGCGCGTCGGTCCGCGCGATGATCATAAAATCGGGATCATGTCGCGCAGCTACCGCCGCTTTGATTCTTTCCGTCATCTCTTCAACGTCGACCAGCGATTTTCCGGCCAAATGTCCGCAGCGCTTGGGAAATTCCTGGTCTTCGATGTGGCAACCGGCCAGACCTGCTGCTTCAAGCTCGCGTATTGTGCGTGCTGCATTTTCCAAACTTCCAAATCCGGTATCCGCATCCACGATCGCCGGAATCTTCACCGCCTTCGCGATGTACCCGGCCAGTTGGACCACTTCCGTTAGCGTCAGCAGACCGATATCGGGAACGCCAGCGGTCGCATTCGCCATTCCCGCACCGCTCACGTACACCGCGTCAAACCCGACACGCTCCACCTGTCGCGCCATGGCCGCGTTTGGTACACCCGGCAGCGCGATCGCGCCTTTCGCAATAAGCTCACGCAGTCGCGCCGCTTTTGTTTGTCCCGTCATGTCGAGCGAACCCCCGTCATTCCGAGCGAAGTCGAGGAATCTCTAATTATTTCTCCTCCGGCACCTGAAGCGCCTGCATCAGCGCATCCACGTTTTTGGCTTCATCCAATTTCCAAACAAGCTCGGTAATCTTTTTCGCTCGGTTCTCCCCAATGATGCCCTCGACAAGCCCAAGGAATTTTCCTTCGACTGCCGAATCTTTGAGCCGATTCTTCGCGTTACCCAGCGGATAATCGACGCGCCGGGTTAATCCCCGGCCATCGGCAAGATCAACGTGCACAATGTTGCCGACCGCGTCTGGATACATCGCGCTCAATTCCGCGTTCCGCTCTACTTTCACGTTCTCCAAAAACTTCCAGACCTCAGGATCTTTGAATCGCTCCGGCTCGAACTGGCGATCGGTGATTTCGCCGTCAATCAGCGCAATTGCCGTGATGTAGGGCAAACTGTGGTCTGCAGTCTCGCGCGTTTTGGGTTTCCATTTCTCCGGTTCGCTCCCGATGATGTCGACTGAAGCATCGTGGCTCTCGATCACCACGCCTTTGATTGTCGAGAGGTCGTCAATCTGGCTCCGTAAAAAAAGCGCCGCTTCAATCGCGCTCTGGCTGTGATATTCCGCCGGCCAATATTTGATGCTCGTCTTCAAAATCATTGTGGGCGATCCGCGAAATTTCTCACCCACGTTGCCCAGGGATACGCCGAGTTGCTTCTCGAATCCCATTTCGCCCTCGAAAATCGGCGCGGGCCCGGTCATACCCTGGCGAGCAAGCAGCGCGGAGAAAACGCCGTGGCGCGCCGCAGTGGCAAAGGCTACGCCTTTCCAATGCGAGAGTTCGCCTGCGCGGGCCTGGCGCATGGCCGCGCCGGCCACGCCCGCAATATTCACCGCGTGCCGCGTCTTCGCCGGGTCAAGTTTCATCAAATGCGCACACGCCAGCGCAGTCGAAAACGTCCCGTAAGTTACGTGGTCCCATCCGCGCGCACGAATGCTCGCCGCGTCGCATAACCGGCATTGCGCTTCGTATGCGAGGGCGATGGCCGTGATCAATTCGCGTCCACCCGCGCCCACACTTTCCCCGACGGCTAGCGCGGCCGAAATGTTGTCGCTGGGATGCGCCGGCTCTTTCGACAGATACGTGTCGTTAAAATCGAAATAGCGAATGCCGCAGCCGTTGGCGAATGCCGCCCAGTCCGGTGGCGCCTTGTGATCGGTGCCAAAGATCGTGGATCCGTGTTTCGCCGAGAAATCTCCCGCTACCTTTCGCGCGATCACAAACGGTTCTTCCTTCCATGCGCCGAGCGCGCACCCCAACGAATCGATTACGCGCCGTTTCACTTCGTGCACGACTTCCTTCGAAAGATCCTCAAATCGCAGCGCGCACGCGTAATCAGCAAGTTGATGAGCAAGCGTTGTCTTCATGTAAAAAATCTAGATTCCAATCTGCCGATGATTTTTGCGGGAGCAAGGGAAGCGCAGGAGCTTGCCCGCTTTAGCGCTGGGAAACAGACTGGCAGGCCGATCAATGCGGCGGGATTTTCGGAGCCACGGCTTCGGCCATCGATTTCAGCATTCGGCCGAGATCGCTGTTGGTGGAGAGGACCGCCGTTGTGTCCTTTTCAAACGCGGCCCGCATCACATCGAGACTGCGCAGAAACG
>JBBQRI010000176.1:0-5005 GCA_038214915.1 Chthoniobacterales bacterium
GGCCCAGGAAGCAACGCATCTGCCTAGTAGCGGTCTTGCTATCACCTACGCTCGCATGGGCCGCGGGCTCGAGGCGCAAAATATTCTTGCTCAGCTTTTGCAAGCAAGAGAGAAGCGATACGTCTCTGCACCTTTAATTGCGGCGGTTTCCGTCGCCCTTGGCGACAAAGAAGGAGCTTTCCGCGAACTCGAACGCGCCTATGCCGAACACTCTGGAGTATTACAGTGGATCGCATTTCTCCCCGAGTTTCGTGCGCTTCGTTCGGACGCGCGTTTTCCGCAGCTCTTGCGGCAAATCAGTGCTTCGCAGGATACAATTTTAAAGATCACCGAGACAACTCTATCAGAGATAAGCGATCCAAGCGCCCAGACCCACTTGACCCTGAAGATTGGAGTAAAGCCACGGCCAGGTACGCCAAATGGCCACGTTGTAGATATCATTGTCTCCTTCTACGACCTAACGAAAGATAACAAAATGAAGCCGACTGGCGCACGGGTTGGTTATGACTGGCTTACTCCGGGAAACAACTGGGCGGACGCGATTCCAAAGTTCCTTGTCGCAAGTTACGTGCGTCCGAAGACCCAAAGGGCTTCAACTGATAACCGACGATACGGTGGCTTCATTGTCCGGGTGTATTTCGACGGCCAGTTACAAGATTCGCGCGCGAATCCGCCGGAATTACTAACGCTCTTTCCGGCCGCGGATCAGCCTGTCTCCCCGCCGGACGCGGCATCCCGTCCCCAGCACTAGGTTTCCCGATGAAGTTTCAAAAGAAAGCTTGTCTGCGGATGTAAGAAACTGTTAGGCCTGTCGGTGAAGGATTCGCGAGGGGACGCTACAGGAGCACCCCGCAATGAACAAACCTTACGAGACCGGTCTGTGGGTCGCGATCATAGCGGGTGTCTTTTGTCCGAGCTTCGCCACGTTCGCGCAGAATCCTTCGTCCGCGCCACAGACACCTGACCAGGCCGGCGTTACCATAGTGCGGGTAATCGTGACCGGCTCGAACATCCCGACGGCAGAGGAAGCCGGCCCTAATCCGGTGGATACGTATCGTCCGGCAGACATCGAAAAACTGGGCATCCGCAATGCAACCGACCTGACAACTTTCCTGCCGCAGGAGGCGGGCGGCACCGTCAATCTGAACATTAGCAATGGCGGTGACGGTACTGTCCAGTTCAACCTGCGCGGCTTGCTGGGCAAGGAAACCCTCGTGCTGATTGACGGAAAACGTGTCGCCTTTGGCTCATTGAACGCCGTCGGGTTCAGCGGAGGTGTGGACATTAATCTGATTCCGTTTTCGATGATTGATCACGTCGACATTTTGAAGGATGGCGCCTCCGCTGTGTACGGCTCCGACGCGGTCGCCGGTGTGGTCAATTTCTTTTTGGTGCACAAGTTCCGAGGGCTGGAGATCGGAGGGAGTTACGGGAACACCAACCTCGGAGCCTCCAACGACTTGGGCGAGTGGGAGGCATGGTTGAAAGCCGGCACCGGAGATGGCAAGACCGACATTGTTGTCATCGCCGATTTCTGGGAGCGTACCGGTGGCCTCTTCAGCCGTGACCGGGACCTGTCCGCTAACGCGTTTTACATACCCTTCGGAGGATCCGACAAGCGCAGCGGGACTTTCCCTGGCAACATAGGAGGTTTCGACTTCCGCTTGATCCCGAAATTATTCTTCGGCCCCGGCGGTCTTCCGCAGTTAGGCGTGAACACGCCCCTTCCGCACTCGGCACCAAACGCGGCGACTTCTCCGTTCTATAAGAGTCCCTTTGCGGTTAATCCCAACGCATATCCAGGAGCCCCCGGTATCATCGGCCCCCATGCAATCCAAGCCCCCTTTCCACAAACCGGCACCGATTACAAGGGAGGTGGCGACTACTTCTTCTTGAACTTCGCGGCTTTCACGCCTGCGCTTCCAACCGCAGATCGCCAGAGTTTCTATGGCTCGTTCACGCGCGATCTGTGTGACAAATACCTGACGCTATTTGCCGACTTTAAATATGTCCGCTCATTTTTCGACGCGTCCCTGGCAGCTGTGCCGTTTATACCCGACCCATTCAAGATTCCAGGCACTAACATAAGCTTTAGTCTCTTTAATATCAGTGTGCCGATCCAAAATCCGTTTAATCCCTTCACGGTCGCGGATGCGACTATTCCCAATTTCTTCCCTGACGGATCTGGTCTCCCGGTGACTGCTGGCGTCGGGTTCCGCGGCACTAACGACACCGGTCCCAGACATGAGAAGTTCACCTACTGGGATTCGATGTTCGACCTGGGGCTACGGGGCGAGATGGGAGAATTTGGCGATTATTTTAAGTCTTGGAACTGGGAGCTAGGCTTTCGTTATTCCCGCAACGAAGGGCAGGACTTGTCCGTCGGCGAAGTCAGCGCGCCCGGGTTACGCGACGCACTGTTGGATACGAACCCAGTCACGGCATTTGATCCGTTCCTGAATTTCACTGCGCACAACACCGCCGCGGCGAGGCAGAGAGTTTATGTTACCCTGCATAACTCAGGAGAATATGAATTGCCAATTGGCTACGTCACTCTTAACGGCGACTTGTTCAACCTTCCTGCGGGGCCTGTCTCCTTTGCTCTCGGTGGTGAGTATGACGCGCCTAGATGGACCCGCGATCGTGACGCGCTCAACACAACGTTTCAAAGCATCGGTTCGAACAATGGAGAAAGTGCACGAGTGAACCGCGATGTGTGGTCAATCTACCAGGAAGTGCGGGTACCTTTCACTAGCCCGACCTGGAACTTCCCCGGTTTCTACAGCTTCGAAGTTGACTTTGCCGAGCGCGAAGAGTGGTACAGCCAGAACACCTCTGCCGTTCTATCTGAATTTCAGCCGGCGGCGCACAGCCAGTATAACGCGCAGAAGCCAAAAGCTTCTGTTCGTTGGCAGCCGTTTGATCCAAAACATATCGGCGCGCTCACCCTGCGTGGCAGCTACACCGAAGCGTTTCATGCTCCGGCCCTATCGGAGATTTCACCGGCGTCCTCTGAGGGCGTCAACGACTTCGCTTTCGACCCATTAACGAACCAGCTCGTCGTGTCGGAGATACGCGTTATAGGAAATCCCAACCTAAAGCCGGAGGTGGCCTACGAATGGTCTTACGGACTCGTTTACAGCCCGAAATGGATCAAGGGCCTGACGCTCAGCGCGGATTGGTGGCATATTGATATGCGATCGATCGCGTCCCTTCTTGGCGCGCAATTCGTTGTTGATACTAACATCCCCGGCCTGGTTGTACGTGGTCCTCCAGTGATTCCTGGTGAACCGGGACCAATTATCCTAATCATTGATCCTAACAAAAATCTTACCGGCGCGATCTTTGAAGGTCTCGACTATGAAGCAAACTACATTCTGGACTCTTCGATCTTTGGCCACGGCGATTTCGGCAGACTAACGTTAGCGATCAATGGTACGTGGCTGTCCCGGGCTGAGCTTCAGATTTTGCCTGATACAAAACGGTTCGGTATCGCGGGCGAGTTTATCCCGACGGGGTTCACGTTGACGGGTTCGCTACCGTGGAACCGCGCCAGTTTCAGTCTGTTCTACGATGGCCCGCCTGATACGTGGATGCAGGGCCTGGATGTCGGCGCGGTGGTGCACTACACTGGCCAGTACGAAGACGACAATCTCAGTCCGACCGGCTTTTCTAAGCCACAAACGCCCAGAAGTGGGCCTTTGCCGTGGCGCGCGCGGAAAGTGCGCGAGTGGACTACGGTGGATCTGATTGCGTCCTACACATTCAATCTGCCACCGCCCGCTGCCACCGAAGTGGCCGGCTTCGCCAAGGACGGTGGTAAGAATGTGAAGATGAAGGATGGGAAAGAGAAGAGCGTCTTGCCGGTTTCCACCGCTGAATACAATCCGTGTGGGTGGCATGCGTGGTTGAATAATATCACGCTCACGCTGGGAATGCAGAACGTGTTCGATCAAGACCCGCCTTTCGTTTTCGGCAGCGGCGAGAACGGGTACGATGAGTCGCTTGCCACAATCAAAGGCCGGTTCTGGTACGTCCAGCTAAAGAAGAGATTCTAAGAAATCGATTTGGCGGCGATTCACTTCGCCAGCAATTGGCGCAGAACAAACGGCAAAATTCCGCCGTGCCGATAGTAATCGACCTCGATCGGTGTATCGATCCGGAGCTTCACCGGCACGGTTCGCTTATCTCGATTCCTGCTTTCAACTTCGAGCGTTACCTGTTGTCCGGGTTTGATCGAGTCGGACAATCCCGTGATCGAAAACTTCTCCGAGCCGTCGAGCCCGAGCGATTGTGCTGTTGTTCCCTCGGCAAACTGCAATGGCAACACGCCCATGCCGACCAGATTCGAACGGTGAATTCGTTCAAAGCTTGCCGCGATCACCGCTTTCACGCCTAACAAAAGCGTCCCTTTCGCTGCCCAATCGCGCGACGAACCTGTCCCGTATTCGTGGCCGGCAAGAATGACCAACGGCGTTTTTGTTTCCGCGTATTTCATCGCCGCGTCGAAGATCGACATCGTGGACGCGGCGCCCTCGCCGCGTTCTCCTTTCGGCGACGAGGCGTCGCTGCCACCAAAATATTTCGTCACGCCGCCTTCCGTTCCGGGCATCATCAGGTTTTTGATTCGCACGTTCGCGAATGTGCCGCGGGTCATCACCAGATCATTCCCGCGGCGGCTCCCGTAACTGTTGAAATCGCGCGACTGAACTCCGCGCGACATCAAATATTTTCCGGCTGGGGAACTCTCTTTGATTGCTCCCGCAGGCGAAATGTGATCGGTCGTCACTGTGTCGCCGAAAATGCCAAGCGCGCGAGCGCTTCGGATTTCCGTGATGTGCCCGGGCTCCATCGAAAAGTTTTCGAAGAACGGCGGAACATGAATGTAATCGCTCTTCGCGTCCCACTGGTAAATGTCGCCTGTGCTCGATGGAATTTCGTTCCACTTCGGATTTTGCTCTGCGAAATCGCGATAAAATTTGTGGAACGTTTCAGGTGTGAGCGC
>JBBQRI010000177.1:0-4988 GCA_038214915.1 Chthoniobacterales bacterium
GCCGAAAGCCGCAGTGAAGCTTCCAAACACCCACGGCAAAATTCCGCTGAACAGAACCGCGATGAGGAGCACGGCATCAAATAAGGTGACGACATCTCCAAACCGGCTCTTAGCCAGGGTGTAATCAACCGAGCGACGATAAGTCGGTTCGTCAACCATCTCGCGAAATGCAGGCGGCACTTCATCCGCGTGTGCCCGCACGTGCCGTTGATTCAGGCGGCTCAGCCACAACTCGGCAATGGCGCGCACGAGAATCAGAACTAAGGCGATGATGGCAAACGGCGACATCTGAAGAGCAAAATCCTCTTATCATCAGTTCGCGAAAAGCTTTTGATAATAGCGATACCAATCGCTCTGAAATCGCTCACTCGGATCGTACTTTCTTTTCAAATTCAGAAATTCTTTGAACTGCGGATAGCACGCGATGACTTGCTCGGGTTTCGCGAACTTGTGATATGTCAGGTAATAACTCCCGCCGCGAGCTATTGCCAAATCGATTAGGCCGCGGAACGAACGTGCCGACGCTTCGATGCCGCTGAGTGTATGGAGTGTGAGCAAATTGAAAATGATGCAGGCATAGGATTGCTTGGCCCATGCAAGAAAGCTCTCCTCATCTTTTTCGACTAATCGGACGGTGCCATAGATGACCGTTGTGCGATTCGAGCGCAACAAATCTGCTGCCTGCGCTAGAAAATCGGGAAGGTCCAGGCGCGGAACATAGATTTCGGTAATGATTAGGCTTGATTCATCACCACCGATTTGGTCGCGGATCTTTTGCGCATAATTCGGTAGATATCCGCTCAGCTGGTTCGTGTCGGACCAGTAGGTCTGCCCGTTTGTGGATAAATAGTAATCGCAGTAGCGCTTGAAAGCCTTATCCCGATCGGTGTAAGCGAGGCGCAAAAGGTCCAGCCAGTCGTCATCCCGTAATTCTTTCTTGGCGACAATCGGTTCGTCTTCGCTGATCGGTTCGTAGCAGGAAAACACGCCGCGTTGAAGGAAATCCGGCGATTTCTCGTCGACTGAAAATTGAAAATCGCCGTAAAGAAACTTCTGCGCGATGCGTTCTTCAAAGCGCTTGGGCAAATCGTCTGCGCGAATTATTTTGACTACGCGCCGTAATTTTTGCCGCGGAACGAGCCGAAGCGTTACGGTGTCTATCAATCCAAAAATCCCGTAACCACCGATTGCAAGTCGGAACAACTCACTATTTTCTTCGCGCGAGCAGCGAATCGATTTCCCATCGGCGGTGATCAGAGTGAATGACTCGATGTTGGAGATGAGCGGCTTCATCCGCAGTCCGCGGCCGTGCACGTTGGAGGAAAGACTTCCACCGAGTGTGAATGTATCTGCGCCCGTTTGTTTCTGTGCGATGCCCCATTGTTTTGTCTCGCCTGCTTCAGCATCCAGATACGTGCGAATCAATTTCGGCCATTGGATACCGGCTTCTGCTTCGAGCAAGCCGCGTTCGCGATCGAACGAAATCACGCGATCCAACTCGCGCGTATCGACGCAAATGCTGTCCGTGGCGAATTGCTGGCCGCCCATCGAATGCCGGTATCCCGAAACAGAGATCGGCAAGCCCTTTCGCGACGCGGAACGAACAATCTCGGCAAGTTCATCTCTGGTGTGCGGTCTTAGAAGTTCGCGAACGCGAGTTCGATTGAGTTGCGAATGGACGTCGTTGACCCAAATCTCTTTCTCGCGTTCCGCGAAGACGTGCGGCGCAAGCGCAAAAAGCGCCGCGGTGCGTATAAATTCACGGCGCGTTACCATCGCGGGAGCTTAACGAAGCCACTTAGATTTCAGCCAGACAAATTACCTCGCCTTTAGCAATGACTTCATCACTGAGATTCGATTCCATTTTTCGCAGATCATTGTGATCGAAAAATCGAATCACGCGCCACGGCCGTATAAACTCAGCAAGTTCGCTTCGCGTAGTTCCCCAGAGGAACGGCTCGCCGCGTCTGCGTAACCACGAGTCAACAAGTTTGGTTTGCGAATCGAAGCGAAGTTGGCTATCGCCCTGTTTTTCCATGAACGTAAATGCAAACTCGCTACCGGGAGCACTCAGACTTCTCAAGGTTTTCATCAAAGACGAGACGACGTCTGCCGGGAAATACATCAGCAAACCTTCGGCGATCCAGAATGTCCGTTTAACCGGATCGAAGTCGCTTTTGATCAGCGCTTCTCTTTCGAGACCGGCGGCAGCTAGATCAACTGTGACGAAATGCACTCGTTCAATTCCGATTTCGGAACAGGCGCGCACTTTGTGGCGCTGCGTAGCCGGATGATCGATCTCCCAAAATGCCGCAGTTGGAAACTCCCGCTGCAATTCGGAACTGAGCGGATCGAAGCCCGCGCCGAGTATAACGACTTGGGCAACTCCGTTAGCAAGTGCTGAGCGTACCAGCTCACTGATACATTTCTTTCGTAAAGCGTAATGCAGCAAAATTCCTGGAGTCGTGATGCGCTCGACCAACTTCGCGATCGGCCGAAACCAGGTCTGCTGAACAATTTTTAGGAACAGACGCGTCTGCGACGAATGGTCCTCCAGGACGTGAGCGCATAAATCTACCGCGGTCTTCGATATGAGCCGCGAGCGTTTTGGGTCGTGATGCAGAAGAACCAGGCTGGCGGCAATGAGCAGTGCTGTGCGACTAGCGTGTTCGTGTTGCACCTGCTATGGGCGGCCGGTTAACCGCTGAATTCCAAGATTAATTTTGCGTCAGGTGCGCAAGAGGCTTCTACTCGCGAGCGCTGGCCACGCCCTTCGAGTCCGCTGCTTTAGCTTGAGCGGAAAGGAATTCCCGAACGTGATTCAATTCATCTCGTGAACCGCCGGCTTTTGAGGTTTGTGCGGCCAGCTTTTTGTAGTAGCGGCTTGCATTTTCATTGTCGCCGGCCTGTTCGGCGGCTTGCGCCGCTCCAAACAAGCCTCTAAATCGTCCGGGATAAATCTTGAGCGCGGCCTCAAATTCTCGCTGAGCTTCCGTTGGTTGTCCCATTTCTAGCAGCAGAGCGCCGAGTTGTTCTCGAATCGGAACGAACGCTCCGGGCGAAACGGGATGCTTACCGAGTATGTCTTCGGAATCCGCGGCCCGCCGCAGCATGTCTATTGCATCGTTCTTTTTGCCTTCAGCTGCAGCCACCCACGCCAAAGCTGCTTGCATTTGCAGGTCGAGATGACTTTTGAAATAATCGAACTTTGGCTCTTTCGTCGCGTCGCGTAACTGCTGCATTCGTGCGATGGCTTTTCGCGCGCCGTCGAGATCGCCGGTGTGCGCGCGTCCCAGCGCGTGACCATATTCGATGAGAGCTTCCATGAAAGGGAACGAAGACCAGTGTGGCAGGTTCGGAATGGACAAGTTTGCCGCCGCCGCCCAATCATTCCGCTCAAATGCATAACGTGTTGGAATTGCGGCCAACGCGTAGGCTGCGCTGAATTCCCGTTCCGGATTCGTCTTCTTCACTTTCGCGGCAATATCGACAATCTTCTTCGCCTCCGCGTCCTGAGCTTCCTGCAAATATGAGTAGGCCATGTAATCGAGCGCGTGTAATTCTTCGGCTTCCGTGGCATCGCGGTGGCGCATGGCAGAGTAAGCGCGCGAAGCTTCCGCTGAAGCGCGATTCGCGGCGATCGATTCATCCCACATCCCCAGACGCGTAAAGATGTGCGACGGCATATGCAGCGCGTGCGGCACCCACGGCGCGATCGAATTATATGTCTGGGCTGCGGTCAGGCCGCGTTGAGCAAACTGAGGATAATCGTAGGAATGGATCAGGTAATGAACGACTCCGGGATGGTTCGCGTTCTGTTTCCAGAGCTTTTCCAAGATGCCGGCAGCCTCAAGCTGCTTCGACAAGCTCGTGTCGTTAGGCGTGGCGTAACCAGTAGCCAGCACCGCGAACGCATAGAAGGTTTGCACTTCGAAATCGTCCGGATACTTGTCGCGGAGTTGGCGCATTGCTTTTTCATAGGCGATCACCCGATCGCGCGGTCCGACGGGCCCGTGACACGATTGTCCAACCGGAGCTGCGCTCAAGCTGTCCGCCGTATTGTAATAAGTGTTCAGCGCAGTAATGAATCCGCGCTCGCGATCCGAGCCGGCGTTCAGCGACATCGCCTTTTCAATGGCTGCTTTGCCTGCGGCCATTTCGTCGGGAGTGGGAGGCGTCCAGATTGGATGCCACCATGTCATCGCAATTCCCCATTGCGCCATCGCGCATTTCGGGTCGCGTTCGGCAACAGAAGTAAAAACACGTCGCGCCTCTTCATAGAAAAACGAGTGGAGCAACGCCACGCCACGAGCGAAATCAGATTGAACGTCGGGCGCGCACGTTATCGGGAACGTGACTTTCCCGACGCCGCGCAAATCGCCCGGTTCGGGACTCGCTGCGCATTTCCCATCGCGCACTGGTAAATTAACTACTAATCCGATTAGGAGAAGGATGCGAGAGAATGGAAGCATCTTCACGACGCCAGATGCTCGTCCTCATGCCGCAAGTTCGCAACTCGGTGTCGGCGTTTACTGCCTCAAACGGGTAGGCCGCGTCACTCCGTGCGCGCCGAGTTTTTTGGCGCCGAGCGGCGGGCAGGGGACTGCCCGCCATACCAATTCTGTCCGGTCACAGGGCGGCGTAGTTACAATCCCGGGTTACTCAAAGTGCAGAATGATCTTGCCGCTGCGTTTACTTTGCGCGGCATGCGCGACTGCGGCTTTGACTTCGCTCAGTGGATAAGCTTTTTCGACTTTCGTTTTGAGCAGACCGCGCTGAACCATATCGAAAAGCGATCGAAACGTCTCCATGCGCTCAGGCGGAGTGGCGTTGTCGTACCATTTGTTGATCCAGATGCCGCGAAATCGCAGGTCTTTGAAAATGAGAAGGCCGGTCGGAATTTTCAGCGGCTGCAAGCTCATCGCGCCAAAGCTCACCAGCGTGCTGCCAGGCGCGAGACAATTAGCGAGACGCAACGCGCTGTCGCC
>JBBQRI010000178.1:0-4982 GCA_038214915.1 Chthoniobacterales bacterium
GTCACCGGCGATTTCAGTGGCCGAAAGATAAATCGCGTTTATCTGTTAAATCATGAGAACGCTCACCGTGCGATTTTTCGTCGCTGCGGTTTTTCTTGCTGCCGCAGCAGTTGGTGTTGCCAATCCTTTCAAGAGCAAGATCATCACGGGCAACGATTCGACACTCGTCATCACTGTGCCCGAAGATCATTTCCTGAAGATCACTAATTTTACGCAGGAAGGTGGAACTGAGCGCGCGGTCGTTACGGTTAAGTTAGGAGGCGAAAGCCCTGGCAGAACCGACGTTCTCACTGCGACGCGAACCGACCTTAGTGCCGGAGTTAATTCGCAGAACGCTCCCGAAATTGGCAATCGAGTGATCATCGCCGGACCGGCTGAAGTGAGCGTGCAACCGGTAGTCGGTGCTAAGCTCTTCATCAGTTATAGAAAAGAGCGTGACGAGGGCAGCGGCGGAGGTGGCGGAGGCGGTAGCGGAACGCCGTTTCCAATCTTCAGTCCCACTCCCGGTGTAACGCCTACACCGACTGGTACTGTGTTTCCCTTTCCAACGCCCTAACAGCGGTTAGGCGGCCAGAGCGTCGATCGCCTTCCATTCTTCCGGCGTCAATTTGAGCTTGGCGGCGGCAATATTTTCTTCCAAGTGGGCGAGAGATGACGTGCCGGGAATCGGCAGCATTACGGGCGAGTGCCCGAGAAGCCAAGCCAGCGCCACTTGAAAAATACTGACGCCGTGCGCTTTTGCCGCGGTGTTTAGTGGGTTTTCGGGTTTCAATCCTCTGCCTCCTCCGATCGGGAACCACGGCAGAAACCCAAGCTTTTCCTTCTCGCAATACACGAGAGCATCTTCTGATTCGCGGTCTTCAATGTTGTAACGGTTCTGCACGCTAACGATCGGTACAATCTTGCGCGCGCGATCGATCTCTTTCCGGTCCACATTCGATAATCCAATGTGCCGGATTTTTCCTGCATCCTGCATTTGCTTTAGCGCACCGACGGATTCTTCAATCGGCACCTTGGAATCAACTGTATGCAATTGATATAAATCGATCCGGTCGAGGCGCAGCCGTTTGAGACTTCCATCGAGTGCTTGCTTCAGATGTTCAGGTCGGCAGTTTGGCACCCATTGACCGGGGCCGGGGCGTGTGAGGCCGCCTTTCGTCGCGATCACGAGCCCTTTCGGATAAGGATGCAGCGCTTCGGCAATGAGCAGTTCGCTTGTATCCGGACCGTATGCGTCGGCGGTGTCGATCAAATTCACCCCAAGCTCCACCACGCGCCTGAGAACTTTTAGCGCTTTCTGTCGATCCGGCGGCCAGCCCCAGATGCCTTCGCCTGTGACGCGCATCGCGCCAAAACCAAGACGATTGACAGTTAAGTCGCCGCCCAAATTAAACGTCGGATTTGTAGCCATGTTTGATGATGTTGCCGGGTTAGCTCCAAGAATCACATCGGATTTGCCCGCCAGAATCGCAGCGCCACTCGCCAAAGTAATTCCGACAAACCTGCGGCGCGTAACGCCGCGCTCTTGGTTCCGGGCAGCAAGTTCATCCGTCATGACGCGAGGAGATACGTTCATGAAAACCGTTTTCAAATGCAAGGCGATGATTCCCTTCGCTCGCGCATCACAACATCGAATGCGTCTTCGAGATTTTTCCCGAAAGTCACAATGCCGCCTTCGTGTCCCCCCATGACGAAAATCTCTCGGCTTCGCACATCGCTCACCGTGAACAGACGCATGATTTCGTACGCCATTTCTGGCGTGCCGTACGCAATGGTCTTCGAAGTTGTCGGAACGCGATCGGGACGCGTCCGCCACAAAACTGAGTCGTGACAATGAATGGCCGCAGAGATCGTTGGATCGGATTCATAAATCGCGGCGTGCGTCAGCGATTCGGATGATGGAACCGCAGCGCCTTCATAGCGGAGCCAATTCCTAGCGAAATCGTAGGCCACGACGCGGACGCAATCCTTCGGCGTCAACTCGGGGAAACCACCCGTCGCCGAACCCGTGATGTAAAAATTTCTGCTCGCACCGTCTCGTACGCTCAGGTTTCCGAACCCGATCCCGTTTGAGTCGAGACCAATGAAACGCAATTGCAGAAGTTTCCGCCTGCATGCATTCAGTTCAGCGAGTGCATTCAATGGCGCGATATCCGGACGCACGCGCTGATATGTGAATTTTACGTAATGGCTCACGGCGCAAGCTCGGGAAAAAGCGAACGAATGCTGTTCTCGTTTGCTTCGCAAACGCCGCGCTCGGTGATCAGGCCGGTTACTAACTCTCTCGGCGTAACATCAAAGCCGTAGTTCGCGGCGGGACTTTCGTCTGGCGCAATTCGCACCGCGATCTGTTTCCCATCACACCAGCCGTTGGCGTTTTTTACCTCGTCCACGCCACGTTGTTCGATCGGAATTTCCTTCAATCCATCGCGCATTTTCCAATCGATCGAGGACGAAGGCAGCGCAACGTAAAACGGAACGTCGTTGGCCTTCGCAGCCAACGCTTTCAGATATGTGCCGATCTTGTTCGCCACATCTCCGGTGTACGTAGTGCGGTCAGTCCCGACAATTACCAGATCGACTTCGCTCCGTTGCATTAAATGGCCCGCCGCGCTGTCTGCGATCACCGTGTGCGGCACACCGTGCTGGCCCAGTTCCCACGCAGTAAGTTTCGAGCCCTGATTTCTCGGTCGCGTTTCAGTCACCCACACACGCAATGAGAGGCCGCTGTCGTGTGCGGCATAGATCGGCGCAGTCGCGGAGCCGTAATCAACAAATGCGAGCCAACCTGCATTGCAGTGAGTAAGCACATTGACTGCCTTCTTGCGCTTCGTTTCCGCGATCTGACGAATGAGCGCCAAGCCGTGTTGCCCGATCATCCGGCAATGCTCCGCATCTTCATCTGCAATCGAATCGGCTGTGCGCAGTGCCAACGCGACCTTTTCCTCCGCAGTTTTTCCCGAGGCAATATTCTGTAATTGCCGCTCGATCGCCCAGGAAAGATTCACCGCCGTTGGCCTTGTTGTGCTGAGTTGAGCTGCCGCGCCAGTCATGTACTCATCGAATGAATCTCGCCGCGCAGCTTCAAGCGCCGCCAGATACATGCCGTATCCTGCGCTCGCACCGATTAATCCCGCTCCGCGCACGTGCATCTCGCGAATCGCCGTGGCCATCTGCTCGACGCTGCGAACTTCTTCGATTACAAAATCGTGCGGCAAAAAACGCTGGTCGATCAGCTGCACCGCGCGTTCATCGTCCGGCTTACGCCAGATGGTCCGAAAATGTTTTCCGCCAACTTTCACGCTTCGTAATTGTGATCTCGCTCTTAAGGCAAAAATGGCGCTGTCATGTTGAGCGAAGCGCTGCAACGAAATGCGAAGCATGAGGACAGGCTTTCAAACATCCCGGTCTCTTTCCACTGGTGGATCGGTCCGATTGGATCCGACATTCTTCGCTTCGCTCAGAATGACCACTGATGATATGGCCTCTAAACATCAATTCCCATCGGCACCGCCCCGGGGATATCCTCCCAGCCGGCGCGCTTCCAGAATTCAGCACTACCGAGATTGTAGTCGGCCACCAGGATAATAGCGCGCACGATGCCAACCCGGCGTAATCCGTCCAGGCATTCCTGCACCAGACGCTTACCCAGTCCGTATCGGCGATAGGCCGGATCAACGGCCAGGTGATAAATGTATCCGCGGCGTCCGTCGTGACCGCACATAGCGACGCCAACAACTGTCGATCCGTCGATTGCCACCCTGCTCAACCCCGGATTGCGCGCTACAAATTGAGCCACGCCTTCTTTATCGTCGCCCTCGGCAACCTCCAGGCCTTCTACTCGTTGCCAGAGATGAAGCGCCGCGTCGTAATCGTCGATCGAGAATTCTCGAGTAACGATCTTGCCACTCATCTTGTGTTTACGATTCTAGCACTGTAATGGCACGGTGCTTTCATCTTAGCTGAGCAGGTTTCAACCAAAACAATGTTTCGGCACTCGTCACAATTATGAAATGTAAATTCGCATTTTGTGTCTTGATAATTATGGCCGCTCTGAACGCGAACGCGCAGCCGAAACCTTCGGCAACTTTGATTGTAACTAACGCTGCCGTTTACACGGCAGATAAACAGCAGCCAAACGCCGAAGCAGTTGCTGTGATCGGAGATCGCATTGTCGCGGTTGGCTCCCGCGCTGACATTGATTTGTGGCGCGGTCCGCAAACCAAAGTGATCGATGCGGGAGGCAAACTGTTGCTGCCCGGATTTAACGACGCTCACGTGCATTTCATCCAGGGCGGTGCACAGCTGGTTCAAGTCGACCTGGTTGATGCCGCAACTCCGGAGGAATTCGCAAAACGCATCGCGGCGCAGGTGAAAAAGACGCCGAAGGGCGAGTGGATTTTGGGCGGCCGATGGGATGAAACCAAATGGCCCAATCCAGAGCTACCAACCAAGGACCTGGTAGATTCAGTCACGGGTAACATTCCTCTATTCGTTGAGCGCTACGACGGTCACGAGGCGCTTGCTAACTCAGTCGCGATGAAGCTGGCCGGGGTTGATGCGAAAACTCCCGACGTTCCCGGCGGAATCATCATGCGCGATGCAAGCGGAAATCCCACTGGGGTTTTCAAGGACGCCGCAATGACACTGATCTACAAAGCCATTCCGCCTATGACGCATGAACAGCGGCTTCGTGCTACTCGCGGCGCACTGAAACATGCGGCGTCGCTGGGCGTCACGAGCGTGCAGCACATGAACCCGGAATTCGCAGACGTCGCTGTCTATTCCGAGCTCGCCGAAAGAGGCGAGCTCACCACGCGCATCTACGCAGTGCCGATGGAAACGGACTGGCGCGACCAGGCGAAGGTCGGCATTCGTCACGCCTGGGGCTCGAGTTACCTGCGACTCGGCGCAGTCAAAGGCTATGCCGATGGCTCGTTAGGCTCGCGAACCGCTTACATGTTCGAGCCGTTTACCGATGA
>JBBQRI010000179.1:0-4946 GCA_038214915.1 Chthoniobacterales bacterium
TCCACAACACGGCCAGCGGACTTCAGGCGCTGCTTAGCAACACTACCGGTAACGACAACACCGCCAACGGTGTCAACACGCTCGCTTCCAATACCGTCGGGAGCCATAACGCGGCCACTGGTTTTGGCGCACTCCAGAACAACACCATTGGCGCCAGCAACGTGGCCAACGGTGAAAATGCGCTCGATTCCAACACCATCGGCAGCTTCAATACGGCGATAGGTCTTTTAGCCGGTTCGGCTCAAACCACCGGCAGCGGCAACGTCTATGTTGGTGCGGGAATGGCTGGTGTTCCCGGCGAAAGCGACGCCTGCTACATTCGGGGCGTCTTCGGCTCAACGTCTGCCAGCGGAATCCCAGTTCTTGTCAACGCAAACAGTAAGCTCGGGACAACGACCTCTTCAAGGCGGTTTAAGGAAGAGATCAAACCGATGGACAAAGCCAGCGAAGCAGTCTTCGCGCTTAAACCGGTTGCATTCCGTTACAAAAAAGAGATTGATCCCGCTCGCACATCGCAGTTCGGGCTCGTGGCGGAAGACGTGGAAAAGGTGAATCCAGGTCTCGTCGTGCGCGACAAAGAAGGCAAACCCTACAGCGTGCGGTATGACCAGGTGAACGCGATGTTGCTCAACGAGTTTCTCAAAGAGCATCGCAAAGTGCAGGAATTGGAAGCGAACGACGCCAAGCAGCAAAGGGAAATCAAAGCTCTCGTAGCAACGGTGAAAGAACAGGCCGCGCAAATCCAGAAAGTGAGCGCCCAGCTTGAAGTGAATCAACACGCGCCGCAAGCGGTCCTGAATAATCGGTAAAGCTGTGAGGACCCGCGTCTTCGTCCGCCCCTCTGTTTAGTCTCAGCAGACCGATTTGGAGCAGGTTACAAGAATCGGAGTTTCCCGCTTTTGCGCTCCACACACCAGTCACGAGTTCAGTCTTGCGTTCCTGTGCAGAATCCGGCATCAACCTATTCCTTATGAAACGTCTTCTACTATTTTTCATCATGTCTGCAGCCTTTGCGTACGGTCTTTTCGCGAGTGATTCGCTTCCATTCCCCGTGAGTGTTGGTGGTCAGGCGGCAAAGGACGGGACGCCGTTCTCGAAGATCGAAAATCCGGTGGCGGCCGATGCGGAACTGTCGGTCGAATCCAAAGACGGCATGATCATTGTCAACGTGCATGCGGTGAATGCCAAGAACGAACCGGTTTCTGGTTCAACGCCTGCGGTGATTTTGCTGCAGGGCAAAACCAAAACGAACCTCGACAAAACAATGGATGGAAAGAAGCTCACTGCCGGAAATTACGTCCTGAGCGTGGTCAGCGAAGGCAAGACCGCCAGTATCCTCCTGACCATCAAGTAGCGTTTGTCCGCGCGAACCGATTTTGTGCTGCAATGGTTGACAGCGGTCGTTGGGGCGACTTTGGAGTCACCGTTCTTTCGATCCGCGCTAACTCTTGTGTCGTTTGTGTTGCCAGACAGAGTCGCTGCCTTACAAAATGGCAACGATGTCGGATTACGAACCAACTTCGCGGCGGCCGATTGCGGCGGTGTTCCGGCAAACTGGAGACGCTGCTACGCGGTTCTGTGTGCGTCACGGAATTCATCCCGATGCGATTTCGTATTTGTCGATCGTAGCGGCGCTGATCGCCGCAATCTGTTTTTGGAAATCGGGAGCGACACGTTGGCTACTCATCATCGCGCCGCTTTTTTGTTATTTGCGGCTCTGGCTCAACATGCTCGACGGCCTGATCGCGTTCGCGGCGGGGAAGGCGAGCCGCCGTGGTGAAATCCTGAACGATCTGCCCGATCGCATTTCCGACATCGTGATTTTCGTCGGGGTTGCGCACAGCGGGTTGATGAATCCATTGATCGGATACTGGGCAGCAATTTTCGCGGTGCTCACCTCGTACGTCGGTCTGTTTGGACAAGCGCTCGGTGTTCAACGCCAGTTTGCCGGAATTATGTCCAAGCCTTGGCGCATGGTCGCGCTCAACGGCGGCGCATGGCTCACGTTTTTTCTCCCGCCACAATCATCCGCGGCTCTCACCATTTTTGATTGGACCTGTCTTGTCATCATTGCTGGTTGCGTTGAAACAATCGTTGTTCGCTTGAAACGCATCACCGCCGCGCTGCAAGATAAGCGGTGATGTCGCCGCATATCGCGCTGCACGATCCTGTTTTTCGTGATTACTTCTGGATCGTTTTGATTTCCCTCGCAATCGCGGGCGCGGTGCTCGGTTTTCTGCGATTCGTTTTGAAAAAGGAAACCGCGTCGATGTTCAAGACGTATTGCTCTTGGATTCTCATCGCCGGAATCGGTTTCATCGTTATTTTTCTCGGACGCATTCCAACGATTGTCGGCGTCACTTTGCTTGCGATCTACGCTTTCAAGGAATTCGCGCACGCCTCGGGATTGTACCGTGACTCGTGGATGACCGGCGCGGTTTATGCCGGAATCGTTACTGTCGGAATCGCCTCGCTAATTTCGCAGCCGGGTGGCGAAGAACAGGGGACGGGCTGGTACGGGTTCTTTGTCGCCGTGCCGGCGTTCGCGATCGCGTTGATCCTGCTCATCCCGATTTTGCGCAATCGCGCTCGCGGAGAACTGCGACGCATATCACTCGCCATTATCGGTTTTGTTTACATCGGCTGGATGTTCGGTCACCTCGGATTTATCGCGAACGCTCGCAATGCCTACGGCTTCATTTGCTACATTATTTTCGCGACGGGGTTGACTGACGTCGCGGCATTTACTTTCGGAAAAATTTTCGGCCGCCATCCGTTGCGCAGCGAAATCAGTCCGAACAAGACATGGGAAGGCGCGCTCGGAGCGCTGGGCGTCGCTATGATTCTACCCTGGTTTCTTCGATTCTCGTTTCCATTCTTTGGCGCGTGGCAACTTATTCTGACCGGCTTGATCGTTGGAATTGGCGGGCAACTGGGCGATCTTTCGATTAGCGTGATTAAGCGCGACATCGGAACCAAAGACATGGCCGCAACTATTCCCGGTCACGGCGGAATTCTGGATCGGATCGACAGTTTGGTTTACGCGGCGCCGTTGTTCATGCACATGACTGGGTATTATTATCCGCTCCGATGAAAAAGTGGCTTTACGACTCGGTGCGTGACGTCGATCAAGCGCCGGTTGATCGTCTGCGTCAGTTTCCGCGCGAGCCGGATATGCTCGTTTACGGATTGCGGTCGTTCGGTGCATTGATCATACGAGGGCTGTTGCAGATCTATAACCATTTCGAAATTATCGGGCACCAAAATCTGCGGACCAACCGCTCGCTCGTTATCGTCGCGAATCATTGCAGTCATATCGACACACTTTGTCTGCTCGCGGCGTTGCCGCTGCGCAAATTACATCGAGCCTTTCCAGCGGCCGCGTCTGATTATTTTTTCCAAAGTGTCCCGCGACTTTGGGCCGCCGCGATACTCGTGAACGCGCTGCCGTTTGCGAGACAAGCGCGCGTTCGACAAAGCCTGTCGCTTTGCCGGGAATTGCTCGCCAATCCAGGAACCATCCTGATTATTTTTCCGGAAGGCACAAGATCGACAACCGGCGAAGTTGGCGACTTCAAATCAGGAATCGGCGCTCTTGTTGCGGGACGTGATGTCGCAGTTGCGCCGTGCTTCATCGATGGATCATTTCAAGCATGGCCTAAAGGCAAACGATTCCCGCGCCCGCGAAAAGTTCGATTGGTCGTTGGAACGCCTCGCAATTATCGCGATCGCGGAACAGACAAAAACGACATCTGCGCGATTGCCGCTGAACTACGCGATGCGGTGAATCAATTGCACCCAGCAAATGGAAGCCACTGAAAGAACTTTCACTAGTTGGGACGGTGCCGAGCTGTTTTATCGCTCGTGGATCCCAAATAAGGCAACGGACAAAGCGCTGCTGCTTTTTCACCGCGGTCACGAACATTCCGGTCGTTGGCAAGAAACTGTCGATTCACTAGATCTTGACGACATCGCGATCTTCGCGTGGAGCGCGCGCGGTCATGGACGTTCGCCGGGAGATCGCGGCGCGGCAAAGAGTCTTCACGACGTGATCAAAGATGTGGACGCCTTTGCGCGTCATGTTTCGGAGAAGTTCGGCATCCCGATCGAAAACATGATCGTGCTCGCGCATAGTCTCGCTGCCGTCACCGTCGCAGCCTGGATTCACGATTATGCGCTGCCGATCCGCGCCATGATTTTCGCGACTGCCGCATTTCACGTGAAGCTCTACATTCCATTAGCTATTCCGGCGCTGCGAATCCTTCGACCGCGATTCGTAAAGAGCTACGTGAAATCAAAAATGCTCACACACGATCGTGAACAAGCTACTCGCTACGATTCCGATCCGCTCATATTCCGGCAAATCGCAGTCAACGTGCTTCTCGACCTGCACGACACCTCGAAACGGTTGCTTGCCGATGCCGGTGCGATTCAAACGCCGACGCTGATGATCGGCGCGGGAAAGGATTGGGTTGTGAGTCTCAAAGCACAGCAAAAGTTTTTCGATCGACTTTCTTCAACTCACAAGCGCTTCGAGATTTTCCCGGACGCTTATCACGCGATCTTTCACGAAACGAATCGTCAGGACGTTGTCGAACTTGTTCGCGAGTTCGTTCGAGATTGCTTCGCGAAAGCGGCAACCGCGCCTTCATTGGTAAACGCCGATAAGAGCGGATACACGGCGCACGAACATGAGTGCTTGAAGAACAACGGCAGCGCAAGATTCGCAGTCGCTCGCGCTGGACTGAAACTTGCCCGTCGATTGAGTCGTGGCATCGAGATCGGCTGGCGTTGTGGTTTCGATTCCGGTCTTTCGCTCGATTACGTCTACAAGAACGAACCGCACGGCTGGAGCGCGCTTGGCCGGCTTATCGACAAATCGTACCTGAACAGCATCGGCTGGCGCGGCATCCGGGAACGCAAAGGGAATCTGAATAAAACTTTGC
>JBBQRI010000180.1:0-4839 GCA_038214915.1 Chthoniobacterales bacterium
GTCGCGTACGCGGTTCAGCAACTGGCTGCTCAGCGTGCGCGCGCAACGGTCGATCTGGCGCTGGAGATCTATGACATCAGGGACAATCAATTCGGCGGCAGCACTGGGGGTAGGCGCGCGCAGATCCGCGACAAAGTCGCAGATAGTAAAATCGATTTCGTGGCCGACCGCCGAGACGATTGGCACGGCGGAATGGAATATTGCGCGCGCGACGATCTCTTCATTAAACTCCCACAAGTCTTCAATGCTGCCGCCACCGCGCGTGACCACTATGAGATCGACAGACGCCAATATCTCGTTAGGCGTGGCGAACTCGCGAATGGCCACTGCAATTTCCTGCGCTGCGCCGGTTCCCTGGACGCGCACCGGGTTGATCACAATCTGCAACCACGGCGCGCGACGCCGGAGCACGTTCAGCATGTCGCGGACAGCTGCGCCGCTGGGTGAAGTCACAATCCCAATCCGATGCGGAAACTTCGGCAACGGCCGTTTCCGTTCCCGAGCAAATAACCCTTCTGTCTCAAGTTTGCGCTTTAGCGCTTCAAACTTTGCCTGGAGTATGCCGACTCCGCGCGGCTGAATGATTTGAACGTTGAGCTGGTATTGTCCGCGCGCTTCGAAAACCGTGACAGTGCCGAAAACTTGCACCTGTGCGCCATCCGCCAGTGGTTGTCGCGGCGGTTGCATCGTGTCTCGCCAAATCACGCATGAGATCTGTGCGCGTTGATCTTTGAGCGTGAAATACTGATGACCGCTCGGGTGCAATTTGTAGTTTGACATTTCTCCTTGTACCCAGACCGCGGCGAACTTTGTCTCAAGCGTGCCGCGGATGCTTCGCGTCAGCTCGGAGATAGTGAAAACTTTGGCCGTCTGCTGGAAGAAATCCGCTGTCAGTTGCATTCGGGTTACAAATTTAACCACAGGGATCGTTCAGAGCGCAGGTTATTTTGTCGACATTCTGTAGGACGTTTGGTAACAGGCAGCTCGGACCGTAAAGTTTTGACTTCGAGTGCGGCCGGTCTTGCCGTAAGCGTTGGTTATCCAAATCCGATTTTCGGATTGCCCTATGCGCTGCGCAATCGGTGGCAGCCGATTGCGGATGAGATCGACGCGCGCAGCGGCATCACGCTGGATGTGTTTGCGTTATCTGCTTACGATGCGCTCTTTGTGGTGCAGATGGCATTACAACACCCGAAACCGCTAAAGAATTTCGAAAGGCACAAAGCGACATTCGTCGATGAAGCAGACCATTATCGAGCCATAACTGGATCGACAACGCTCGACGCTGCCGGCGACCGGCTGAACGGCGATTTCGATTTTTGGGCGGTGCGACTGCGCGACGACAACTACACGTGGGTGCGAGTCGGAACTTACAATAACGGCATCTCACAGTGTTCTGATCGCGGCGCACGCCGCAGATGTGGATGGTCAAGTAGCGGTGTTCGCCGCGGCGAGCACCGATCCGACAGGCGTTCGGCACAAACGCCTCTACAACGTTTAGGCGGGCGGATATTTCGGCGCTCAGAGAGCCGCTACAGAAGCTCAGCCTGCATGCCTCCCGGCATCTTTAGTCCGAGCTTGCGATAGGCATTTGCGGTGGCGACGCGGCCTTGCGGCGTGCGTTTGATGTAGCCTTCCATGATCAAATAGGGCTCGTTGACTTCCTCGATTGTGCCGGCTTCTTCGCCCACGGCGACCGCGAGCGAAGTCAGTCCAACAGGCCCACCGTTGAATTTATGGATCAAGGTTTCGATGATGCGTTTGTCCCATTGATCGAATCCATCGCGATCGATCTCCAGCATGGTGAGCGCACTGTCTGCAAGGTCCGCAGTGATTTTACCTTCGGCTTTGACTTGCACGTAATCGCGAACCCAACGCAACAGATTGTTTGCCGTGCGCGGGGTTCCGCGTGAGCGCGCCGCGATCTCGGCCGCGCCCGGTGGGTTGATCTCCACGCCTAACAGTTGGGAGCTGCGCACGATGATCTTCTGCATTTCCTCGGCGTTGTAGTAATCGAGCCGGGCCGTCATTCCGAAACGCGAACGGAGTGGTGCGCTTACCATTCCCGCACGCGTCGTCGCGCCGACCAACGTGAACTTTGGCAAATTGAGACGCAGACTGCGCGCCTGTGGTCCCTGGTCAATGATGATGTCGAGCCGGTAATCTTCCATCGCGGGGTAGAGGTATTCCTCGATCGCCGGCTGCAGCCGATGAATCTCGTCAATGAAGAGCACATCGCCCTTTTCCAGGCTGGTGAGAAGCCCTGCGAGTTCACCAGCTTTTTCGATGACAGGTCCGCTGGTGTTTTTGATATTCACGCCCATCGCATTAGCGATGATGTAGGCAAGGGTCGTCTTGCCGAGCCCGGAAGGGCCGCTCAAGAGAATGTGCTCAAGCACGTCGCCTCGCTTTTTAGCCGCTTCCACCATCAGCTCCAGCCGTTCTCGCACTTTTATCTGACCGGTGAATTCGCTGAACGCCGGTGGTCGCAGCGAAATTTCAAATGCAGCATCTGGTACCAGCGGTTTCATATCGAGACGTTGTTCGTGAATCGTTACATCGTTAAATCGGCAGTGCGAGCGTATTCAAGGAGCGGAGTTCGATTCCGATTCACGATTCACGCGAGATTCTTCGTCAGCACCAACTCGGTGCCACGGGGTTTGTGGATGTAATCGACCCGATCAAACGCGTAGCGAATCAAGTGAAGACCGAGTCCGCCCGGCTTGATCAGGTCATGCGAGCGGGACTTCATTTCGTGCGGAAAAACTTTTTCGCCGTAATCGCGCAACCGCATGCGCACGCATTTGCGCAATCCTTCCATTCGCAACGAGATCATTCGATCGTCGCGCAAACGATACGCGTAACGGATGACGTTCGTACACGCTTCATCTACGCCAAGCACCATCATCATTCGCTCCTTTTCGGAGAACGGATAGCCTTTAAGGAAATCGCGCACGCATTTTCGCAGCAATGCAAGGTTCGCCGTGTGGCTGCTAAATTCGACTTTGCTTCTCTTCATTGCTAGGCATGAACACGTGAGCAGATTTCGTGCGCTCGTTCAAGCAGACAGCAGGCGAAATGCATTCCATCTATCACATCCATGCGAAAAGCTGATGGACACTTGCCGAAACCGCTGTTCAATTTTGTAGGATGTGGCGACTGTGGGTTGGGCTTTTACTTTTGGCGGCCCCGGCGTGGGCCGAGGAAAACGCGACTGTGTACGAAGCGTTGCGTGTGGTCGGCAGCGAATTCGGTCGCGACGCGCTACAGCAAATTGTGTCGATTCGTGGCACTAAGGGCGATCCGCAACCGGAGAAATGGAAAATTGTTGTGGAAGATCCGCAGGGCGGCGTCCGCGAATTGCAAGTTGCTGATGGCAAGATTGACTCTGACGACGAGGCAGACCGCGATGTAGCAGGTTCCACTGAAGGAGCGACGCTCGATATATCGCGCTTGAACTTGGATTCGAGCGGCGCGTATGCCGTAGCGAGTCATACAGCCGAAGCGTCGCACACAAATTTCTCAACAGCCGATTACACCTTGCGCACGGATGATCGCGGCGAACCGATGTGGATTGTGACTCTCCGCAACAGGTCGTCACGTCCCGTCGGCACGATCTACATCGGCGGGACGCAAGGCATCGTGCGGCGAACGGAGGGCATGTTTGCTGGGGCCACCATGGAGGACGTCGAAGGCGACTACGATCAGGGAGAGGTAACCGGCGTTATCAGGAGCGCGAAACGATCGATCAAGCACGGTTTTAACAGAGCGCAGGAAGAAGCCCGCGGAATGTTCGCGAAAGTGAAGCGGTCATTTTCCGATTTCATTAACCGGGAATAACGGCTCATACAGTTTGATATGGAAACTGATAACGCTCTCGCTTCTGTCACCTCTCCCCTTGCAGGAGGGGAGAGGATTAAGGTGAGGGGGTTTGAAGTGCCGAATCGCATAAAGCGCAAACCCTCACCCTTCCCCTCTCCCTTAGAAAGGGCGAGGCGTCCCACACGCCTTCCGACATCATGAACAGCTCTTCCAATCCCTGGCCGGCTTTGCCATTCGACGAGTGGAAAGACACCGCGACGACGCTGCACATGTGGACCCAGATCGTGGGGAAAATTCGCCTGGCGCTGACGCCGTGGACGAACCACTCATGGCACGTGACGTTCTACGTAACTTCGCGAGGCCTAACGACCTCCCCGATCCCGCACGGTTTACGCACGTTCGAAATCAACTTCGATTTTATCGATCACCAAGTCTGTATCGACACGAGCGATGGCGAACGACGAACGATTGAACTAAAGCCGCGTTCCGTTGCAGATTTTTACCGGGCCCTGCTGAAGACTCTCGACGAGCTTCATCTGCCGGTAACGATTAACAGGGTACCTAACGAGATTCAAGACCCGATCCCGTTCGATGAAGATGAAGAGCACAAGTCTTACGATCGGGAATACGCCAATCGCTTCTGGCGCGTTTTGGTGCAGAGCGATCGGGTGTTCAAGGAATTCCGATCGCGGTTTTGTGGCAAATGCAGTCCTGTGCATTTCTTTTGGGGCAGCTTCGATCTGGCGGTCACGCGGTTTTCCGGGCGGCCGGCGCCACCGCATCCCGGCGGGATCCCGCATCTGCCCGATGCAATTACGCGAGAAGCGTACTCACAGGAGGTGAGCAGCCTCGGTTTTTGGCCAGGCAACGCCGCCTCGCCGACGCCGATTTTTTATTCGTACGCCTACCCAGAACCACCGGGATTTGCAGAAGCGAAGGTCCAGCCGGCGGCATCCTTCTACGAACCGAAAGTTCGGGAGTTCATGTTGCCATATGATGTGGTGCGCACGGCCGAGA
>JBBQRI010000181.1:0-4832 GCA_038214915.1 Chthoniobacterales bacterium
CGACATCGACATCGGTCCCGGGCTCTTAATTGGCGTGAATTTCTGCGCCGTTTGTGGCTGTTTCGGTGGCGGTGTTCTTTCTTCGACAAACTCCGGTTGAATGTCCGGCGGAGGCGGCGGCTCTGGAATCGGGATGTCTTCCGGGGGCGGAGTCGCCTCAGGCGGGGCGAGCACGGCTTCCACCACTTGCGGCGGCTGAGGCGGTAAATCCTCCGCAGGAGCTTCGCGGCGCTGAGACACCGCAACAGCAGTCAGGTGGATTGCTAACGCAGCTCCAAGTGCCGTCCAGAAATACCATCGCGGGGGTGGCCGGTAAATAAGCTGTGTTGCTTGCGTTTGTGCTAGCGGTTCTGCCATACCAAAATCAATGTGCCCCGGGAACGGCCTTGAGTGATTCGCTCTTAATTTCGAAGGAAATCTTGTAATAGCCAGCCGCGCGAACAAGGTCCAACAGGTGGGCAACGTTCAGGTGGACTGAATCCTTGTCCCCTCGAACAAAGACCTTCGCGTCAGGAGCCGATTGATGCGCCATTTTCAGAAGGTTCAGCAATTGCTCATCTTTGACTTCATCCTTATCAAAGAAATAATGGCCATCCTTATCGACCGACACGCTGACGTATTCGCGTTTTTGCTGGACTTCACCCGAAACCCCCGAGGGCAGATTCACTTTGATCCCCTTCATGTGCACCTGACTCAGGCTCACCATCATAAAACTGGCGAGCAGAAAGAACATGATATCGATCAATGGGATGATCTCGATCCGCGCTTTCTTATGTGGAATGGGTGACGTTAGGCGCATACTAGATTGCTAGATGGAAGACCGCGTTGCCGATGACGGCGTCCCACTCTCGATCGCCACGTGGCGCTCTGCGCCGTGGGCTTGGAGCATAACTTCCAAATTGGTGGCTGCCGTTTGCAATTCGAACTCCAAGTTAGACACGCGAGAGGTGAAAAAGTTAAACGGAATCAACGCAAAAATGGCGATACCCAGTCCGCACGCCGTGGCGATCAGCGCTTCGGCAATACCGCCAGTGACGGCTTGCACAGCGAGTTCTTCGTTGCCCAAAAAACTGAAGGACTTGATCAGCCCGGTGATTGTGCCCAATAGACCGAGCAAAGGCGCGAGTGTCACTAGAGTATCCATTACCACCAGGAAGCGTCCGGCCCGCTTGATCTCGATGCCTGCGGCAACCTGCAACGCGGCCTCGAGCGAGCTGTGCTGATGGTTGAGACCGTTCCAAAGCATTCGTAGCACAGGGTCGCGGGAACCGCGCGCAAGCCTCGAAGCCTCGGTAGTGTCACCATTTTCAATTGCGGTGAAAACTTTCTCGATCCGTTTCGGATCCCGCCGGAACCACCGGCCACCCCACCAAATGCATCGCTCGAGCACAACGGTGAGCGCTACGATTGAGATGATCAGAATCGGCCACATCACCGGACCGCCTTTGTGAAACTGGTCGATCAGCCAGTTGCTGGCTAAAAAACCAGCAGGCTTTTCCGGAGTGGCTGCAACAGCTGGGGGAGGACTCGCCGCTGCGGCTGCAGCAGGACTTGTTGCGCCAGCTGCTACCGGACTGGTCACTGCGCCCGGCGCTCCAAGTTGGCCTGCCGCGCCGGGTTCTCCTGGCGGCGGCGGTTGCTGCCCCGGCGCCAGGTTCGTCGCAGGCGGCTGTTGCGCCGCGGCAGCCGGATTCGTCGGTGCCTGAGCCGCTGGACTCGTACCTCCGGTTGCCGGCGGCGCTTGTGCCGGAGGCGGAGCTTGTGCGAGCGAAACCAACGCGAACGCGAGTGAACAGAGACAGGTAGTGAGTAGTGTTTTCATAGTTGAAGCACGAGTTTGATGACCGGTTCGATTTCGGTGCAGTTTTCCCTTATCGCAGAGGACTTGTTCGGGAGTCCAGCAAAACTTTTCATTTTTTTCTGCGATACTTTTTGCGCCAGGGGCGCATCCTTATTTCGAAATATCTATGCTGCGAGGTCGTAAGCAAGTATTTGAAATTGTGTTCCCTAAGGATCTTTCAGCGTGCCAGTCGGAGAATCTTGCGCAATAGCGACCGTGTTGCGCAAGCGCGGCCAATCATCGATCTCTGCTTCCAATTCATCTCCCGCTTGAATCGGGCCCACGCCGGCGGGTGTTCCAGTTAAAATTACGTCGCCCGGCAAAAGTGTGAGCGATTGACTAACGAATGAAATAATCTGCGCAACTGAATGGATCATTCGGCTCGTGCGCGTGCTCTGGCGCAGCTCGCCGTTCTGCCACAACTTTATCGAGGCGTCGCGCACATCCGCATCGGCATACACGAAGGGTCCGATCGGCGTGTAGGAGTCGAACGATTTGCAGCGACCAAATTGTTTTTCCTGCTTTTGCAAATCGCGATCGGTGATATCGAGGCCGATCGTGTAACCGAAAACGTGATCGAGTGCATTGTACGCGCTGACATTTTTCGTGCGCGAGCTGATCACGACGGCAAGCTCAACTTCAAACTCGGTTTGGTGCTCAGCAAAGGCCACTTCGATCGCGCCGCGATGTGCCAGCAGCGAACTGGG
The DNA here is from genome assembly GCA_038214915.1 of Chthoniobacterales bacterium. Lineage (GTDB taxonomy): Bacteria > Verrucomicrobiota > Verrucomicrobiia > Chthoniobacterales > UBA10450 > Udaeobacter. The sequence continues at coordinate 2,548 of JBBQRI010000181.1, forward strand.
CGCCTTAAACCAAATTAATGGCGCGCCGATTTCGGTGCGTTTCATCTCCGCGATGTGATCCGCATAATTCAATCCGACTGCGATCAATTTCGATGGCGCGACTGGAATATCGATTTGCAGATTCGCGATCGGCAGTATTTCGCCCGTGGGTTGAACTTGAACCCAGTACGGCTCTGACAGCCGATGCACTTCATCGCCGCGCAATTCGCCGTAGAAAAATTCGTCGCCCGATCTGAATCCGCCAAACGTTTTCATGCGCCGAACTGTAGGGCAACCGCTTCGGTTGCTGAATCAAAACCGGCAGGTGGTGCGCCTGCCCTGCAATTTCATTTTGGCACGACGCCCACAAAATCGCGCACCGGTTTTCGCCCTGAGATTGAGAATGCGCTGGCGTTCTCACGTGCGAACCAGAACGCGCTCGAGGAACCGCCGTCGAGATTCATTGCGCGTCGGATTTTCGAATCCGCAGCGATGGGCGCCGCAGCGAGGATGTTTGCTAACTGCGCAAGCGAAACGTCGGAGCAAAAGCCGAGAAAGGCGCGATCGTTTGTGGCTATTCCCGCAAAAGTTCGCCGCGCCAGCTGTGCATCGTTCAAACCGCGAATGCGCTTGTTTCCTTCCACGAGAAATGGTCCGGATTGAACTGCGGCGATGATTTTTTTCGTCCGAGAAAATTCACTGACACGCACAACGTCAATGCCTCGGTCCGACTGCAGCAAGATTCCCGTGATGAGACGGGCCCGGCGTAACGGGGAGAAAGTCGTACCATCGGCAACTCGCAAGCCGAGAGGCTTGAATTCGGTGTCGAAATAACCTCCATTCACGCCGCACACGCAGTTTTCTCTTTTCATCACTGCGCCCAGACTTTGTCCGTCAGGATTATCGATGACACGCACCGCAGTCGATTTAGCGGAAAAAACTGCAACATCGACAGCGACGCGCTGACCGGCAGCGGCGTCTTCTACAACCACATGTCGATGGTCAATTCCTGAGCGGCCAGGTTCCGATTCGGCTGAGAGAACTTTCCACTCTGTCTGCGCCGACGCGGCAAGGGCTACCAGCGACAGCAGGACCAACAGCGATCTATGAACGGATCGCATAGCAGAAGCGTAGCGAAATCGCACGACTGTGTGCCGAAATTAAGCTTTTCCGGCGTATTTCGCGAAGAGCGCCTGAAAAGCCGGATCGTTCCGGATCGGATCCCACGCCGGATTGAGTTTCAGCGTCTGCAACGTGACTTCGCTAGGTCGACTCAACAGTCCGTCGAGCAACTCAATCGCGCGAGCGTTATCACCTAGAATCGCGTAAACCTGCGCGACCTGCTCGGTGATCTGCGGACCTTCGAATGCATCTTTGGTTTCCGGCCGCAAATCTATCGCTCGTTGCGCTTCTGCGATGGCTGCATCCTTTTCGCCAAGCCAGGCGAGAAGTTTAGCTAATTGAACGCGTAAATCCGCATCGTCAGCTTTTTGCTTCAGTTGATCTTCAAGAATGTTTTTCGATTTAACGAATGCAGTACGCGCGGCTGTGTCATCGCCCAAGCCTTTTTGAGCAATGCCGATGGCGAAATACTTCATGGCCAGCGACCCCGGAACTGCCGCGAATGAATCGTCGGGATACTTTTGACCCAGCTGCAAAAGTTCCTGATACTTGCGTTGAAACAGGAGAAGATTGGCATGGTCACCGAGAATCTTGAGCCGCTCTTCGTCGCTAATCGGAAATGATTTTCCTTTCTCTACGCCTTGCTCATACACGCTGAAGTCGCCTTTCTCGGCGATGGCAAGTTTGACCTTGATCTCCCACAGTCCGATCGCTTGAGGATTAATCTGGAGCGCACGAGCGACCGTTCTGTTAGCGGCGTCGAAGTTTCGCAGCATCTGATAATTAAAAGCGAGATTTTGCAGCGGCCAGGTGTCTTTTGGATTCAGGCTGGCCGCCTTCTCGAGGTTTGCGGTGGACTCGGCCCACTTTCCCTGCCGCCGCTGAATAGCCCCGATGGCAAGGTAAACTTCCGACTCGTTAGGCAATCCACGCTGTGCGATCTCAAACTCTCTTAACGCCGCGTCATAGTTGTTGTCACCATAGTAATATGAGAATCCCAGAGCGAGATGCGCCTCCGGCAGTTCAGGTTGCAGTTGGAAAGCCCGCTCCGCCAGACTGCGCGCTTTGTCGCGATGCTCCGAGGTGCCCTCGTGTGTACGCACCATCCAGCTTTCCAATTGCGAATAGCGCGCGAGGGCCAGCGCGAAGTTTGGATCCAGGTCGATGGCGCGCTGATAAAGCTG
>JBBQRI010000182.1:0-4825 GCA_038214915.1 Chthoniobacterales bacterium
CTGCGCGGCTTCTACCTAAAGACTAAGATTCAGCCGTGGCACAGCCGTTGCTAAAATAGAGTCCAAAGCTCGGGAGTCACTCAAAAACACATAACTTAACGTTCGCTTTCGTTAGCTTTTGCAGCGGGATCAGAAATGATCCCGCTTCTTTTGTTCGCGAATTCTGCACGCTTGCCCAGTTATCGAATCTCATGACGTCGATCTTATTCCCGCCCGAACGCATGACGCAGTGATTCGCCGATTTGCCGAAAAAAAGTCTAGTTCGCCGCCGCCGCTTTGGCCGCAAGCTTCAACGTCCACTCGTTACGAAGGATTTTCATCTCGGCGTTGAGCGTCCGCAGTCGCGGGCGGACGCCTTTATACTTTTTCGTGATCCCATTGACGGTCCGGTTGACCGCTCCCTGATTGACCAGACCCTGAAGCTTTTCATAAGCACGCAAGCGCAGCATCTCTTCGCCGCCGCTGGCGGCATTGCGTTGCCGGAGATTGATCAGGAGAATGTCGAACAAAGGCTTGAATTCAAACGAGGCCTTGGACGAAAGCACAGCGACTAACTCTTCGGTGAGGTTGTCGGGTGCACGTCGTGTAAAAGAGATACCACGTTTTTTAGCCATTAAAGACAATAGGCAAAACCGCAGAAATAGCGACTGAGGTCGTCGACCTCCCTCGGTTTGCTCCCCCTAAACACCCGAGACCCACTCACTCCATATCAGGGTAAGGGCCTTTACCATTTTCAGCGATGAAACGGTCGATCCGCGCGGTGACAATGGGCAGCGGTACCGAGCCGAGCTCGAGCACGGCATCGTGGAATGCGCGGATGTTGAATTTTGCTCCGAGCGTTTTCTCCGCTTTTTCGCGAGCGCGCACGATAGCCAGCTCGCCAATGTAATAAGAGACGGCTTGCCCGGGCCAGGCGATGTAACGGTCCACTTCCGTTTCGATCTCATGCTCGGGTAGCGCGGTGTAATCGTGCATATACTTGAGCGCCTGTTCGCGCGTCCAACCTTTCGAATGAACGCCGGTGTCCACCACCAGTCGCGCCGCGCGCCAGATCTGATAACCGAGCATGCCGAAGCGCTCGTACGGCGTTTCGTACATCCCCATTTCCTGGCCCAGCTTTTCACAATAAAGCGCCCAACCTTCGCCGTAAGCGGAAATGTAATCGAATCGCCGAAAATCCGGCTGGTTCTTGTGCTCGAGCGCGATCGGAATCTGGAATGCGTGTCCGGGCGCGGACTCGTGCAGGGTCAACGCGGGCAGATTGTAAAGCGGGCGATGCGGCAGATCGTATGTGTTCAGGAGATAAACACCCGGGCCGCCACGGCCTGAAGTATAAAAGGGCGCGAGGTCGGCCGGGACCGGTTTGATGGCGAAGCGCATGCGCGGCAGATAGCCAAAGTATTGCGACGATTTGCCGTCGAATACTTTCGCAATCCAGGCGGCGCGATTGAGCAGTTCCTGCGGTGTTTTGGCGTAGAACTGCGAATCGTCACGAAGGAATTGCACGAATCCCGGAAACTCGCCCTTGAACCCGGATTCGCGCATCGCGTCGACCATCTCATCATGTAATTTGGCAACCTCCGCGAGGCCGATCTGGTGAATTTCGTCGGGCGAGGGATCAAGCGTGGTAAACTCGCGAATTTTCTGGCGATAGTACGTTTTTCCGTCCGGCAGCGCTTCGGCCGCAAGCGTTGTGCGGGTGTGCGGCACATATTCGTCCCGGAAGAATTTGAGCAGGTCCGCATAAGCGGGCTGCACGATCTCACGAATCACCTTTGCGGCTTCAGATTTGATCTTGTCCTGGTCGGACGGCTGAACTCCAACCATCGGTTCTCGGAATGGTGTGTAGAGCAGATTGTCTTCGGGTTTGCCCTCCGCAATGGTGGCGATGGATTTCTCGCGTCCCTGCAAAGTGAGGCGTGGCGGCGTGAAGCCGCGCGCGAGCCCCGCCCGCATGTTCGCGATTTGTTCGCGGAAATAGCGCGGGATGTCGCGCATCTGTGCGATCCAGTTTTTGTAATCCGTCAGCGTCTTAAACGGTCGCCGCGCCGTCTCGCCCAGATCACTCCAGAAAGCAGAATCCGAGTTCGCCGGCATTTCGTGGTCACGGAATTTCTGGTCCGCGACGAAATTCTCGATTTCCGGCCGATAAACATCGTAGTTGATCTGCTCCTCCAGCGAGAGCTGCGCGCGCGGAACATCATCGAGTTTGTGCAACACATCCTGCCAGTAACGTAGCCGCTTCTCCTGCGTCGCCGGATCTACCCTTGGCAGGCGATCGGGAACTGGTTTTACGATTCCTTCGAGCCCTGGAAACTGCTCCAGCCGCCATTTCCATTCTTCTGTGTAGATAGCTCGCAGCCGCTCATCTGCGCTTTGCGCTTTGGCGAGACACGGGGCGCACCACAGCGCTGCAGCAGCAAACAAAACGGCCGTTTTCATATAAGTCCTTGTTTAACGAATCCTCGACTGGCTTACAATCGATGAGTTGGAAAAGAGAACGCTCAGCGTTAGTAGTTGTTTCAATCCCGACCGCCTGCTTCTGTGGCGCGAGGTGTCTGCGAAGTTGTAGGAATTCCGAAAGCGTTCGCGAGCGAGCGGCCGTTTCGAATCTAGGAAGTGATGGAGTGACGAGTTGACTTGCGAGGAGCAAGCCTTCGACGAAGAAGCAGGAACGGACGTTCGATCGACAGGAAGAGAATCGCTGCGGCGGCGTAAACACAAAGTTCCACGCCGAGAAGCGCGGGCACGGAAGTTAGGTCGATGTTGTGAGTTGTGCAGAACTGTTCGACCCCGTTAATGACGAGTTTCTGAATCAGGTACGCGCTGTAGGCAATGCTGGCTATGAACGCCGCGCCGGGAATTGCAACCCGACAGAGTGGGAGCCGCGGACTGACCGCGCAAACAAGAAGCGCGGCCATGCCGAGGGCGATGAGTGGAAATTGCCAGACGCAAGCAGAGACGGTGAGATTTTTAGTTTCGCCGAGATACAGCGCGTAAGCGATTAGCCCGAGCGCGGGGAGCCAAAGCCAGGGTGCGCAGTTAGTAAAGCGTTCCCACCATTGTGGTCGAAATTTCTCGATCGCAGCCAGCGCGACGCCGAACACGAGCGGATCGAGTCGGGTCCAGGTTGGATAATAGATCCACGCTTGAAATCCGCGGAACGATACGCCGCCGCCATCAACTGATGGATTCTGTGCGGCCAGAAAAGCGCGTAAGCCGATGCCGCCAATAACGATCAGGCATGGAACGATGATGGCCGCGCGCGGACTGCGATAGAGAAAGAGCAAAAGAAGGGGAAGCGCGAGATAGAATTGGTCCTCGACTGCGAGCGACCAGGCGTGTGAGAACGCGGTTCCGCCATGAAGCGCGATGTTTTGCACCGACAACAGAAATTTCCAAAGCGGCTGCGACATTTCGGAGTATTCGCGCCACGCCGGCAACAAAAAATAAATCGCGAGCACGACGAAGTAGGCCGGCATGATTCGCAACGCGCGCCGGGTGAAGAACCGGCCGAGTTTGATGGGCTGATCGCGCGCAAGCGGGGCAAGCAATTGGCCGCCGATCAAATAACCACTAAGAACAAAGAAAAGATCGACACCGATCCACCCGAAGCGGTCAACCCGGCCGGGCAATTTGAATCCGAAAAGCGCGGCGTGATAAACAACGACCACGATGATCGCAAGCGCGCGGAGCAGATCGAGACCGGGCTGGCGTTCGCTATTTCGAAAGCGCGGATCAATTGCGAGCGGCAAAGGAGTTGCAGCGTCGCTCATGAACTATACTTCGGCGATTGGGCCGAAATCTTTCAGTTATTTGCGCCGGTGACGAAGAAAAAGCTAAGAAGATCAACGAATGAAAGCGCACCTCATCCAGCATAACCCCTTCGTCGCGCAGTCGCGGGACTACTGCGCGTCGAGAGCGGCTTACGATATGGAGGAAGATTGAAACGTAAGTTGGAATTCAGCGAAGCTTGTTCCGGCGAGGCGCCAAAACCAGCACGCGAGTTGCGACCATCAACGTTCAAAATCTTCGGCGAGGGCGCCGCAGTCCGGGGTTGTACTGGCGTTACATCCCTGGTATCCGATGTCAGAAGTCAGCGATCAGTTACTCGCGGCAGCCTTGGCAAGAGCGCGCTCGTCGCAGGCGGCACGCAAAGCTTTCATCTCAGCGCGCAGCATAACCATTCGCTTGGCAACGCCTTTGTACTTCTTCGTGATTCCTGTGACCGTCCGCGTGACCGCGCCCGAGTGGACAAGGCCCTGAAGCTTTTCGTAAGCACGCAAGCGCAGCAGCTCTTCGCCGCCATTGGCTGCGTTTCGCTCCCGCAGATTGAGCAAAATGATTTCGAATAATGGCTTGAATTCGAAAGAGGCCTTCGACGAAAGCACAGCGACCAGCTCTTCCGTAAGGTTGTCAGGCGCGCGACGTGTGAACGAGATAGCAGATCGTTTAGACATCTGAGAATATCGCACCGATCCGGGAAATAGCCATCGAGGCCACCTAAGCCGTAGGGGATGAGGCGACTGCACGAGTTCAATTAGATTTTTCGCCGAGAAGAGGACCAGGACACGCTGGGACAAGCATCAAACGAACAGTTGCGCCGCTAATCCATCATAAGCGGCTTATGATGCAGGCTGTTTTATGCATGGTGTCGTTAAGCTGGCGGAAGACGGACAGGTTGATTAGCTGAGGCAAGTCGCGAAATTCCCAGACTTTTGAAACTCAAACCGTCCCTCGACTGGCTTCTTATCTTCGTTCCGCTCGCGATGCTTCTGCGCTTCTGGCCCGGAGGCATCAGTCCGACTGCGCTCTTCGTTTGCTC
>JBBQRI010000183.1:0-4807 GCA_038214915.1 Chthoniobacterales bacterium
TTTAGCATCAAACCACCGAATCAAAATGGCGAAGGCACGTTGCGAGCAATCGCTTCGATCGACGGCCGCGACTATTCGCTCGAGCGTGTGCGCATTTCCTATCCGCACATCGGCGTACAGACGCTGATGCCACCGGCGCAAGCCAAACTAGTTCGTGCAGATATCCGCAAAAAAGGCGAGCGCATTGGTTACATTCCCGGCGCCGGCGATGATGTTCCGGAAAGCCTGAAACAAATCGGGTATTCAGTGAAGATGTTGAGCGAACCCGAGATCACGGCGAAGAACCTGGCGCAGTTTTCTGCCGTTGTGCTAGGGATTCGCGCGTACAACACGCAGGACCGAATCTCCAACTGGTTGCCGGAATTATTCGCCTATGTAAAAGAAGGCGGAGTTGCCGTCGCACAGTACAACACACTCGCGGATCTTAAGACCAACCAACTGGGGCCGTATCCATTGGAGATTTCACGCGACCGCGTCACTGACGAAAATGCAAAAGTGCGTGTTCTGGCGTCGAATAATCCGCTCATGAACCTCCCCAACAAAATCACACCAAAAGACTTCGACGGATGGGTTCAGGAACGCGGACTGTATTTTCCTGGCAAGTGGGATCCCGCCTGGACACCGATCCTGTCGTGCAACGATCCAAAGGAAAAACCACTCGATGGCGGTCTGCTGGTTGCGAAGTCAGGCAAAGGTTTCTTTGTCTATACAAGCTATTCCTGGTTTCGGCAGTTGCCGGCCGGAGTCCCGGGAGCTTATCGCTTATTCGCGAACATGTTGTCGTTGGGAAAATGAGCGCACGAGATGATAACCCAGATGTCCGTTCCTGGCGCAAAGCGTACGGCCTGACGCTTTCACTTTTTGCAGTGGAGGTGGTGCTCCTCTACCTGTTTACTCTCCGGTTTTCGTGAACCGGCTGGATTATCTTGTTCTCATCGCCACGATTCTGGCGATTCCGCTTTACGGCCTTTGGCGAACGCGCGGCAGCGCCTCGTTAGGCCAATATCTCAAGGGCGATGCGAGTATTCGCTGGGCCACTATCGGCCTGTCTGTGCTCGCAACACAGGCTGGGCCGATCACGTTCCTTTCCATGCCCGGCCAGGCGTATGAAAGCGGCATAGGTTTTATCCAGAATTATTTTGGGCAACCGCTCGCGCTCATTGTCGTGTGTGCTGTGTTCGTTCCGATCTATCAGCGGCTGAAAGTTTACACGGCCTATCAGTACCTTGGTGAACGATTCGATCGAAAGACGCAGTTACTCGGCGCATTTTTGTTTCTCATCCAACGAGGTATCGCCGCCGGGATCACGATCTACGCGCCGGCTATTATTCTCTCCGCGTTGCTCGGCTGGCGCTTGAACCTAACCATCTGGCTCGCGGGCGGTCTGGTGATCATCTACACGGTCATCGGCGGGACGAAGATTGTAAGCATCACGCAACGCTACCAGATGATCGTGATCCTGGTCGGCATGGCGATTGCATTCGCGGTCGCGGTTTACCGGTTGTCGCCCGATCTGTCGTTTCAAAACACGCTGTCGGTCGCGGGCAGCATGGGCAAACTGGAAGCGGTCAATTTCTCAGTCGACCCGCACAAGCGATATACGTTCTGGTCGGGTCTGATCGGCGGCTTTTTTCTCGCATTGTCGTATTTCGGAGCGGACCAATCGCAGGTGCAACGATATATAGCGGGAGGCTCGCTCAAAGAGAGTCGTCTCGGGTTGCTCTTCAACGCCGCGGTAAAGGTGCCTATGCAGTTTTTCATTCTGCTGCTCGGCGCGATTATTTTCATGTTTTACCAATTCGAAAAGCCACCGGTTTATTTCAATCAACCTGCGTACGAGCGTGCGATGGAGAACGGCTATGCGCCACAGTTAACGCAGTTGGAGACGCAATTCGATGAGGTCTTCGCGCAAAAACGCACAGCGATTCGCGCTCTTTCCACTGCATCGTCAAGCGAGCGCGATGCGGCGATGAACAACGTACGCAAACTCGATGCGGAGGCGCACGCGTTACGGGATCAAACCAAGGCAGTTCTCGTGCAAGCGGGCGTCGATCCAAAAAGCAAGGAATCGGATTACGTATTCATCACTTTTATTCTTCAACAGATGCCGCACGGAGTTGTCGGATTACTCATCGCGGTGATCTTGTGCGCCACCATGTCCGCAATGGCAGCAACTCTAAATGCTCTCGGGTCTACTACCGCGATCGATTTTTATCGGCCGTTGATTCGGCCGAACGCGAGCGACCATCATTACGTAATCGCGGCCCAGGCGTTGACGGCGGTGTGGGGTTTGATCGCTATCGGCGTCGCGTCATTTGCGAGTTTGGTCGAGAATCTCATCGAAGCAGGAAACATTCTGGGCTCGGTCTTCTACGGCAGCATCCTCGGCCTTTTCCTGACAGCTTTTTTTATTCGTCGAGTTACCGGATCGGCGGTATTTTTTGCAGCGCTCATTGCGCAAACGCTCGTCTTCATCCTGTTCGCGACGACGAACATCGGTTACCTCTGGTATAATTTTATTGGGTGCGCGGCCGTACTGATTCTCGCGCCGATCCTGCAGCAAATTCTGTTTCGCAGCGCGGAAGCGTCCAACGGGCTATGAAGCTCGCTCTGAGCCATGGATCATCCGATTATTTGTTTCGGCCAGCAACCGTGCGGATTTTTCCCCAAGCGATTCTTATTCGCTAAAATTGTGACGGCTCGCCGACTGCAAAAGGAGATCGGCGGAGAAATCGTCTTTTTCTGTCACGACAGCGATCATGACCCGCGCGAGACAACTACCATTTTGCAAGACCACCACAGCAACCGGGAAGTAGCTCTGAATTTTCAGTTCGACAATCGGATCCAAAAGCAGTTTTCACCGCTCTATGCCAAGCGCGTTCTTCCGGAATGGCACGAGAAAACTGCGCGCCAACTTCCAAGTTACGTGCCGCGGACCCTGGTGGAACACTTCAAGGAAACAAAATCGTCGAACGTCGCCGATTTCTGTCTCGAGATGTACACCCGAATGGGTTTGCTGGACGGCGTCCGGGTAGAGCGCTCCAGCGCACCGCAGTTCAGAGCACATGCTACGGCGGTCTCAGACTATTTCGTCGATCAGCCGTATGAAGGAGAAATTGTTCGTGCACGTTATCGCGACGGAAAATTGCTGCTGCACAAAGGCGGCGATCGGTTTCTGGAAATTCCCGGAGGCGACTTCGGTCCGGAACAAATCAGCCCGACCCGTGATACGCGTTTCGTTTGGATGCAATCGGTGATTCGATGCACCCATTACGTCGCCGGCGCGAGCGAGCAGGATTACATCAACAGAGCGGATGCTCCCGAGGTGAAATTCGTCAGGCGCGACGAAATTTCCGACTTCGGTAAATCCTACACGGAAGAGTGATGAAATCGGGGCCGCTCAAAATTGGGATCGCGTGTTTTCCCTTAATTGGCGGGAGTGGGATCCTGGCGACGGCGCTCGGGTCAGAGTTGGCGCGCCGCGGCCATGAAGTTTACTTCTTCAGTTATGCTCAGCCCGTTAGGCTGGACCTGCCGCAGGACAATCTTCATTTCCATCGAGTCGATGTTGCGCATAACCCTTTGTTTCCATCGCCGGATTACACTCTGCCGCTCGCCGTGAAAATGGCGGAGGTTGCGCGTTCCCAGCAGCTCGATCTTTTTCATGTTCACTACGCGGTGCCTCACGCACTCGCTGCATGTTTGGCCTCGCAGATGTTAGGCCCATTAGCTCCGCGTATCGTCACGACGTTGCATGGAACCGACACCACTCTGCTGGGGCAAGACCCCGATTATCGCACCGCTATCGAGCACGCTCTCGTGCACTCTGATGCGGTGACGGCAGTTTCGGAAAGTCTTCGAAACCAAACGCAGGAGATCTTCCGTCTGAAACGACAGATTGAAGTCATTCCAAATTTCTTTACTCCGAATACACCGAAGCGAAACCGCGAGGAAGTTCGACGCGAGCTCGGCATCACCGACGAATTTCTTGTGCTGCACATGTCGAGTTTGCGACCCGTGAAGCGCATCGATCTACTGCTGCGCACGATCGCGACGTCGAAGAATCGGGAACGCATTCGGTTGTTCATTATGGCCGGCGGCCCATTTGATCCTTACGAGCCACTGCTCGATGAATTGCGACTTCGGGATATTGTCATTATTCGCCAAAACACAGCTGTGGTGGACGAGTACGTGGAGGCCGCGGATGCGGGACTCTATACATCCGAATACGAAAGCTTCGGCTTAAGCATTCTTGAGACGATGTTTTATGGAAAACCTGTCGTCGCCTTCCGTGTCGGTGGCATTCCAGAAGTTTTAGGAGATTCTTGTCCTCTATATCCGTTCGGCGATGTAACCGCGGCTGCGGCTGGCTTGGATACGCTGGTCGAATCTCCGGATCTGGCGCGAGAACTAGGTGAACGCAGTCGCGATCGCGCGCTCGAACGCTTCTCGGCAGATCGCATCCTGCCGCAGTATGAGGCACTGTATCGCCGTGTAATTGCCGGTGTGGCATAATACCGACGCTGCCCTGCCATTGGCCGCAAACTCTGCCGGGCAGACCGCACTGAGCGCTGTTTGCAATTGGCAGTCGAAATTCTAAAATCGCAATTATCGTTGTTCCCGTAGTTCAACGGATAGAACAAGGGTTTCCTAAACCTTAAATGTGGGTTCGATTCCCGCCGGGAACGGTTTCCAATACTTTGCGAGTCTGCTACACAATAGGAAGGTGCCTTAGCTTGGGCTTCGATTGATTCGCTCGCTCCCGCTCGCTCAGTCGCCGCGGCGACCTTCATCTCTGTCGCTCGAT
>JBBQRI010000184.1:0-4804 GCA_038214915.1 Chthoniobacterales bacterium
TGATTTTTAGCTCTGACGGTAAACTCAGTGCTATCGCGAGCGTCGGGCGTGATCGCGAGAATCTCGAAGCGGAAGTAGCGCTGGAGCGCGGCGGCAAATTTCCCCCAACATGATTTCGCCGCGCGCGAAAGCGATGGCTAACACTCCGCCTGCGCAGGCAGATGTTTTTCAGTCGCGTCGATCAACCCTGGAATGCTGATCGGCTTCGCGACCAATGGATGCCCCTGGATATGAAGTCCGCTCTTTGCCTCACCGTGCGTGACCAGCGCCGTTAGGAAAATTATCGGCGTATCGTGCAATTCACGATCGACTTCAATTTGTGTCGCTAATTCGCCTCCGTCTATTTTCGGCATAACGATGTCGAGCAAAATCACGACCGGTTTAAAATTGTGGGCCGTTTGATTAACGTTGGCGGCATCGTTTTCCTCGAGTACGAGATAGGGGGCGGATCTTTCCAGAAGGATTTTACAAGGTGCGTGCTGTTCGCATCATCATCACGATCAGGATCCGTCGTTTTCCTTTGTCTGCTGGGCCAGAGACCGGATCCGGCTGAGGCGAATCAGTGCCGGACGCCCGCGGGAAGAAATCTGCTTCGAGTAATTTCTTCACGATTTGTTAACGCGTATGAACTTCCGGGAAGTCGTCACGCGCTGAGCCAGGCAACAAACCATGCTCCCAGCAAGCCCAAAAGCGCACCGAGCAGCGGGCTGGACACGGCAAACCAGAACGGAATCACTTCTTTTAATGGAATTGTTTCCCCTTCTACATTTGCAGTTTGAACAATCGTTTTCATATACTCCAGCCTATTGTTCGGATCGGTCGCTGGGATCGCGCGTGTGGCGGAGCTTATTAATGTCGCGACGTCTGCTGACTCGATGGCCCTCGTTCTTAAACAACGCTTATCTGCCAGTTGCGGTTCTCCCAGCGTTGATCGCGTTTCCAGAAAATTGTAAACGCGAACACTGAACCGACCGGCCATTCGGCAGTCGGAAAATCTGCGAACCAAAGGCTCAGTTTCTCCTGGTTTATAGTCTGCGACTCGTTAGTCCGCTGCCAATTATCCGTTGACCAGGTGATGCGCGCCTCTTCGGCAAGGATGATCCGCAAAATTTTGCCCCGCGACATCCGCTGCATTGGGTGACGAAGCATCCAAATCTCAAAACGGTTCGGCACTCGATTCACCGCGTATCGCTGGTACGCAGGTTCTACCCGATGGAAGCAAACGCTGTCATGCCGACTCCGAACCAGCGAAACGTACTCGGCGTGCGACCAGCAAAGCGGCATCGCCGCGCCCGTCGGACAACCGCGTCTCATTCTTGCCTGCGGCAAGTCCGGTCCATCCCAAACCTGTTCGGTGAGCATGCCGCCCTGGTTCGAAAAATCTTCGATCGTTGTGATGAACGGTTTTGGATCGCGACCAGCAGCGAGTTCGTAATGGCCGCGTTCTCCTGTCAAAATCGGCCAGCACCGGCCCACTCCGGTTCCGTCGTAAGCGCTGCCGTCATCTTTTTGGCCGTAGCCGTCGTGATTGTAACGACGCCAGCCCGGGCCTTGCGGCAGGTCGTGCTTGAGAACGCGATCGATTACTTCGATCGAGTCGCACACGAGCGGATCGTTCGCGTGGCGAATGCCGTATCGCACCAGATGAAGGAAATCGCCGCCCACAATATTTCGCGCCGGATGCAGTCCTCCCCCGTTGGCGATCTGTATCATCTGTGCGTTCGGGTCGGCATGCGGATCAGGCGTATTAGGATCGGTGGGGTTAATGCGGATGTAGTGGCGGGGAAGTCCTTGCACCAACTCGCCGTTTGTCGTGACTGTCCATTCTTCAACGTGCGCCGCTAGCCAATCGGCGTACGCGAAAACGAATTCCGCCGCGTCGGTATTACCAATTTCCATGGCCCAGTCCGCGGCGCAGGCGAGCGCGGCTATCACCACTGCCAGCGTCGAAGGCGAATAGCCGGAATTTTCTTCCCAGCGTTCCTGCGCTGTCACCGGCCCTCGCAGGATCAGGCGCGCAGCGGCGCGCACAATCATTACGCGTGGGTTGAACAGACCGAGTGCATCATCTTTATGCAGACGCCACGCCAACAATATTGGCAGCGCAACTTGATCCAGCTGTAGCCCAGACCAGTAGGCGGTCCCGTCGATCCAACTGTTTTGCGGAAAGCTGCCGTCCGGCCGCTGAATCGCTGCCAGCCAGATCAGCGCGCGCAACGGCGTGCCCATTTGACCCGTGGCAAGGAGCGCGCTTGCGCTCTGCACCAGGTCACGCGTCCAGACGAGATGATAACCGCCGAGGTCCAGATCGCCTTTGGTTTCGCCCCAGGGAATGCTCATCGAGGCGACGATTGCGCCTTGGAAAACCTTGTCTTCATGCGCCAGCAACACGCACCGGCTCAGCCGATACTCACCGCCGTCATCGGACGTGTCACTGCTGAAATCGAACTCGGGATTGATCACCGCGCGTTGCCATTGACGAACATACGCTTCGCGTTTTGACTCGAACGGCTCGGCCATCGATTGGAACAATTTCGTGGCAGCGCTCTGATAACTTCGACCAAGTGCAACAGCGATCGTAAATTCACCGGTGTCGGGCAAATTGATTTCGCCCGTCAACGCAATATTCCCGTTCGGAGCTGTTCGAAATTGCCAGTCCATTTTGAAGTTATCCATTAGATCCTGCCAACCATCACTGAAGCCGACGTAGCCGACCGAGCGCCGGGAAAAACCGCTGCTGCATGTCATAAGCAGGTGAACGTTCTGCCGTACAGCGTGCATCAGTTTGTAATCGCCGATTTCAGTGCACGACCCGGAGTTGCCGGCGCCAAAACCGGCCAGGTGCGGCGCCAGCAACGCATAGAGGCGCAACTTGCCCCGTAATGATTCGTCGAACACCTCGAATTTTGTGTGCACGAGCAGGACCGACCGGTGCGGATCCGCGAGCACATCTTTCACCAGACGATAGCGGCCGTTCGGCTCCGAATTCGTCAGGCGATAGAAGAGACAATCGCGCTCCGGATATTCAATCTCGTGATTGAGGTCGCGCTTTTCCTCGTGGCAAAACGTTTCGCCGTCACTGATAAGAAACTGAAAGTCCCGCGTGTTGGGTTGATCGACATGAGGATAATAAATTTCGTTCACGATCCCGTGACTCAGCGTGAACCAGCTGCGGCAACTGGTGTGATACGCCGTGCCGACGCCCTCTTTCGCGCTCGAACTCCATCGCGGCTCAATCCCCGGCGCGCCAAACGCCACTGAACTCTGAGGCGAACTCATGCCCTAAGCGTTTAGACGAATCGACTCCGCACAGCAAGAGTCGTAACACCGTTGCTGGTGTAGAGGCGTTTGATTCGTTCGCGCCCGCTCACTCACCTTTCAGGCTTCCGTCCAATCTCCGGCGACCCCGCGCGGAGCTTTGTGTCAGACGCCAATCTGAGTGAATGGCGTTTCGCAGAAAGAAAGCCGCAGAGCCGCGAGCGACATGGGCGGGCAGGCGAATTGTGTCCCTAGGGACTCGCCAGTTGAGAGGCTCTGCCTGGGGGACTGGGGGAACTTATTCACCCCTATGAACACAATTCCCTAGGGGAGTCGTTACCAAAGATAGGGGGCTGTCTCCTACCCGGAGCACGCAAGATTTTCTTTACAACCCACCGCGCCCAACGAGAATGCGCGCTTAATTCGCACCCGGTTCATGGCTGAATGGGGAACTGGTGGCGAACGATGAGAATACGCTAAACAAAGTTGCCGCCCGTTCGCAGTTCGCTGCGTGAGTTGCCAGGAAACCGCACAGGTTTTCGTGAACCTGGAGAGCCAGTCCCAGCCTCGTCGCTTCTACTACGCGCAACTCGGAGAACCGCTCTGTCACAGAGGAACCACGGGTCCGCCTACGCCAAGGCTACGGCGGACAAGTTACACGGATGACACGGACGGCATTTACCACAGAGGACGCTGGAAACGCGGAGAGGGATGAAATTCTTTTCGCACATTTGTGTGAATCGCGCTCAATCTGTTGAGAATTCCTTTTCTGTGACCTCTGGGTCTTCTGCGGCAAAAAGCATGCCGTGGATTAGACCGTTCGCGACTGCCGCTTGATTCAGTCCGCTGCGCAGATTAAGCGTGGCTTGGGCAAATGACTCGATCGAGCAAGAGTGAAGTATTGCGCGCTCACTGCGCTGCGATTGCGGAGGAGGAAGCAGTCCTGCGTGAAGGCGGCGGCAAGGCTGGTCACGAGCGCCAGCGCAAGATGGCGCGCTTGCCGGTGCGTGAACGGGTTCGTGCTTTGCTGGATAAAGACCCGCCGTTTTTTGAGATCGGACTCTGGGCTGCATACAAAATGTACGAGGAGTGGGGGAAAATCCCGGCGGCGGGAGTCGTCACCGGTATCGGGAATGTCGAGGGCGTTCCGTGCATGGTGGTCGCCAACGACGCGACCGTGAAAGCCGGCGCGTTTTTTCCGGCCACGACCAAGAAGGTGATTCGCGCGCAGCGCATCGCCTTCGAGTGCGCGCTCCCGCTCGTTTACCTTGTTGATTCGGCCGGCGTGTTTCTGCCGTTGCAGGATGAAATTTTTCCAGATGAAGATGATTTCGGCCGGATCTTTCGCAATAACTCGGTGATCTCAGCGGCGGGTGTGCCGCAGTTTGCCGCGATCATGGGTAATTGCGTCGCCGGCGGCGCGTATCTGCCGGTATTGTGCGATAAGATTTTGATGACACAAGGAAGCGGGCTGTATCTCGCCGGGCCGTCTCTGGTCAAAGCGGCCATTGGTCAGGTTGTCGATGCCGAGGAACTCGGCGGCGCG
>JBBQRI010000185.1:0-4779 GCA_038214915.1 Chthoniobacterales bacterium
CAAGAGCGCAAGAATCAGCAGTTCGGTACCAGTCACCCGCTGCGCGCCGCGTTCTCCGTGATACCAGGCCAGGACCAGTGTGACGAAGAGACCGACGCTAAGCGCGATGATGACGAAACGCATCGTTTGTTCGGGCCAGCCAAATCGCTGCGCGACAATGTCAATGCCCTGGAGCAGCGCGAACGACACCGCGACATAGGCCAGCGTCCATTGCACCAGCTTGCGCTGTTTCAGGCGTCGAAAGAATTCATTCATCGCGGCGAGTCTTTCTCACCCAGATCCTCACGGGCCGACGTACTCCTTCATCGTCAGCAGTTCTTGAAAGCCGGGATCATTGCGGATTGGGTCCCACACTGGATCGATTTTCAGGCGAGCGATGGAAATGCTTCCGCCGGCAGGAACCGAAAGGAGTCGGCGAAGAAGGGCGATGACGTCCGCAGTCGCACCGGTGCGAGCTTCGATCTCTGCTTGACCCGCCAGAAGGATGTTACCAACGATCACGTCCTTCTCAGGCGATAAGAGGTTAGTAGCTTGCCGCGCGAGATTGATCGCGTCGCTATTACGTTTTAGCGCAAGGTAAACCCAGCTCAATTGCGTCATCGAAGAAATGTCGTTAGGCCGCTCGCGTAATCTCTCCTCCAGCAGCTGTCTGGCTTTCTCCGCTTCGGCTTGGGCGCCAATGAGATCGCCGCCCAGGACTCGGATCGCGACTCTGGCGGATAGCCGGCGCCGTTCATCGACAGCAGTGTTCCCGGCTGCTTCCCAGACTTTCAGCGCTGCTTGGAAATCCCGCGCGAGAACGAAAATATAAGCCCGGTCACCGATCATGCCCCGGACATCGCCGAAGTTCGAATTCACCAAAATCTTGTTCTCTGCCGGAAAGGTTGCCAGCACACGTTGCGCTTGGTTGATGTCGGCACTTCCATTGACAATACTCCCGAGCAATGTGCGCATGCCATCGGCTGCCTGGGGATCTATTTCGAGCGCATGCCTGGCGGTGCGCTCGGCTTCTTTCCACATCCGCAATGGGAGGTAAGTGTTGGCAAAATTTGCCGCGATCGAGGCGCTTCTCGGATCCTGTTCGAGAGCTCTTTTGAGCTCGTCCAGACAACGTCCCCATTGCCCCTGCCGGCGATGGACGTAACCCGAATACTCCAGCGCAGTGGAAGCGTTCGGTTGTAATTGTAACGCGCGCGCGAACTCCGCGAGCGCCTGTTCGTACTGCCGATGGCCATGGTAATAAAACTGGCCGAGCGCTACGTGCACCTGCGCAAGGTTGGGCGCGAGAGCGACGGCCTGCTCGGCCATGCTTCGGAGTTGTGCGAGCTCCGCTTCACTCATTTGCTCGATGAACCAATGACGCTGGATGCGGTTCTGGACGAGACGAGCCATGGCGAGCGCGAAACTTGGATCGAGCGCGATGGCCTGCCGATACCAGGCAGCCGCGCGGTCGAACGACTCCGCCTCCAGCGAACTATCCGCCAGGCGTTCCTCGAACTCGCCTTTCAAGAATAGATCGTAGGCAGCGGGGTCCTTTGTTGGCGCAGTGGCGAGCGTGCTGGCTTCGGCCGGTGAAAGTTTCGCCTGGAGCGAATCAGCGATTTCCTGCGCGACCTCGCTCTCCACGGCAAAGACATCTTTCAGCTCGCGGTCGTACGATTTCGCCCAGAGATGCGAATCGGCGCGAGCGTCAATCAACTGCACATTAACGCGCACTTTGTCGTTGGCCTTCTGCACGCTGCCTTCCAAAACGGTCGCGACGCCGAGCTGTTGCGAGACTGTCCTTAAATCCTCCGGCTTGCTCTTGTATTTCGCGGTGGACGTGCGCGAGATCACTTTCAAATCGGCGATGCTCGCGAGCTTCGTCAGGATTTCGTCCTGAATGCCGTCGGCGAAATACGCGGCCCCCTTGTCGTCACTCAGATTTTCAAACGGCAACACCGCAATTGATTTTTTCGGAATGGATGAACCCGTCGCCGTCTCGGTCCGAGCCCCAGTGGCTGTATTTCGGGCCGTGTAGCGACCGATAAAAACCAATCCTATCGAAAACACTAAGCCGATGACGACGACGTAGATCCACGTGTAAGACTTTCTGCAGGACTGCGCTGCAAGATCGACATCTTCCGTGCGCTTCAATCCTTGCGGCGTCAATTCAAAAGCCCACGCGATCACGAGCGCGATGGGAAAGCCGATCACAATCGCGAGCACGACCAGTCGCACCGCCCAATTCGGAATGTCGAAAAACGGAAAAACCTGCGTCGCGACTTGCACCAACAACCAACCGATGACCGCGTACGCGGCTGCAACCTTATAAACGTTGCGCCGCTTTAGTTCGGCGAAGAAGTTGTCCGAGTTCATTTTGAGTTACGGCGTTGCGGATTTACCGGGACAGGCCAACGCGATGTACTAGGTCTTGAAATCTCGGATCGGACCTGATCGGTTTAAAGTGTGGCGATCTCTTCAAACGAACGAGATGGAACGAGTGCTCAGCGTATGCTTTTTCCAGCAATTGAAACCCCTGCTCATTGTCACCAAGAGCCACACAGATCGTCGCTATTTCGTAAGACGACACGTACTCTTGCTTCGAAAGCTCATTCAACTCGCCGAGTATTTTCTCTGCCTCCAGCTTCTTCTGTGACTCCGCATAGGCACGACCGAGCGCGGCTTTCATTAACGGACTACCTTCTGACAAAGAAGTTGCCTTTTTGAACTCTTCGATGGCTGCATCAAAATTCTGCTGTTGTTCATAAGCAAGACCGAGGTGCCAGTGCGCGACGGCGAAGTTCGGATCCATCTCTATGGTCCTGCGGCATTGATCAATCGCTTCATCGTAACGGCCCGCGTAATAAAGTGTGGCTCCCATAAACGTGTTCATGATGAGAGAGGCTGGCTCGAGCTCGAGCGCCTTCTTCATTTCCTGGATTGCTTCCTCCAACCGACCCGTACCGATTAGATAATGAATTGCGTACCACTCATGAGCCGTCGCATAATCCGGCTTCAGTTCTATGCTGCGCTTGAACGCTTTCTCCGCCGCCGACCAGTTCCAATCATAATTCACCAGAATATTCCCCAGCGACGCGTGCGGTTCGGCGGCTGTGTTGTCCAGTGCCACCGCCTTTAAGGCCGATTCTCTTGCCTTCGGCATGGTTTCATGCGGCGCGGCAAAATTGTAAAACGTCAGTGCAATGTAAGAATCCGCCAGGCCGGCGTAACCGAGAGCAAAACTAGGATCGCGCTCGACGCTCTGCTGAAACTGCTCGATCGCTTGTTTGATTCCGTCCGGAGTGCGCTTGTTCCAAAAATAGCGGCCCCGCAGGTAAAGGTTGTAGGCTTCGAGATTCTCGGTGGGCTTCTGGTCCAACCGTTTCTTCTCTTCCCCGAGCAAACGCACCTTCAACGTCGCGGCCACGCGCTGCGCCACTTCGCTGCGGACGGCAAAGATATCCTGTAGCTCGAGGTCGTAGGTATCCGACCAGAGATGATTGCCGTCCGACGCCTGGATGAGTTTCGCGGTAATGCGCAACTTATTGCCAGCCTTGGCCACGCTGCCTTCGAGTAAATGACTTACGTGCAGTAGCTCGCCAATCTTTTGGATGTCTTCGTTCTTATTCTTAAACGCGAACGAAGAGGTGCGAGCCTTGACCTTTAAACCAGTGATCTTCGAGAGCGCGGTAATTAACTCTTCGCTGACGCCATCACTCAAATACTCGTCAGTGTTATCCGCGCTTATGTTCACGAACGGCAACACCGCGATCGACTTCGCAGGCAGTTCTCTAGACGCCGAATTCTTCTCGCGAAAGCCGTAACGGCCGAACATGAACAGTCCGACCGAAAGCAGCGCGCCAACAATAACGATGTAAATCCACGCGTGACCTTTCGTGCGCGTTCCTGCTGTAGGATCAACGTCTTCCGTCCGTTTCAGTCCCTCCGACGTCAATTCGAATGCCCACGCGACTACGAGCGAGATTGGAAATCCAATGATGATTGCGAGCACGATGAGTCTGAGGGCCCAATTCGAAATCTCAAAGATTGGGAAAACCTGTGTCGTCACTTGGACGAGCAGCCAGGCGACAACCGCATACGCGACGGCGACCTTGTAAACATTGCGCCGCTTCAGCTCGGCAAAGAAGTTGCCGCTCTTCATTTCGAAGACGCGCGGAACTCGCGCGCCGGCACAATCTTTTCGGCTAGCGCTTCGAAGCGTGGGTCGACGTGCAGTGGATCGAGAAGCGAGTCAACTCTAATCCACCCAATGTCAGCACCGGCGCGATCTTGATAGCTTTGTTCGAGCCAGCGAAGCGCCTCTTGTTTGTCGCCGAGTGCGAGATAAACAATGGCAAAGCTAGACGCTGAGACATAGCGCTGTTTGGATAGCTCTTTCAGTTGGTCCAGTATTTTCAGTGCCTCAGTCTTGTTGCCCGAGGATGCATACGCGTGGCCGAGCAACGCCAACACGAAGGGGTCATCGTTTAATGCTCGCGCCTTCTGGTATTCCCCGATCGCTTCGTCGAACGCTCGTTTCGCCGCCAGAACCTGGCCCAGGTTGACGTGGGCGTAGTAATAGCCAGGATCCATTTCCAGCGTTTTGCGAAGTTGCGTGATAGCTTCGTCGTAGCGGCGTGCATAATAGTAATTCATGCCCAGGTCCGCGTTGATCACGAGCGAGAGAGGATCAAGTTCGACCGCTCGTTTTCCCTCGGCGATTGCCTCATCGAACCGGCCTAATGCGGACAAAGTGTTGTTACCGTACTGCTGGTGCCCAGTTGCGTAATTTGGGTT
>JBBQRI010000186.1:0-4698 GCA_038214915.1 Chthoniobacterales bacterium
AGTAAGAGCCTTAACTTTGGTACCGTAGTTTTTCTCTTCGCGCTACCGTGGGTTCTGCTTAGAGCCGGCGCAATTGTCACAGCCGCTCTACGTTTTCCATCCTTTTTCGCGCTCGATTTCCTGTTGGGAGTTACCGTTGTCTCAGTTGCGGTGATGGGGTGGAAGTTCTTCGTGCCAGTCTCACCATGGGTTCTGCTGATCGTGCTTCTGGTCGCAGTCGCGAGCATCCCTAAACTTCTTCCGCGTCACCGGCGTGACCCGCTTTCTCCTTTAGGGCTGCTAAGCGTAATTGTCTCTCTCGTTGCAGCAACGGGCTGGTCTCAAGATCTGATTTTCCCCACAACCCCACTGAATGAGACCGTCGTTTTTAAGCCGTGGTCGGATTTTTTCATCCATGCCACTTTTGTGGCGCGCAGCTTGGGAGCCGAAACTTTGTTTCAAGTTGGGAATTACGAATGGAAGGGCTTTCCAACGATTTTCTATCACTACGCGAGTTACTCTATCCCGATATGTTTGGCGAAGGTGGGATCCCTTCCAGCTTATGCCACCGTCGCAGGCTTCTGGGCACCGTTCGGATCGTTTCTCACAGGATTGGCCAGCTATGCCTTGGGTCGAGCCTTTTGGAGTCAAGGCTCCGGACTTGCGGCGCTCGTAGCTACTTTCCTGATACCTGACCTTTGCTTGTTAAACATCGCCCATCCTACTTATGGCTATTTCTGGCTCCAGCACGCCGCTCCGGGAGGTTTATATGGCGTAGCAATCGCCGGAACAGCCTTATTACTTATTGCTCAGGGTGTGCGCGAAGGACGCCGCGTGTGGATAGCATCGGGAGTGGTAGTAGGGGCGCTTGTTGTTTTTTTCAAAATTCAGATCTTCGCCGCGGCTTTTCCTCTGCTAGTTTCCTTTGCCATCGTGGGGTGGCCGCCGCGCAAGCAGTGGCAATGGCTAATTCTTGGCGGCTGCGTGGCTGTCGGAGTGGCTTTGCTCCCGCTGGCGAACCGTTTTTACCTCGGACCGAACGTCCGATTCGATCTCTCCGGCAGCGTTTGGTATTGGGAGGTATTGGCGAAGATGGCCAGCGGTACATCTGTCGAGAGCTGGTATCGGGTTTTCAGCGCTGCTCATCCGTTTCCTGCACATCTGCCGCAAGCGGTCGGGTTGCTCCTGGTTAATGCTTTGGGAATCTTCGCGGTCGTTGCTCCCCTCCTGTGGCTTCTCGTCGCGTGGCGCAGAATGTGGCAGGCGTCGGAAGTAATCTCACTGGCTGCAGTAGCGATTCTGTTGTTGATGACTTTTGGCATGGGTGGAACCGGCACCTCGGATAATGCACACGAATTCATACATCGCCCCTTTGTGTGGGCTTACTGGCTGGTTGGCTCCCTTGCTGCGGGGCGCCTGTTTTCGATCCTCGCATCCTGTCGTCCGCAACTATGGACCCGGGGCGTAGTCGTCAGCGCTATCATCTTAACACTGGTTCCAGTGTGTTATGGCTCGGGGTTACAGCGCGGCAAAGGATCGGTAGGTAATGTGCGTTCCAGCATACGCGTGGATCGTGGCCTGATCGACTGCGCTCGATACATCAGAAACCAGCTTCCCGCCGATGCTGTCGTGCAGGATTCGCAGCTGGACAAATTTCTTATCGTTGGAGGATTAAGCGACCGACCCTCGTTCGCAGCGAGGGTTGATGAGTGGACGAGACAAAGCAAAGTCTTCCGAGAATCTTCCTACCAGGAGCAGATAGGAAAACTGCAAAGACTGCAACAGGCCAACAACATTCCGGATTTGCAGCGCAGCGTCCGCGAAACTGGCATTCGCTGGTACGTGGCTCATCCAGGTGATCCCAACCTCTGGCCAGCCGAGTTTCGCGATCAACCGGCATTCGAGTCCAACGGCTATCGAGTCTACGACCTGCAGCGTTGTTTCGATTTGCGCGGCCGATTTTTGCAGGCCATGTGGCAGTCGCACGTCGTTTTTACTAGACGCTCGGCAACAAACGTTGAACGTTCGCTGTTTCTGATATGCAAACATCTCCGCAATCCTCAATCAATCTTCCCGACATCAAAAAACTCCGCAGCGGCAAGGTGCGCGAAGTGTTCGATCTGGGCGAGACACTGCTCTTTGTCGTCACGGATCGGATTTCCGCCTTTGACGTGATTCTTCCCGATCCCATTCCGCATAAGGGCGCAGTACTGAATCAGATTTCCGCGTTCTGGTTCAAGCGATTCGACGACATCCAGAATCACTTTGTCACGGCAACGTTCAACGAGTTCCCGAAAGAATTGCAGCCATTCCGTGAGCAGCTTGCCGGCCGTTCCATGATCGTAAAGAAGACCAAGCCGTTGCCGGTGGAATGCGTAGTGCGTGGTTATCTGGCTGGTTCCGGTTGGAAGGAATATCAGGAATCGCAGAGCGTTTGCGGTATTAAGCTGCCGGCAGGACTTAAGTTGGCGTCGCAATTACCCGAGCCAATTTTCACCCCCGCGACGAAAGCCGAAACCGGTCACGACGAGAACATCGACATGAAACGATGCGCCGAAATTCTCGGCGACGAATTAGCTGAGCGCGTGAAAAAGCTTAGCCTGGATATTTATTCGCGCGGCCGCGCTCATGCCGACCAGTGCGGAATCATCGTTGCGGACACGAAATTTGAGTTCGGCACCGTCGATGAAGATTTGCTTTTGATCGACGAATGTCTGACACCGGATTCGTCGCGCTTTTGGCCAAAGGATCAGTACACCGTCGGGCAGAGCCCGCCGAGCTTCGACAAGCAATTTGTGCGCGATTATCTGGAGACACTCGATTGGGACAAAACTCCCCCCGCCCCGCGTCTGCCGAAGGAAGTGATCGAAAAAAGTTCAGCCAAATACGTCGAGGCGTTTCGCCGCCTGACGGGAAGCGAGCTGGCAGACGCCTAGAAGTTATCTCATTGATACCGCTGTCATGTTGAGCGGAGCGCTGCAACGAAATGCGAAGCATGAGGCCAGGCTTTCAAACATCTCTGGTCTGTTTCTGTTCGGGCAATGATCCAAAATTGATCCGAGATTCTTCGCTTTGCTCAGAATGACATTATGACCCGGCCTGACATTTTGTTTGTCATGACCGACCAGCAGCGGTTCGATACGATCGCTGCGCTCGGGAACTCGCACATTTACACGCCGAACATGGATCGACTGGTGCGAAGGGGAGTCAGTTTTTCGAGCGCATACGCGACCTGCCCGGTTTGTGTTGCCGCGCGCTACACAATCCGCACCGGATGCGAGCCGGCGACGACCCGCGTGTTCACTAATGCGAAGGCAAATGCTGTGGCGGGTCAAGCAGTCGAGATGGAAGCGCGTTGCGGACCCTACCTGGGCCGAACGATGTCGCGTCTTGGCTATCGAACTTTTGGAGTCGGGAAGTTCCATACGAATCCGTGGAACGAAGACCTGGGTTTCGAAACGTTGTGGCGCTGCGAAGAAACTTACCATCCACCAAATCGCGAAGGCGATGACTACGGTTCGTGGCTTGCGCGGGAGCATCCGGAGTTCGATTTCTTCGAGCAATCCATGGGCGAGCGGACTGAGATGTTTTACCTTCCGCAACGTAGTCCGCTTCCAGCGAATCTAGGCGGCGAATGGTGGACGGCTGATCGCACGGTCGAGGAAATCGCAAAGTCAGATGATTCGCGGCCGTTCTTCGGATTTGTGTCGTTCGTCGGACCGCATCCACCACTGGCTCCGCCGATTCCCTTCAACCGGATGTATAATCCCGATCGACTGCCAGAGGCAATCCTCGGCAACATCGAGGAAGATCACCTTGACGAAGAAATTCTTTTCATGCGTCACGCCATTTGGGCGGACGCAATTAACCCGGCACTAACTAAAATCGTGAAGGCGCGTTATTACGGCGAGGTCACTTATTTGGACTATTGCCTCGGACGAATTCTCGATGCAGTCGAAACTCGACCAAACTCCGAGAACGTTCTCATCTGTTTTTTTTCCGACCATGGCGATCTGCTCGGCGACCATCACGGCTGGCAGAAACAAAACTTCTTTGAGGCGGCCTGCCGCGTTCCGTTGCTGCTCAGTTGGCCAACCGCGCTGCCTGCGGGAACCGAGCGAACTGAATTTATGAGCCTGGCAGATCTTTTCGGTATTGCGACCGGAGCCGCCGGCGCATGCGAGATGCGCGAGGGAATCGATGTTCTCAAAATGCTGCGAGGCGAATCCGCTCCGCGCCAGAATCTCATCGGGATGGTTGAAGTTCCCGGCTCACATGATTTCAAAATCATGGTCCTGACAGACCAGTGGAAATACATTTTCATGGCGAACGGCGGACGGGAACAGCTCTTCAATCGCAAAAAGGATCCTAACGAGTTGTCGAACTGCGTCAGCTCGTCGTCCGCGATCAGGAGCGACTTATGTGCTCTGGCGGTGAAAGCGTGCCGAGTCCCGGGCGCAACCGACGCGATCGACGGCAATATGCTCCGGGCATTTCCGTTCCGTCAACGGCCACCGACCCGCATCTATCAATTCGACCGGTCTCGTGGCGTGGTCGGATTTCCCGACAAACCTCAGGACGCGCTGAAAACCTTCGACCGCACCACGTTAAGATCGTTGGAGTGAAAATGGAAACGGCTTCACCCGATCGAGAAGATCTTGGCCTCGGTCTCAAACCGGGCGACCCACAGTATCGTGCTTATGTCGGTCCGCCGGAAGA
>JBBQRI010000187.1:0-4676 GCA_038214915.1 Chthoniobacterales bacterium
GCAACTTCGAATCTGAGCGCTTCGAGTACTTTCACCGCAGCCATGCCGATGTGCGGCTCGTGATAGCGCACAAAGGTGTCGTCCCAAAGAATAACCTTGCCGCGCTTCTGTAGAAGCGGCGCCTCGCCGCTTTGCTTTTCAAAAACGCGACGAGGCGTCGCGTCCACCCTTCGTGCGAACCACTTGTCGAAGCGTACACTTGCGTAATGGGGCAGCGACCGTCGTCCAGAGATTCCAATTGTCTTCTCCATGGCGATGCGCGCCGCCTTCGAACCGAGAAGCCGATTCGTGAGCCTCGGCATGAGACAGCCGAGTTTGCCTAACAAATCGACATTGCTCAGAATACGTTCGCGCACCGGCAGGCCATCGCGACGCCATCGGGCGTGAAGCATTTCCGCCTTAAGCAGCGCCAGGTTCACGTTCGACGGACATTCCGGCGTGCAACCTTTGCACGAGAGGCAGTTGCTCAGCGCGGCGTCGAGCTCGGCGGATTTCAGTCCCGCAGTAGCGGGATTTATTCGCAGTTCGAGCGCGGCCCGAATGATGTTGGCGCGGCCGCGCGTGGACATCACTTCATCATGTGTCGCGATGAACGTGGGGCACATGATGCCGCTCTGTTTAAGGCAGCCGCCGCAGCCATTGCATTGCTCGAGGTTGCCTGTGAACGACCGGTCTTTGAACGCAAACGCGAGCACTGGCTGAAATGGGAGTTCGAGCGGACGAGTAAAATTCTCTCGCAAATGATTGTCGATTTTGTGGTGATGCCCGTCCGGCTCCGACCCATCCGCGAAAATTTTTCCGGGGTTGAAAACATTCTTGGAATCGAACGCGCGTTTGATTTCGCGCATCACCTCCAGCAACTGATTGCCAAGTTGGTCGCGCATATATTCGGTGCGCGCGATGCCCACGCCGTGCTCGGCGGAGAGCGAACCTTTGAACTGACGCACAAGCGCGGAAGTTTCATCTGCGACTTGCCGGAATTTTTTCAGGTCGGCGGCGCGGTGCATATTGAGCACCGGTCGCACATGCAAAAGTCCGCTGGCGGCATGCCCGTAATAGCTCGCCGTCAGCCCGAGCGGTTTCATAATTGATTGCAAACCGCGCACGTAATCGGGCAATTGCGCGGGACGAACGGCGGCGTCTTCGATGAACGCGACCGGCTTCGCCGGTCCGATGCATCCCGTCAAAAGCGACAAACCGGATTTGCGCACGGACCAGACCATGTTCATTTGCGCCGGGTCAGTGAAAATCTTTGTGCGCAGTCCGATTTTTTTGGATTGTAAGATCGACAAACGCTCCGCGACGTCTTCGTAGAACTCGACGATCAAAATCGATTCGCACGGTTTCGATTCCAATTCGAGCAGATCGCGCGCGGCCTGAAACTGAAGTTGACCTTTGGTTTGATCGAGCAACGGCCGATCGATGTGTTCGATTGCGGCAGGCTTAAGATCGAGAAGCTCAACCGTCGCCTGCATTGCTTCTGTTACCGACGCGAAAAAGATCAGACCCAAACCTTTCTCGTGGGGCAGCGGAGAAATCTTGAGCTCAGCGGAGAAGATGGCCGCCAGCGTTCCTTCGCTACCGGCCAGAATATGGGTCAGATCATTTGGCACGCGCAGGAATCGTTCGATGCCGTAGCCGGGCCAGCGTTTGATCAAACCGGGCGGCCAGCGCTCGGCCATTTCCGTGCTCGCCGCGCGAACGAGTTTCTCAATCTTTGCCTGCTCGCAGGCTAACGACTCATGGCTTGCTCCGATTTTTTCAAGCCGGCCGTCAGCCAAAACGATTTCCAGTGAAAGCACGTGATCGGCTGTTGTACCGTAAATCGGGCAACGCGCGCCGGACGAATTGTTCGCGATCATTCCGCCGAGGGTGGCCCGCGAACTGGTTGCGACGTCCGGTCCGAAACAAAAACCGTGCGGCTTTAGAAATTCGTTGAGTTGGTCCAGCACAACTCCAGCCCCGACGCGGATGCTGCGTTTTTCAAGATCCAAATCAGTGATCTGTCGGTTATAACGCGAAAAGTCGACGATTAATCCATCGCCAATCGCATTGCCCACCAGACTCGTGCCGGCGCCGCGAGGCGTGATGGAAAGGCCTGCATCCGCTGTTGCGTGAATGACAAGAATCGCCTGCTCTGCGGTTTTCGGAAACGCAACGCCGACCGGGTGTATTTGGTAAATCGATGCGTCAGTCGAGTAGAGTTGACGCGTCAGGTTGTCAAAGCGCGCATCGCAACCTGTCTGTCTGATTTTCCTTTCCTGCGCGGAAGTCATTCTTCTGGAAAACAGTAACGCCTGTAGTGCGCGAGCCAGCAACGGGAAGACCCGTCAGAAGTCACGCGATCACTTCGACCAATTCGGGATTCGGAGCCAGGTGCCGCAGCGGCGAATCGAACGTTAGAACACGCGCGCCGTGACATGAAGCCAGCCAGATTAAAAACGCGTCGTTCACTTGGTTGTGCCCATGACATCGGCTGAGCAATTCTTCTAACTGTGGCAAGCGCTTGGTTTTCCCGTCCAGGAACACGTGATCTGCATCGCGGATAAACTCGCCAAGCATTTTGCCGGCTTCAGCGGGAGATTTCGCTCCAGGAATAACAGCAGGATTACTCGATAGCCGAACGAAAGCTGCTTGAGTCAGTAAACAGGTCCCCCACCGGCGCTGTTCGCGGCGCGCGAGCCGCGCCAGAGCGCGCTGATGAAACGGATGATTTGGCCACGCAACTGCGAGCAGAATGTTTACGTCGGGGAGAAGTAATCTCATTCTTCTTCCCAAGCTCGCCGAAGGGCCTTGAGGGAAATCATCGGAGCACCCGCGGGAAGATCGAAACGTGGAAAACGTTTGCTGCCTCTGGGCAGGGGAGCATGGGGCTTTTGCACCGCGCGCCGAATAAGGTCGGAAATCACCTCGCCCAACCGTTTGCCTGAAGTTTTGGCAAGAGTAGTGGCAGCCTCGTATGCTTCATCATCCAGCGTTACGGTCGTTCTCATATTGATACACTGATGTAGTGATACGGCGACGTCAAAATCTGGGGCCGGATTTCGTTCCCTCGCAACGCTCCTTTGCGTGAGGCGCCGCTAGAGCAAGTTCATCTGCGCATTCTCGGGCATCGGTTCGGCGAAACGAACGCCGACGCCGATCAGGCGCACCGGTTTTTCGGTTCGCGCAAAAGCTTCCTCTAAAAGCGAGCGAAACCCTTCCAACGTTGGCGCAACTCCCGTGCGCTCGGCTGTGGTGCGCGTGAAATCGTTGAACTTCAGTTTCACGAAAATCTTTGTGATCTCACGCGTTGATTCTTTTTGCGCCAGATCAGCCATCACATCCTGGAAGAGTTCTTCGAGTTTTTCTTCGCATTGTTCGAGCGTGGCGAGGTCGACAGCGAACGTTTCCTCCGTGCTCAGCGATTTGCGCGGACGATCGGGTTCGACCGGCCGATCATCGATGCCGCGGCAAAGCTCGTAGAGCTCAAGGCCAAATTTGCCGAATACATTAACAAGCTCAGGCCGCGAGAATCGCTGGAGTTCGCCACAGGTTTTGACGCCTAGTTCTTCGAGTTTTCGTTCGCTCTTCTCGCCGATTCCCCAGATCTTGCGCACGGGCAAGTCTTTCATGAAATCCGCGACTTGTTCCGGCCTCACTTCGAACTGGTCGTTCGGCTTGTTAATTTCGCTCGCGATTTTCGCGATGAGCTTGTTTGGACCAATCCCCGCCGAAGATGTGAGCTTCGTCGTACGAAAAATTGCACTGCGGATTTCCTGAGCGAGTGCTGCCGGGGCGGTCGCGTGCACACTGACATCAAGATAAGCTTCATCGAGAGAGAGCGGTTCGAGGATCGAAGTGAACTGGTAAAGAATTCCGCGGATGATCGCCGCTTCGCGCCGGTAAACATCGAACCGCGTCGGCAACACAATCAAGTTTGGGCAGCGTTGCAGCGCCATGAAGGTCGGCATAGCTGAGCGGACTCCGAACTTGCGCGCCTCGTAATTGCAGGTGGTCAAGACGCCGCGTCGCTCGCGTGCGCCGCCCACGCCGACAGGTTTGCCCCGCAGCGAAGGCCGATCCCGCACCTCGATCGCTGCGTAAAAGCAGTCCATATCGAGGTGGATGATCGCTCGTGCTTTCTGTTCATCTTGCACGTGGAAAT
Organism: Chthoniobacterales bacterium; assembly: GCA_038214915.1. GTDB lineage: Bacteria > Verrucomicrobiota > Verrucomicrobiia > Chthoniobacterales > UBA10450 > Udaeobacter. The sequence continues at coordinate 4,148 of JBBQRI010000187.1, forward strand.
TTCGCACAGCGCAAGCCGGAGACCATCGAGCGTTTTTCTCGCGTGATTTGAAATTTCTCGCTTTGCAATGACGGCTTCTCTTCTGATATTAACCACCGTAACTTTCTCCTGAAATGGATACTTCTACTTCCGTTGACACCCATCGCGAACCGCACGCGCACGACGCGGCGCACGAGCATCACGAGCTCGGATGGTGGCGAAAATATATTTTTTCCACCGACCACAAAGTGATCGGAATTCAATATGGCCTCTGCGGGCTGGTGTTCCTCTTCTTTGGATTCTGTCTGATGATGCTGATGCGCTGGCAACTGGCTTATCCCGGCCAGGCACTGCCGGTGATCGGCAAATGGCTGCCACACATCTTCGGCCCGGGGTCCATGCCGGATGGGAAAATGACGCCCGACTTTTACAACTCGTTAGGCGCGATGCATGGCACGATCATGATTTTTGCTGGTGTCGTGCCGCTCGCCTTTGCGGCGTTCGGCAATTTCGTCGTGCCGCTGCAAATCGGCGCACCCGACATGACATT
>JBBQRI010000188.1:0-4623 GCA_038214915.1 Chthoniobacterales bacterium
AAAAAGTGGCACGACAAGAAGGATCACATCAGTCATGACGAAGCGTCCCGCCGTCACTGGCACGAGTGGCATGATCGAAACTGGTGGCACAATCATTGTGAGACCATCGTTTTCGTAACCACCGGATATTATTTCCTGGACGGGAGCTACTGGTATCCAGCCTATGGTTACGATCCATTGCAGACCTATTACGACTACGATGGGCCGGTTTACACTTACAGTAATTTGCTCCCCGACGAAGTAATCGCGAACGTCCAGACAGCGTTGCAAGATTCAGGCTATTACTTTGGATCAATCACAGGCTCTCTGAACGTCGATACGCGGGCGGCTATCGCGAATTTCCAGCGCGATTACGGCTTGCCAATCACGGGAGCAATCGATGAAGAGACAGTCGAAGCGCTTGGGTTGTACTAGCGCGTTCTGGAACGTTGTAGTCATAGATTCATTTGTCTTTTTGGGATACTTCATATCCCTTTCTGAATAAGCTTTGAATCCAATTGGGATGCGCAGCGCATCATAAAAGAACCATGCGCTTATTCATTACGTTCATAATCGCGCTCGCCGGAATCACGCAACTCTCCGCGGAGCAACATAGCGATAAAATTGTTACCCAAGGCAACCCCGCAGGCGATCAAACGGTACAGACCGATCCGGCAGGTCTTACACACGTCGAATATTCCTATAACGATCGCGGACGCGGCGATCACATTACAGCAACCTGGAAGCTCGATACTGCTGGAGTGCCCACTGAATACGAAGGCCGCGGCAACGATTACATGAAAGCGCCTGTCGAGGAGAGATTCGACCTAAAGAATGGTAAAGCACACTGGAAAAATCGCAGCGAACAGGGTGAGCAATCCGTCGCGGGCGAAGCGTTCTACATCCCGGTTAACGCGCCGCCAGAATTCACTGGCGTGCTCGCGCGTGCTCTACTTAAAGCGCCAGGTCACAAGCTGCAACTACTGCCAGCTGGCGAAGCAAGTATCGAGGAATCAGGTAAGCTCACTGTCAAGGGTACAACCGGCAAAGCAGAACTAACCCAGTACCGCATTATTGGCCTTCTTTTTACGCCACAGACGATCTGGCTCGATCACAATGGCGATACGGCGGCAAATGTGTCGAGCTGGTTCTCGGTTATTCCAGCTCCGTTCGAAGGCGCAATACCGCAGTTGCTGGAAGCCTAACAAGCGGCGGACAACGTTTGGTCGGAGCATCTCGCGCATCAGGTTGCAAACGTTCCAAAAGGCGATCTTGTGATCCGCAACACGCGGCTGTTCGATCCACGCGACCTTAGTGTCACTCCCGGAATGAGTGTGCTCGTGCGCGGCGATCGCATCATCCGTGTCGCTCCCGACGCCGACTTAAAAGCATCTGCGGATGCCGAGATTATCGACGCGCATGGCCGCTTTCTGATGCCCGGCTTATGGGATAATCATCAACATTTCGGCAACATCGATGGCCCGCTCGATCTCGCTAACGGCGTCACAAGCGCGCGCGACATGGCCAATGACGCAGATACTTTCCTGCAACGCGTCGCGCGCTTCGATAATGGCAGCGAGCTCGGGCCGCGCGTATTGAAAGCTGGCATCATTGACGGCACTGGAGAGTTCGCCGGGCCCACCAAGATGCGTGTGGATACGGCTGAGCAGGCGGTTCAGGATGTCGATTGGTATGCCGACCATGGCTACGCGCAGATCAAGATTTACTCCTCCGTCAAACCCGAGCTCGTTCCGATCATTGCCGATCATGCCCACGCGCGCGGGCTTCGCGTGAGCGGTCACGTGCCGGCCTTCATGTCAGCGCGTCATCAACAATGTCACCACCGTCATAAAAGGCGGCAAGATTTACGACCCGGTAGCGATCGAGAAAGCACTCGGAATTGCGCCGCGCCACGCTCTAAAATAGGCACAAGGCCATTCTATCCCGGCAACGCGCTCGGTGCATTTTGCAAGAGCTTCGCGCGCTTTGTTTTTGCCGCCTAGGCGTGAAATATCATGCGTGTGCTGTGCAGGACAGACAATCGACGCAGTCATGGTGTATCATCCAGCCGGTGGAATCGGTTGCGGCAAAACGCCAGAAGAGAGACGAGAGTTAGCAGCGCACCGAAAGTACAGACGATCGCCGCACCCGAAGGCAAGTCCCACCAGTAGGAAAGAAACAAACCAGCGACGCCACCGAGAAGCGCGATGAACCAGCCGATCAGCAAACGATTCGTCATTCGCTGCGCCAGATTCATTCCGCAGACAGCCGGGACAATCAAATAACTGAAGACCAGCAAGACACCTGCTATTCGTACGAAGGCCGTTACAACCAGGCCAAAAATAGCGTAGAAGAAAAAATCCCACCAGCGCACCTGGAGTCCTTTTTGGTAAGCCGTGTCGCGATCGAACGAGACGAGGAGAAATTTCCGGCGGAAAACGAAATGCAAAACGCCTACCGCCGCGAATAGGACGAACCGCTCCCAAACTTCTCGCGGCGTAACGAGCAAAATATTTCCCACCAGTATGTTTTTGATTTCCTCGTCACCTTCTGCTGCCCGGCTAAGCAACAGCACCGCCGTAGCCGCTGCGACGACATATGCAATTCCGATGACCGCTTCCTGCGGGATTCGGCTCGTCCGCTTGCCAGTCAGTGAAAAAATTGCAGCACCGGCTAATGTGAATGCCAGCCCGATCGCGAAAGTCGTCCAGCTTTCCGGGTCAAGTCGGAAAAGAATAGCGACACAAATCCCAAGCGCGGCCATCTGCGCCATAGCGATGTCGATGAAAATAATGCCGCGCTGAACAACGTGCAGCCCAAGATACACCAGCAACCATGGCAAAAGAACGCAGGCCACGATTGGCCAAAACATTACTTCCCACATGGCTATTTCAGCGCCCCTGCAAGTCGCGGGACAAGTGTGTCAATCAACCTGACGTAACTGTCTGTGCCGGGCAGCCCGCCGGGGAACTCCGAGAACTCTACTACCTTCGCGCCGGTCGCACTGGCCGCTTTTTCGGCGATACGCCGATCATGAAACGGCTCAACAATGATTGCTTTGATGTGCTGCGCTTTCATTTGCGCTATCACTTCCGTGAGATGGGAAGGCGATGGCGGAATTCCCGGTTTTGGTTCAAGAAAAATGTCGATGTTCACACCAAAGCGGTGCGCGAAGTACGGCCATGAGTCGTGATACGCAACGACGTGCTGCCCATGAAATGGCATCATGGCGGTGCCCCATTCCTGTAGCTTCGAGTTGATCGTCGCCTCAAATTTTTTGTAGTTCGCTTCATAAAATGCGGCGTTCGCCGGATCGAGCGCAGAAAACGCTTGCGCGATATGCTGAGCAATCGCTTTGGCGATAATGGGATCCGCCGCGAAATGCGGATTACCAAGCGCATGCACGTCACCGGCGGCGCGCGTGACGTTTGCGGGCACGTTGATAAGGCGAACACCTTCCGACGCTTGGACTCGTCCGGGTTTGCCGATCTCGATTTTCGGGTTTCGCGCGTTTTGGAGAAGCGGCGGCAACCAGCCCAACTCAAGCTCCGCGCCGCCGTCGATCAAGACGTCTGCGTTGCGGAGCGAAACAACGAAACTTGGTCGCGCATCGACGAAATGCGGATCCTCAGTCGGTTTGGCCAAAACAATGAGATTGATCTTGTCGCCACCGATTTCGCGACCGAGCGAGCCAAAGTCAGGCAAGGTCGCGACGACGTTTAGTTTGGCCTGCGCTGCGAAAGCGCAAGTGATGAGCGTAGACAAGATTAACAGAATCTTTTTCATGTATTTAAAATTTATGGGCACCATGGGCACCGAGGATGAATTCCCACTGGAGAAAGATCGATTCGACTTCGCGTGCGGAGAGGAAAAAGTTTTCCTCTAAAAAGTCCTGATTGTACTGCAACCGGATTTTTGAAAACTCGGTCGGATACCATGTGAGATTAGCGCTGAGCCGCCAACGTGACTGCCGATCTAAGTCGTCCGTAAACATGGAATCCTGCATGTGGACAAAGTCGCCACGAATGCCGGCGGTCCACCCTTTCTTAAATCCCCACAGCACCTGCGAATAGAATCCCCAATCGTGAAACGTTTCCGCGACAGGAAACGAGTCATCAGCGCCCTGGCCGGCCTGGAAGCGGCGATACATGAACTCCGTCTGCCATTTCACAAACGGAAAACCGCCTTCGGCGTGGGAGCTTTTCCATTTGTAAAGAAGGTCCGCGCCGTAAATCTGAGTTCGCGAATTTGCGCCGGTTTCGTTTGAACCAAACGCGCCCGAAAGGCCGGCGAGCACGGTCTGGGTGTCGCTCAAATTAAAAGAATTTTCGAAGCGCGGAATCCAGACGAAATCTTGCAAGCCGCGTGCCTCACGATCGGTCGTTATGCGATCGAAAAACATTCCGTCGTCACCGGGATTGCGAAACGAAAATCCCGTGCTGCCGCGTCCGTTTTGCGACGCAAAGATTAATTGCGAATACCACGGTAGAGGCAACGTCCAGGAACCTTGGGCTCCAACGCCGCGCAACCCGTCGGGCCCCAAAAATAAGCCGTTGACGAGAGGCGTGTCTGCGAAATCCCATGTGTGTGGATGCGTTGGGTTCAGCCGCCCGAAGGCCGCGAAAAACTGCCCAGCCTTCAATT
>JBBQRI010000189.1:0-4605 GCA_038214915.1 Chthoniobacterales bacterium
TGATAAAATATTCCTACGCCTTCGTGGTTATGCCCGGCGGCGTCGGCACCCTCGACGAGCTTTTTGAGGCGCTCTCCCTGATTCAGAACGGGAAAATCAAAAACTTTCCGGTTGTCATCATGGGCACCGATTACTGGAGGCAACTGATCGATTTCATCGAGCAGATGGCGCAGCGTGGGAAGATCAGTTCCTCGGATTTAAATCTGATTTTCGCGACGGATTCTGTCGAAGAAGCCATCGCGCACATTCGCGCCAAGGCGATTGAGCGATTTGGGCTCAAACGCGTAGCACACGTGCGCCGCCACTTTCCATGGCTCGGGGAGCGTGGCTTTCACAGCAAAGGTCCGGAAATTTGTTAACGCCCCGGTGGCGAACTGGAGAACGCCGGATCCTTGTAGGCCGTCGCAAAAAATGCCAAATTATCCCAACTATCAAGGGTCGAGATGATGAAGGTACGCCTGCTGCTCAGTTTACTTCTGGCGGGACTGCTCGGTAGTTCCTGCGCGACCACCAGCAGCCCCCGGACTGAACAAACGGCCCTGCCTCAAACGCTCCCGCAGACGTCGGCACCGCTGCGACCGGGTCATAACTAGGTTGCTTAATGACGGGCGTCAGGCCTTCAGTTTAGTTCGTTGCGAGAGTAACGGGCAGTTCGTCGGAACGATCAACGAAATCGCCTTTGGTACGGCTTCATATCGGACCGTCGAGAAGCGTAACGGTTCCCCATCCAGGTTGACTGGAATTGCTTCTTCAGGATGGACCTCCAGCCAGGGCGTTTGCCAATAGGAAATATATTCGCCATCGGGTGGAAGCTGTTGCAATTCTCGCGCCGCGGCGAGCAACGCCGTTGGCGAGATGTGACGAACGACAAGCACATCGAGCAAGCCGTCGTCGATGCATGCACGGGGAGCGACTTGGATGCCGCCGCCCGTCTGGCGCCCATTTTCGACGATTGCTACCGGGCCGCTGCCAGAAATTTCGCGGTCCGGCAAGATCAGCCTTCCCTGATAATGTTGAATATTGATCGCCAGAATTGCACCCACCAATGCGTAGGCGTCAGGGCCAAGCAGGCGTTTGAGTTCTGGTGATGTGGTTGCGGTGATCTCGGCACCGAAGCCAGAGCTGGCTGCATTAATAAACCAGCGATCATTCGCCTTGCCGACGTCGATTGGCACTCCCTCACCTCTCATACAGAGCGCCAGCGCCTTCGCCGGATCGCGGGGAATAGCGCATCCAGTCGCAAAATCATTGGCAGTTCCAAGCGGCACTATTCCCAAAATGGGCCGCGTCGGCTTGGAGAGATCCATTAAGCCATGAACGACCTCGTTCAGTGTGCCGTCCCCTCCGGCTGCAATCAGCAAATCCACTGTGTCTGCTTCCGACACAAATCGGCGCGCGTCTCCCTTTTCCCAGGTCACTCGCACTTCACTGCGTTGTCCAGCCGCTCGCTGCCGAGAAACTGCGGCGCGGAGAGCGTCATTCCCGGCCACTTTTCCGTTGAGGATCAAGCGAATCCTTTTGGTCCTTGCTTTGGTTTTCATCGACACAGCGCGGCGGTTCGAAAAACTCTGCGACTTTGCAAGGAGCGGCAAGCGCGCGAATAAAAAAATGGGCGTCTATTCGCAATTGCTGCCAAGCTTCACCTCTGTTGTGGTCGCAAGGCCAATCGCGGAGATTGATCTGTAAATGTCGCAATCTTCAGCGCAAAAAAATACGACCGCGAATTCTCAACGCGGCAAATTACTCGCTTCATAAACTCCGTTTTATCGAGCCGCAGTTGAATGAAGAAACTGTAGGACTTGCAACCGGATTTGAAGCCGTGTGCGTGTTTGTGAATGATCACGTGGACGCTGCGGTGATAGCGAAGCTGCGTTCGTTAGGCGTGCGGCTGATCGCGTTGCGCTGCGCCGGTTATGACAACGTCGATCTCGCTGCGGCGAAGAAACGGCGTCACAGTGGTGCGCGTACCGGCGTACTCACCTTATGCGGTGGCCGAGCACACGATTGCTCTGATGCTGGCGCTCAACCGGAAACTGCATCGGGCCTATAATCGCGTGCGCGAAGGTAATTTCGCGCTCGACGGCTTGGTCGGGTTCGACATGCACGGCAAAACAGTCGGCATCATCGGCACAGGAAAAATTGGGGCTGTGGTGGCGCAAATTCTCACCGGATTGGGTTGTCCGATTTTGGGGTTCGATCCATTTCCAAATGCGACCTGTCGGTCTCTCGGCGTGCGTTACGTTGAGCTGAACGAATTGTTCGCGCAATCGGACATCATCAGCCTGCATTGCCCGCTCACGCCGGAGAACAAATACATCGTTAGTGCCCCCGCCATCGCCAGAATGAAGAACGGCGTCATGCTGATCAACACCAGCCGCGGCGCGCTGCTGGATACCGTCGCCATTATCGAAGGGCTAAAGAGCGGCAAGATCGGCTACCTCGGCCTCGATGTTTACGAGGAGGAAGAAGAAATCTTTTTTGAGGATCGTTCGGGGTTAATTCTTAGCGACGACGTGTTCGCGCGACTGCTCACGTTTCCAAATGTGATCATCACCGGCCACCAGGCTTTCTTCACGCGAGAAGCCTTATTGAACATCGCGGCTACGACGATCGACAACATCACGAAGTTAGCAAACAATCAGCCGCTCGAGAAGCTGGCCGGCTGAATCCGATGCAGCCGAAGCAGGCGCAAGCTCTTGAGCATCACTCGGCAAGTTCTGCGTTTTGCGTTGCAAAATTTTGCGTGGCACTTTGCGCCGCATACCCGCGACGGATGCTGTCTCCTCGAAGGATTTTGTAAATGCATACGAGACTTGTCGCCGGCATAATTACCGCGTTTGCGGTTTCTAGCGCGGTCGTTAGCGCTGAACAGCAACGGCAGCATTTCGAAGTGCCACCCAAGGATTTTGCCAAGGCCGAAGAATTGGCGAACCAGCTCGCGAGGCTTTCGCGCAGAGTAGATCCAAACGAAGCGAAACTCCTCGCAGAATGCGCCTATGCCACGGTGGCGCGGCTAAGGCAGGAGTATCGGATGTTTGGTACGCCGATTTTTAACAACTTCCTCGTCTTTCACGGCTGGAGGAAACGTGGCTATTGTTACCAATGGAGCGAGGACCTGCTTCTTGCGCTCGACACCTTGAAACTCAAGACGCTTGAACTTCACTGGGGTGACACATACCGGGACACATGGCGCGAAAACAATTGCCTGGTCGTCACGGCGAAAGGACAGCCGTTTGATCGCGGGATGATTCTCGAGTGCTGGCGTCATTTCGGACATCTCCGTTGGAATCTGGTCCCGTCAGATCAGGACCGATACTACGAGAACATCAAATGGGCGGAAAAGGTCCGCGCCCGCGCAGCAGGGAAAACTTTCGAAGCCGGCAAACGTCATGTCGTCTTCCAGACACAAGTCGAGAGAACCGGCAAGACTTCCGAATAGCTCGTTCGAAAAATAAAAGCCGGAGACCCAAACGCTTTTGCAATGATGGAGCGCATTGGCCGTTTTCGGTGGTGGCGCTAAACTGAATCGACATGCTTCGCACCGATCACTCGCGTTTTCGTAAGCGACACGATTTCGTTCCGGATTTTTCGCACGCGGAACGGCGCACCCGGATTGTGATCGGTATCACTGCCGCGATGATGGTTGTCGAGATCGTCGCTGGTTTGATGTCGCACTCGATGGCTTTGCTGGCCGACGGCTGGCACATGAGCACACATGTCGTCGCCTTCCTCATAACGGCCGCGGCGTATTATTTCGCCCGAACACAAGCCGGCAATGCGCGTTTCAGTTTCGGCACGGGAAAAATCGGGGTGCTAGGCGGATTCACCAGCGCGGTCGTGCTCGCGATTGTGGCGTTATTGATGGCAGGCGAATCAGTGCACCGGCTCTTTGCTCCACTTGAAATTCACTTTAACGAGGCGATCGGAATTGCTTGCCTTGGCTTGTTGGTGAATCTGGGCTGCGCAGTGTTGCTGGCCGATCGCCACCACGAACACGATGGCGGGAGCGCACATAAACACGACTTAAATCTGCGCGCAGCCTATATGCACGTACTCGCCGATGCGTTCACTTCCGTCCTCGCGATCACGGCACTAACGGGCGGCAAATTTTTCGGCTGGGCCTGGCTTGATCCGGTCGTGGGAATTGTCGGCAGTGGCGTGGTTTTCTCATGGTCTTACACGCTGTTGCGCGATACCGGCGGGATTCTGCTCGATCGTACGCCGCCGTCATCAGATTTGCCTGAAGCAATTCGCCGTGCGGTAGAAAGCGATGGCGATTCGGTCGTGACCGATTGCATGTGTGGCAGGTCGGCATCGGAAAATTTGCCGCGATGGTTTCCATCGTCGCCCATGAACCGAAGAGCTGCGAGTCGTATCGAGCGTTGCTGCGCGAATACCACGAACTGGTCCACGTGACGATCGAGACGCACCATTGCCCCGAAGACCACGCGTCGGTCGCAAGGGCTTAGGAGCCTGTTGAAGTACTCAACCATACCGCTTTGCTGCCGATTTTTCGTCTCTCCAAGGCGCGAGGAGGGCGCATACCCGCTGTGGTCTGTAACCGACGAGCAACGCCGGAGGGGCGAAAAATCGGCGCAACCCAGT
>JBBQRI010000190.1:0-4592 GCA_038214915.1 Chthoniobacterales bacterium
CCGGCGGCAAACGCGTTCTGAACATGTGCGCGAACAACTATCTCGGCCTGGCAGATCATCCGGCGCTGATTGCCGCTGCCAAAGAAGCTCTCGACACGCATGGTTTCGGGATGGCGAGCGTGCGTTTCATCTGCGGCACACAGGACATTCACAAGGAACTGGAAGCCTCGCTTACGAAATTCCTTGGGACAGAAGAAACGATCCTTTATCCCTCCTGTTTCGACGCCAACGGCGGATTATTCGAAACACTGCTCAGCGAGAAGGACGCGGTAATCAGCGATGAATTGAATCACGCCAGCATCATCGACGGCATCCGCCTGTGCAAAGCGCAACGGTTTCGCTACAAACACAACGACATGGCAGATCTGGAGGCGCAACTCGGCGCGGCGCAAGATGCGCGCTTCAGATTGGTTGCCACTGACGGTTGTTTTTCGATGGACGGCACGATCGCGAACCTCTCGGCCATTTGCGATCTCGCCGAAAAGTATAGCGCGCTGACGATGATCGACGACGCGCACGCCACCGGTTTTCTCGGAAAAACTGGACGCGGCACGCACGAATATTGCGGCGTGATGGGAAGGATCGACATCATCACCGGCACGCTCGGGAAGGCCCTCGGCGGCGCCAGCGGCGGCTTCACCAGCGGGCGAAAGGAAATTGTCGATCTTCTGCGGCAGCGGTCACGGCCATACTTATTTTCCAACACAATTGCGCCACCGGTTGTCGCCGCGTCGCTGAAAGCGCTCGAACTTCTCAGCGCATCGACCGAACTGCGCGACAAGCTCGAGGAGAACACAAAGTTCTTCCGTGCTGCGCTGATCGAACGCGGCCTGACCATTAAACCCGGCGTGCATCCGATCGTCCCCATTATGATCGGCGACGCGGCGAAGTCGCAAAAATTCGCCGCACGCATGTTGGAGAAAGGAGTTTACGTCATTGGTTTCTTCTACCCGGTCGTGCCACACGGCACCGCGCGTGTCCGCACGCAAATCTCTGCCGCGCATTCCCCTGAAGATTTGGAATCCGCCGCGAACGCCTTCGCGGAGGTAGACCAAGAGCTGCGCCATTGGTCGTCCTGAGCGAACCCGCGAAGTCGAAGGAATCCCGAATCCAGCGGCTTCGTCACGAGACCTCGACTTCCATCGGGACGACGATCTCGTCCTGTGAATAGAGGTGGCGCGCAGGACGCGGTATAGCAGATTATAGCGTGCATAAGGCCGCCGCGAGTCAGGTAGACTGGAGTGCTCTCCGCGAGGACTTCCCGATCCTGCGTCAGCAGGTACGCGGCCATCCGCTGATCTATTTCGATAGCGCGGCGAGTTCGCAAAAGCCGCGCGCGGTAATCGAGGCGTTGCGGAATTTTTACGAACGCGACAACGCGAATGTGCATCGCGGCCTGCATATGCTGAGCTCGCGTGCGACCGACGCTTATGAGAAAGCGCGGCAGCGCGTCGCGGAGTACATCGGCGCGGCGAGTCCTGACGAGATCATCTTCACGCGCGGGACGACAGAGAGCATTAACCTCGTCGCTCAGGCGTGGGGCGGAAAATTCATTCGCGAAGGGGACGTAATTCTTCTGACCGTGATGGAACATCACAGCAACCTGGTGCCATGGCAGTTGCTGGCCGAATGCACGGGTGCGCGACTCCAATTTGTGCCGGTGCTTGACGATGGAACTCTTGATGTTGACCAGCTTTCTTCCCTGCTAACACCAGAAGTAAAACTTTTCGCCTTCACGCACATCTCAAACTCCCTCGGCACAATCAATCCAGTGGCCGAGCTTTGCGCCAAAGCTCGCGCTGTGGGGGCGCTGACGCTCGTAGACGCGGCGCAGAGCGCGGGGCACATGCCGGTCGACGTGCAGGAATTGGGTTGCGATTTCCTGGCCATTTCCGGGCACAAAATGTGTGGACCGACTGGCATTGGCGTGCTTTACGGACGCGCGGAGCTTTTGGATTCCATGCCGCCATGGCACGGCGGCGGCGAAATGATCGTAAGTGTCACGCTCGAAAAGAGCACGTTTAAGAAGCCGCCACACCGGTTCGAAGCTGGCACGCCCAACATTGCCGGCGCGATCGGGCTAGCGGCAGCGATTGATTATATCGAGAGAATCGGCCGACCGGCGATTTTCGAACACGACTCGCAACTTGCGCGATACGCGGCTGAGCGGATCGGCGAATTGCCGGGCACGCGCATTTTGGGGCCAAAGGAGGAGCGTGGTGCGCTGGTTGGGTTTGTCATGGACGCTGCGCATCCGCATGATCTGACCACGTTCGCGGATGAGTACGGGCTGGCGATGCGCGGTGGGCATCATTGCAACCAGCCATTGATGCGTCGCTTCGGCGTATCGGGCACAACGCGCGCGAGCTTCTACTTCTACAACACGATGGAGGAGATCGATCGAATGATTGAAATCCTTCACGCTGCGGTGCGTTTCTTTTCTCCCAAGGAGGGGCGGTCTCCAGTCCGCCCTCTGTCATGAGCCAGGAAATCGAAGAGCTTTACCAGGAGGTGATCCTCGATCATTCGCGGCGACCGCGGAATTTTGGCGAGCTGCCCGACGCTGCCGTAGTGGTGCACGGCGATAATCCGGCGTGCGGGGACGAAATTCATCTAGCCGTAAAATTCGACGCGAACGGCGGCTTGGAGGACATCAAATTCAGCGGACACGGATGCGCGATCAGCCAGGCATCCGCTTCGTTGATGACGATGAAATTGAAGGGAAAAAGCCGCGCGGAAGTAATGGAGATGCTCCGCGCATTTCAAGATCTGGTGACAAAGGAAACGAGCGAGTCACCGAAAACGCTCGGCGATCTGCGCGCGATGCAAGGCGTTCGGAAATTCCCACAACGGGTGAAGTGCGCGATGCTGGCGTGGCGCGCGGTGCAGCAGGCGTTCGAGCAAGGCTCCGGTGAAACAACAGTGTCAACGGAACCGGCGTAATCGCGCGCTCGAACGTCCCAGTGTGGACGGGATGCACATTCGGACCGCCAGCGTAGAGGATGCCGCGGCGATTGCTGAAATTTACAATCAAGGCATCGAGGACCGTGTCGCCACCTATGAAACCAGTCGGCGATCCGGGGAAGATCAGCAGGCGTGGCTTCAAGCCATCGCTGGTCGTTATCCCGCCGTTGTTGCGCAAATCGACGGCGAAATCATCGGCTGGGCTGGCGCTGGACCGTACCGGGACCGAGAATGTTATCGGGGCATCGGCGAATTTTCGATGTACGTCCATCGCGACTGGAGACGTCGAGGCGCAGGTGATCTACTGCTCGCTGGTCTCATCAGCGAAGCGAAGCGGCTGGGATTGTGGAAACTGCTATCACGCATCTTTCCTTTCAACGAGGCCAGTCGCGCGCTCTGCCGCAAACACGGATTTCGTGAGGTCGGCGTGTACGAGAAACATGCGCGCCTCGATGGTCGCTGGCTTGACGTCGTGATCGTCGAACGGCTTATCGCAGCGAATGGGGAGGCCGTTAATTTGTGACGCTCTAACGTTCCGTTGCTCCGTGCAGCGCGATAGTGGCGCCGACCCAGGTTTTATCGATGTTGAAATCGACGCCCATCATTTTGCCCTGACTCATTCGGACTAGATTGTTCACGAGCGTAGGATCGCGATCCCGATCCGGCCATACAAACATCATCCGGATCTCCGCCTTCGATTTGTGACCGTCGATCGTCGGCACAAACGGTGCGTACTCGACTTTCCTCTGCAAAATCCATTCGTGCGGATTTTGCAACCCAGCGATTTTTTCTCGCGTCGGCTCCATGTCCACACCGTGGCCGGCGAATGAATAAAGCGGTTTCAACACGTAATCTCCGATCTTTTCGTCAGATGGAAATTCATCAACGAAAAACGTTGGCGAAGTGTGTTCGGTTTTGAGAAACGGCAGGGAATGCTTACTGATCCGGAAATACCAGTTCGGGTGACCGACCCACGTGACATCGAGATCATCCTGTAAACGAAACTGTAAATTCAGATCGTGCCGTTGATTCAGTTCATCGAAGATAACGCGATTATAAATTCGTTCGATTCGGACTTCGCGCCCGTCGCAATCGTAGAATAATTGTCGGCCCCACTTCTTGATTTTGGTCACGCAAACCGGTCGAATGCCGAGAAACGTTTCGGTAGCGGCAAAATCCACGCGAGTTTTTTGTTTTTCCGGCTCGATGTCGAGCAACACCACACTCTCTACCGGTGAATCTGCAATGATGGTGCGCCGGAGTAGTTCGAGATACGTGTCATCCTTGATTCCACCAAATGATGAGGTCCAATCGCGGGGAATGACTGGGTACGCTTTGCGGATGCAATTCAACAGCACCAACTGAAACCCGAACAAGCTGGGGAATGCCTGTAATTCGATCAAGCGAGGGACCAACCGACCGCCTTCGGCACAAATTGCGAAATCGACGAGATGAAAACTTGGGTGCGCTGATTCGTTAGGCACTTCCAAGTCCTTCGGAACCGCCACCGCCGAATATTTGACAAACTCCGGCGTGCGCGTCTTGGCCACAATCTCATTCGCGGCGCGCGTGACTTCATCCGTGAATTCGCCGGTAAAAAAAATCGGTGTCTCGGAAATCCGGAAATC
>JBBQRI010000191.1:0-4583 GCA_038214915.1 Chthoniobacterales bacterium
ACGTCACCTGTGACTTTGGTGTTCGCGTCGCGATTAATCTCCCAACGGTCTTTCCCCTTCTGCACCGCGATCATAGATTCATTTACTTCTAGGACCGGCCCTGTGACCTCATAAGTCTTCGCACCCGCGGCAAAAGCTGCGCTACTTAGCGCAAGGCTCGCGGCGGCCAATAAACTGAGTGCTGATTTTATCTTCATGTGCGGATTAGACTCCATGGGATTCATTCTATTCAAGCGCTTTTGAACCAGAAACGCAGGATTCACATCGAATTAGGCTGCAACGGATGCGAAGCAACGGCCAGGCTTTCAAAACAGGAACTCCGGACAAATTAGAGGGCGCGACCGCCGGGCGCGCTTCAACATCATTCCTTCGGCGGCTGGCCACTACCGTTGATCCCGACCCGCAAAGTCAACGGCCAAAGGACGTGCCGCATCTGTTTCGCGTTTCCCCAGGCGCTGCGAAGCTCATCCAGTATTTGCTCCAACGGATCGCTGCCTTTCGCAGCGAGGAACCGCTGCGTCGAAGACCACGTTCGAAGATAGCCAATGAGATGATCGAGATCCCATTGCGCTGTCATCTCGAACTTCGGCGCATCCACCTTGTGAAATGGGAAGGGTAGATCGGCGAATTGTTCGACAAGCTTGCGTTCCGGCGGCCAGAAGGGCCCGACCACTTGGTAGTAGTATCGATTCACCACCTCATCGATGGCCGGTTCGACGTGTAACAAGTTGTAAGCTGACGCAGCGAGGACGCCGTCGGATTTTAATACTCGGCGCGCTTCCGCGTAAAAGCGGTCCAGATCGAACCAGTGCAATGCTTGCGAGACCATGATCAGATCAATCGTTTCTGATCCGATGCCGCTGTTCTCGGCCGGCGCAACACGATACTCGACTATCTTATGTGACTGCGCGTTCGCGATCTGCTTCTCACTCGCATCCGTCGCAATGACGCGATCGAACACAGATGCCAATCCAACTGCTGCTTGTCCATTCCCCGTGCCGCAATGCCATGCGAGCTGACGACTCGGTGCGATGCTTCCCAGATAGTCGAATAATTTTTGCGGATACCGCGGCCTGAACTTCGCATAACCTGCCGCCTGCTTCGAAAAATGGTCTTTGAAGGTGATACCAGCCTCCGCTTTATGGCGGTCGCTGCACTGGCCGGCTGTTCTCAGCGGCAAAATGGATGCATTAAGGCCAGTCCGGCTCGGACGACGGTGCTATTGCTTCGGTGGTTCGGGCATCGTTCTCAGTCCGACGCGAGCGAGATATTCATCGGCTTGAAGCAAATCGTTCCCGGCGCGCTCGATGATCTTGAGCAGATTATCCATCGACGAAACTTCCTCGAGCTGTTCGGTCAGGAACCATTGGAGAAAATTAATCGTGATGTAATCGTTCTGCTTTCGGGCCAATTCCACCAGCCCGTTTATTTGTTGGGTGACATGAATTTCCTGGTCGAGCGATAGTTTCACCGCGTCGCGCGGAGTCTTGAACTTCGATTTTGGCGCATCGATCGCCGGGATCACCACGCGCCCGCCGGCGTCGACCACGTATTTGACAAAGCGCAGCGCGTGCCCCTTTTCTTCCTCGGCCTGCTGGAAAAAATGCTGCGCCAACTGCGGGAGCGCCTCCGACGCAAAATGCGCCCCGATCGCGTAATACTGTAGCTCCGCGCTGAACTCGTATCCGATTTGCTCGTTGATCGCGTCAATGACTTTCTGACTCGTTAGCATACAGACAGCTTACCGCGGATTACGCGGATGCAAACGACTTGGTTACCTTCATTCACGGCGAAACCGGCTCGCACGCGTCCAAGGTGGGCTCAAACTTGCTTAGTGAAAACATTCCATGTGAACTTACGTTTCGTGCTATGAATGACGAACGTTTTTCAATAAACCACGATCGAATTCGCAGCGGCATGAGCCGCCGTCTGTTTCTTCGTGCGACGCTCGCAGGCGGAGCGTCGCTTTTGGCGGGCAGAGCGACCACACTCTTCCCGGCTGCATCGGCGAGCGATAATTCCAGTTTCAGCATTGGTGGCGATTTGCCGGTTAATCGACTTGGATTTGGCGCGATGCGTCTAACAGGCGAGGGGATCTGGGGTTGGCCGCCGGATCGCGAGAATGCGCTCAAAGTTCTGCGCCGCGCCGTCGAGCTCGGCGCGAATTTGATCGACACGGCGGATGCTTACGGACCCGAAACTGATGAATTACTTATCGCAGAAGCGCTTTATCCTTATCCGAAGGGACTTGTCATTGCGACGAAAGGCGGTAACACCCGACCCGGTCCTAATCAATGGGTACCAGATGGTCGGCCTGAATATCTCAAGCAATGCATCGACAAAAGCTTGAAGCGTCTAAAACTTGAGCGCATCGATCTTTATCAACTTCACCGTGTCGATCCAAAGGTACCGATGAAAGATTCGTTAGGGGCGTTGAAGGAAGCGCAGAGCGCCGGCAAGATTCGCCACATCGGATTGTCAGAAGTATCGCCCAAGCAGGTTGAGAGCGCGCGCAAGATTGTGCCGATCGCGACCGTGCAGAATCGCTACAACATCACTGACCGAAAATGGGACGATACCCTCGCATATTGCGAAAAAGAACAGATCGGCTTCATGCCATGGGCGCCGGTTGGTGGCGCCAGAGGAATGACCAGCGCCGCTTTGGAAAAAGTCGCGAAGGATCACAGCATAACCATTTATCAGCTAGGGCTGGCGTGGCTGCTGCATCGATCCCGAGTAATGCTGCCGATTCCAGGCACATCATCGCTCGCGCACCTGGACGAAAATATGGCGGCGCGAAAAATACAGCTTACCGCAGAAGAGTGGAAGACAATTGACGCGCTAGCGAGCCAAGCGTGATTTGGGCAGGAGCGTCAATCGGATGGCCTGCGCGCGCGCGAACGCATAGCGTTAACGACGTTATTTTTGCTCCGGAAACTCGCGGTGATTTCGCCCAGCAGTTGATCCTGTTTTTGCCACCGCGATTTCAGTGTCCACGCGAGGATTTGTTGAAAATGATCGCCGTCGTCCACGGTGGTGTGAAGGAAGACAACGTTGGTGCCCTTTTCGCTTCCCGTTAGTTCGTCTTGCAAAGCTGGATGACCATCGATCGTTAGTGAAACAGGTTGAGTACCTGACGCGTTCTTCATTTTCTGCAACATGCGGTCACGGGTCTGTTGATGGTGTTTTTCAAGAGTGAAATTGTCGAGGTCAGTTTTCGTGTCGGTGATGACGATCAAATACACTTCCTTGCTCTTGTTACCGACTTGCAGCGATGCCTGTTTATTGAGCTCTGGCGGTTGGTCCACGTACCCGGACCGGTGACTTTTATTTTGCCATCGTCAGACGCGATTTCCTTTCGCTCAGTGGAAAGTCGTTGTAACCGCTCGCGATCCGACTGGATCATGCTGACAAGCAGCGGGATGCCCATAATACCGAGCACAAGAGCGATGTAGCCTAAAATCAGCCCGGCCGTCGCGATGCCTCTTCCGCCGAGTGCGCCGCCAGACTTGCGAATTTTCGCACGAGCGATATGGCCGCAGATCACCGCCGGGATTGCAGTGAATAGCCAACCGCACGTAAATGAGAGAACAGCTAAGATGAGACTCCAAATCGCGACAGGCGGAGTACGAGGAACTGTTTGCGCAACAGCCGGCGGCGGGGGCGGTGGTGTTTCGTCTGCCACCATCGCGCCGTTGTAATAAAGTTAGGTGGCGAAATCAAGACCCGGCGTTTGTCGGTGCGCGACGAATACAAGTTCGTGAACGCGAGGCCGCGTTCACTCCCAGCATGGGAAAGAAAGCAAAATGCCCGATGAGAAGCTCACCGGGCATTTAGTTCTGGCGACGTCCTACTCTCGCACGGCCTATCGCCGTACTACCATCGGGGCTGCAGCGTTTCACTTCCGTGTTCGGAATGGGAACGGGTGGTGCCACTACGCTAATGTCACCAGAGTGCGGAACCGCACTGGCGGCTCGCTGCTGTCGCAGCGACGCAAGCGCGAAGCCGAGTCTCTGGAGACTTCGGACGATTCCCGTCAATCGCCCTATCTAAATTTCGAAAGAACACGATTTTCAATCGGCACTCGCAAGTCGCAAATCGAAAATCTTTTCTGATTCGCTGGCATCTACATACAGGTTTTCGGAAACAAATCCGCTGAGAACAGCGGACGCTACAACATCTGAGTTTTAATTGAGATCTTTTGTCTCCTCTGTTTGCCGCTCCGCAAAAGCGCGGAACGGCTTAACAGAAAAGTAAAAGATCAAGCCGAACGGGTTATTAGTACTCCTGAGCTGAACACATTACTGTGCTTACACCCGGAGCCTATCAACGTGGTGGTCTACCACGACCCTTCAGGGAGATCTCATCTTGGGACAGGCTTGGCGCTTAGATGCTTTCAGCGCTTATCCTTTCCGAACATAGCTACCCAGCGCTGCCGTTGACACGACAACTGGAACACCAGCGGTTCGTCAGACCCGGTCCTCTCGTACTAAGGTCTGAACCCCTCAATTCTCCTGCGCCCACAGTGGATAAGGACCGAACTGTCTCGCGACGTTCTGAACCCAGCTCGCGTACCACTTTAA
>JBBQRI010000192.1:0-4558 GCA_038214915.1 Chthoniobacterales bacterium
TCGTTGCCATCGCAGTTTGCGAATTGATTCCAGCGATTCGGCGCCGCGCCGGCCTGCCGGTACGCGCAGGGATCTATTTCTGCGCGGCCACGATTTATTACCTCTCGGTGAGCGGAGTCGCCTGCGTCGACATGGAAAGTATGCTGCGTTACGAGTTCAGCGCGTACGCTTTGATCGTGCTGGCGCTTTTGAATTTTCTGGGTCAATTTCGCACGCCGCCAATATGGGTGCGGGCATTAGGGACAGCGGCAGTAGTGTTGGTCAGCGCTGCCGGGCTGTGCGTACAGGGCTGGTACGTCTGGAATTTCACTCGGGGCCACTGGGTCGCGTAGCAGAACATGAAGGCAAAGGTTGTCATTATCGGTGCAGGTCCGGCAGGTCTAACGGCTGGCTATCTGCTTTCCAAAAACGACGTCGATGTCGTCGTTCTGGAAGCCGATCCCGTTTACGTGGGCGGCATTTCGCGCACGGCAACCTACAAGGGCTTTCATTTCGATATCGGCGGTCACCGTTTCTTCTCAAAATCCAAACCGGTCGAAGACTTGTGGACCGAGATTTTGCCGAATGACATGCTCACGCGCCCGCGTTCATCGCGGATTTTTTACGGCGGCAAGTTTTTTTCCTATCCATTGAAGCCGATCGAAGCGCTGCTCAAGCTGGGCGTCTTCAAATCGATTTTATGCGTTCTTTCATGGTTGAAAGCGCGTCTGTTTCCGATCCGAAACCCGCGGAATTTCGAAGAATGGGTGTGCAATCAATTCGGAAAACGGCTGTTTAACACGTTCTTCAAAAGCTACACCGAAAAAGTCTGGGGCATGAGCTGCAAGGAGATTTCCGCAGACTGGGCGGCGCAACGGATCAAAGGCCTGTCATTAGGCAGCGCAATCAAGAACGCGCTTATTCCGCAGCATTACAACGGCGACCGGAGCAAAGTCATTAAGACACTGATTAATTCTTTTCGTTATCCGCGACGAGGCCCGGGAATGATGTGGGAGGCGTGTGCCGAAAAGATGACGGCGCTGCACGGCAAATTGGAGATGGGCTGCAGAGTGACGCGCTGTTCCTACGACGATTTGGCTGGCCAATGGAATGTCGAATACAAAAACGGCGACGGAGATCTGCAAATACTCGAAGCCGAACATGTCATTTCATCCGCCCCAATGCGCGAGCTGGTCCGCGGTTTGTCACCGGCTGTGAGTGAACGAACCAAGCGCGCAGCTGAAAGCCTCAAGTATCGCGATTTCCTGACAGTGATGTTGATCTTGAAAGATCGAGAGATGTTCGATGATAACTGGATCTACATTCACGACCCGAGCGTCAAAGTCGGCCGTGTTCAGAATTTCCGTTCATGGTCGCCCGAAATGGTGCCCGAGACGGATAAGGTTTGTTACGGTCTGGAGTATTTCTGTTTCGAACACGATGGGCTGTGGGATTCGGGCGATAACGATTTGATTGAGCTTGCAAAGCGCGAGCTGATTCAGATCGGGTTGGCGAAGGAAGGCGATTTCGTCGATGGCTGCGTCGTTCGTCAAAAGAAGGCCTATCCGGTTTACGATGACGACTACGCGCGGCACGTCGCCACCATTCGTCAGGAGTTGGACACGCGTTACCCGAACCTGCACTTGGTCGGCCGTAACGGCATGCATAAATACAACAACCAGGATCACGCCATGATGACAGCGATGTTGTGCGTGGAAAATATTCTCGCCGACGCAAAGCTCTACGATCTGTGGCAGGTGAACAGCGACGCCGAATATCACGAAGCCGGTCCCGCTGCAGCCGAGGAAACGAACGGCAGCGCACTTCGCCTCGTTCCCACCCGCGTCGGTACCCCGGAGCTAGCGCCGGAAGCATAGCGCGCGAGAGCTACCCCTTTTCGAACTCTTCCACTGGCGGGCAAGAGCAGAACAGATTCCTATCGCCGTAGACGTTGTTGATGCGGCCAACTGCGGGCCAGAATTTGTGGTCGCGCGTCCACGCCGCGGGAAAAGCTGCCTGCTCGCGCGAGTAGGGGCGGTCCCATTTGTCGGACGCGATTTGTTGCGCGGTGTGCGGTGCGTTCTTGAGCAAGTTGTTTTGCCGATCCTGTTTTCCGTCGGCGATTGCTTGCATTTCCGCGTGGATGGAGATCATCGCATCGCAAAAACGATCAAGCTCGTGCTTCGGTTCGCTCTCAGTCGGCTCGATCATCATTGTCCCGCCAACCGGCCACGAAACGGTTGGCGCGTGAAAGCCGTAATCCATCAAACGCTTTGCCACATCTTCGACTTCAATGCCTGCGCTTCTCCACTGGCGCAGGTCGACAATGCATTCGTGCGCGACGAGACCATGCTTGCCCTTAAAAAGAACGGGAAAGTACGGATCGAGCCGTTTAGCGATGTAATTAGCGTTGAGAATCGCCACCTCGCTCGCGCGTTTCAACCCGGCGGGACCCATCATGCGAATGTACATCCACGTGATCGTCAGAATGCTGGCGCTGCCCCACGGCGCTGCCGCGACCGGACCAACGCGATGTTCGATGGTCGATTTTCGATGTTCGATGTTGGCTCTGCTGGGCAAGAAGGGCACGAGATGTTTGGCTACACCGATCGGTCCTACACCCGGGCCGCCGCCCCCGTGTGGGATGCAAAACGTCTTGTGCAAATTCAGATGACAAACATCGGCGCCGTAATCGCCGGGGCGACAAAGACCGACCTGCGCATTCAAGTTTGCGCCGTCCATGTAAACCTGACCGCCATGCGCGTGAACGATGTTGCAAATTTCGCGAATCGTCGGCTCGAATACGCCGTGCGTTGATGGGTAGGTCACCATTAGAGCGGCGAGATCGCGTGCGTGTTCGTCTGCTTTCGCGCGAAGATCTGCAAGGTCGATGTCTCCATCTTTCAAGCAGGCGACCGACACAACCTTGAATCCTGCCATTATCGCGCTGGCTGGATTCGTGCCGTGCGCCGATGTCGGAATAAGACAAACGTTGCGATGTGCTTCGCCGCGCGATGCATGATATTCGCGAATGGCTAACAGACCTGCGAATTCGCCCTGCGATCCGGCATTCGGTTGCAATGAAACCGCGGCGAAGCCAGTGATTTCTGCGAGCCAGTCTTCCAGTTGCCGGAAAATTTCCAAGTAGCCCGCCGCCTGTCCGGTGGGAGCGAACGGATGCAATTTGGAAATCTCCGGCCATGAAATCGGGAACATTTCCGCGGTGGCGTTGAGCTTCATTGTGCATGAGCCGAGCGGAATCATGGACGTTGTGAGCGATAGATCGCGCGATTCCAGTTTCTTCAAATAGCGCAGCATCTCGGTTTCAGTGTCATGCGTGTTGAAGATCGGATGCGTGAGATACTCGGAAGTGCGGATTGCGAATTGCGGAATGCGGATTGACGCGTCGCCAATATTGTCATCGTCAAAATCGCGGACGTTCGTGCGGCGGAAGATGGACATCAGCAGTTCAATGTCCCGTGACGTTGTCGTTTCATCGAAAGAAATGCCCACCGCGCGTGGCCCAAGCGCGCGCAGGTTGCAACCCGCTTTGGCCGCGTGCCCCAAAGTGACTTCGCTCGATTCCACTTCGATCCGAACGGTGTCGAAGAAATTCTCGTGCGTGACGGCGCAACCAAGGGCGCGGAGACCATCCGCAAGTCGACTGGTTAGTCGGTGAACACGCTCGGCGATCGCGCGCAATCCTCTGGGACCGTGATAAACCGCATACATCGACGCAACGACGGCGAGAAGAACTTCTGCCGTGCAGATATTACTGGTCGCTTTGTCGCGGCGGATGTGTTGCTCACGCGTTTGCAATGCGAGGCGATACGCGGACCGACCTTCAGCGTCGCGTGAAACGCCCACCAATCTACCGGGCATGTGACGTTTGAATTCGTCGCGCGTGGCGAAGTAAGCCGCGTGCGGCCCGCCGAATCCCAGCGGCACGCCAAAACGCTGCGTGTTACCGACGGCAACATCGGCGCCGAATTCGCCCGGCGGTTTGAGTAATGTCAGCGCAAGAATGTCTGCCGCGACTACCACCAGCGCACCGGCATCGTGCGCCTTTCGGACAAACTCGGAGTAATCGTAGATCGCGCCATCGGTCGCGGGATATTGAACAAGCGCGCCGAAAATTGTGCTGTCGAATTTGAATCGCGAGTAATCGCCGATCTTGATCTCGATCCCGAGCGGCTTTGCGCGGGTTTGAACAACGGCAATCGTTTGGGGATGACAATTATCGTCAACAAAGAACGTCTTCCGATTTGGAACTGCCGCGTGACAAAGCGCCATCGCTTCAGCTGCAGCCGTAGCTTCGTCCAGCATGGAAGCGTTTGCGATGTCGAGGGCAGTCAAATCTATGATCATTTGCTGGAAATTCAGCAGCGCTTCGAGCCGCCCTTGCGCGATTTCCGCCTGGTAAGGCGTGTAAGCGGTATACCAGCCAGGGTTTTCAAGAATGTTTCGCTGAATGACAGGCGGCGTGATGCAGTCGTAGTAGCCAGTCCCGATGAACGAGCGTGCGATTTCGTTCTTTTTTGCAATCGCCCGTAGCTCGACCAGCGCTTCGCCTTCCGAT
>JBBQRI010000193.1:0-4521 GCA_038214915.1 Chthoniobacterales bacterium
AAATCGCCATGTAAAACTGAAGAACAAACCAACCGAGAACGGTGACCGTCGTGAGCCAGAAGAACACGATCCAGAAGAACGTTAGCCCAGCGACATAACCGAGAAGCAGGTTTCGAAGCCACGGATGACGTGACTCCGCGCCGGAACACCAAATTGCGGCGACGAGCGGGGTCAACGCGATCCAGCAGAACCACGTCAGGTTGAATGGCGCAAAGCAAGCCGCGTAAAGAAGCCCGCTACAGATCGCAGCCAGCCACGGCCAAAACCGCAACGCTCTTTGCCAGTTCCTCACGTCGCGAGAATCAACTCCAGCCGCCGAGAGCGCAAACGCATTGCACAAACCTCGCGCGACATAATCTGGAGCGCTATCAAGGAGCGGCGGTCTCTAGTCCGCCGCGCGGCGATCTGGAGATCGCCGTTCCCTGTCTTCGAGAAGCCGCGACTCGGCATCCTTTCGCAGCCAATTCCAAAGATCCTCCAAGTGCTTTTCAACCTCCCCTTTGATTCGGTCGAGGTCCGCGCCGGTGAATTTGCCGTTTTCCGGCCGGCGGCGCGCAAAGAGGTAATACTTTATTTTCGGCTCTGTGCCCGACGGGCGCACCGCGACGCGCGTGCCGTCTTCCAACTCAAGCATCAACATTTTCGTTTTTGGAATTAGATCGCCTTCGACGTCTCTGATCTCATCCGTCTCGAAATTTCTAATGTTTGCCACTCTTGAGCGGAGTATTTCGCGGGCCGGATCGGCCGCGTATGATTTCATCAGACTGGCGATCTTGTTTGCTCCCTCTGCGCCTTCGAAAACGAGCGAACTGGTTTTCTCCGCAGAATAACCGAACTGCGAATAGATCTCTTCGAGCAATTGATCGACGGTTTGTCCACGCGATTTCGCGTAAGCGGCAACCTCACAAAACATGATTACGGCGCCGTTGCCGTCCTTGTCGCGAACAAAATCAGCGCCGCTGTAGCCATAGCTTTCTTCGCCCCCGAAAACATAAAATGAAGAGTGTGCAAGCCGAAGCCGTCGCGTTTCGTTTTCGGCAAGATCGGCATAACTCTGTCGCAGTTGTTCGGGAATCGCGCGCTCGTAATTTGCCAGCTTCGCGCCGATGTACTTAAAACCTGTCAACGTCTCTACGCAAGGCACGCCGTAATGATCGGCGATCGCGTTTTGCAGATCGGTGGTGACAAAAGTCTTGATGATCACGGTGCGTGCTGCGTTTTGCGTGTTCAGCACGCCTTTGTCGAACAGTGTTTTGATTCTATACCATGCCAAAAGCGAACCGATTTGGTTTCCGGTCAGCAATTTCATCTTGCCATCCTTCGTTCGGACTGCCACTCCCATTCGATCGCAGTCCGGGTCAGTCGCGGCGACCAGGTCGGCGTTCTCCTTTTCAGCAAGGTCGATCGCCATGGTCAAAGCTTCGCCGTATTCCGGGTTCGGCGATTTCACGGTTGGAAACCGGCCATCGAAACAATCCTGCTCCGGCACGACTTGGAAATTGAAGCCGAGCCGGGTAAGCATCGGTTTGATGATTACGCCCCCGGTTCCATGCAAAGGCGTGTAAACAATCCGCAGCGATTTCGCCTCGCGAATCACTCGCGCGTCGAGGATCAACGTTTCGAGCCGGCGCATGTAAGCCCGGTCGATATTCTTTCCGATAACCGTCACTTTTCCTTGTTGCTCTTTAGGAAGCGGCGTGAATGACTCGGTCGTAATCGCATTTACCTTGGCAATGATCCCGCTGGCGGATGGTTCGATCACCTGCGCGCCGTCGTCGAAATAAACTTTGTAGCCATTGTCGTGAGGCGGATTGTGACTCGCGGTGATTACGATCCCTGCACTCGCGTGCAGATGACGAACGGCAAAGGAAAGCTCCGGGACAGAACGCGGACCATCGAACACAAACGCGTCGCACCCGTTTTCGGCTGCGAGTTTCGCGGCCAATTCGGCGAATTCTTTCGAGAAAAATCGCGGATCATGCGCGATCACGAGTTTTGGTTTTGTTGAAATTCCCTCGCGCCGGTTGCAGTCCTGCAGATAAGCAACAAGTCCGCGCGTTGCGCGGTTGATGTTGAAGAAATTCATCGCATTCGTGCCGACGCACGGGAATTCCGGTCGCTCGCCTTCGCGAGCATTCCCGCGTTCCGCAGTCGTGATAAGGTTTCCGACGGTGCGCCCTCGCAGCCCACCCGTGCCAAATGTTAGCGCCTGATAAAACCGGTCGTTTAGTTCCTGCCATTTAGCGGCATGGACGAGTTCCGTGATCGATCGAAAATAGACATCTGACCCTGCGCCTTCGAGCAGTGCCCGAATATTTGTTGCCGATGATGCGATCAAGTTCCCGTCAGTGACGGCTCGTTCGATTGTCGAATTGAGTTGGTCAATGTCGCCAGACATCGCAGCCAACTGTTCCGCCATCTGCGGTTCTAGGGCAAGCGCTACACTTGCCATGGGCAACCGAAGCGACGCCTTACAATTTGCTCGCTGATCGCGACGCTCGATATACCAGCGTCGCAGCGACGATATCTTCCACGGCCATCCCTAACGATTTGAAGACGGTCGTTTCGTTTGCCCGCGTTGGAACTTTGCCGGCCAACGCTTCGCCTAATTCCGCATAGATCTTCGCACCGGAAAGAATCACGTCACCCGACTCACGCATGGCGCCTTCGCGAGAATCGACGAACAAGACATTTTTTTGCATCGCTTCATCATCAAGCTCGCGCCACTCCGGTCGGCATGCGCCGATCGCGTTCACATGGCAGCCGAATTTCAGCCAGTCTCCCTGCAGCACTGGCGTTTTTGAACTGGTCACAGTCACGATCACATCGGCGTCCCGCACTGCTTCTTTAGCAGACGTTGCTATGGCGCCGATTTCCTGTGCAAACCGCTTTGCATGTTCAAGCGTAGGACTCCAGACGCGAATCTCCTCAAATTGCCTAACGAGCCGCAGAGCTTCCACATGGCTGCGCGCCTGCACCCCGCTTCCGAGAGTGGCGAGGACTTTAGCATTAGGCGATGCGAGCAGTTTCGTCGCCGCGGCAGATACAGCAGCGGTTCTCATCTCAGTGATTAACCGCCCGTCCATTACCGCGAGTGGGGTTCCCGTTTGTGGATCGACAAGAAAAATCGTGGCCATGTGCGTCGGGATACCGCGCTCCGCGTTCGACGGGTAGAATGTTACTGCTTTCAATCCGAGTCCATCCGGCGTGCGCGCCGGCATTAAGCCGAGGAATCCGCCAGGCGGATCAATCGATATGATCGAGCGCACCGGCTGAGTCACGCTGCCAGCAGAGAAATCGATCAGCGCTTTCTCCATCGCCGGAATCAACTGGGTCATCCGCAGATGCTCTCGAACTTGTCCTTCGTTGAGAAAAAGCGGCTGATCAGTTTTCATTCGAGGTTCGCAGTTTGAGGTTTCGCCGCGAGTGCATAGAGAACATTTGTTTCAATGGCTGAAATCTTTCCATCGCGAATAAAAGCCAGGTTAGCTTCTTTGACCTTTTGTCGCTCTGCCAGGTTTAACTGTTCGATTGTTCCGCGGTAGCCGGAGCCTAGAACGATACTCCACCAATCCTCAGCCGACTTAATGGGGTGCAGCCGCTTTTCAGCAACGATTTTTGGTGATGCAACTCCAGCCTCGTCGAAAATCTTTCTTAGGCTTGCTGGATCGTCGATTCGATCCCATGGATTGAAGCCTTTGTACAGGCCAGGCCGAACACTTTTGATCGAGCACCAAAATGCGTCATTCGCCGGCTCGAAGAAATTCGGTCCCCATGTGGTCACAGCCAGTTTGCCGCCTGGTCGAATGCGACTCCAGAGTTCGCTCACAGCCTTCGACATATCAGGCACAAAGAAAATTCCGAACACACACACGGCGGCATCAAAACTCGCGACTGAAAACCTCAGTGAGAGCATATCGCCGACTTCGAATTCGATGTTGCGAAGACGCCGTTGAATTGCTTTCGCCCGCGCCAACTCCAAAAGCTCCTTAGCTAGGTCAACTCCTATGACTGCTCCCGTCTGCCCCACAGCCTCTGCGGCTGGAAGCGCGGACGCTCCGGCCCCGCAACAAACATCGAGCACTCGCGAACCACTCGGGAATGAAGCCAGTTCGATCGTCCGACGTCCGAAATAGTCCCAAAAGCTGAGTGGCGATGAGTCGTAGAAATCTGCCGCCGCGTTGTAGGTAAATGCAGCGCGATCTTGTGCATTCTCCGGCATGTTTGCTTTCATTCTAATTTGGGCGGTATTCGATGGAAAACGCATGGCTGAAAAAGTGCAAACGCGCTGTGTGATCGCTGGCGGTGGACCAGCGGGGATCATGGCTGGCTACCTGCTCGCGCGTGCGGGTGTGCCCGTTATCGTTTTGGAAAAACATGCCGATTTCTTTCGCGATTTTCGCGGTGACACCATTCATCCGTCCACACTCGAGTTGATGTACGAGCTCGGATTGCTCGAGGAGTTCCTAAAGCAGCCGCATCAGGAAGCACGGGAATTACGCGGCGTCGTCAATGACCACG
>JBBQRI010000194.1:0-4481 GCA_038214915.1 Chthoniobacterales bacterium
GCTAGATTAAACGTCCAGCGGCAGTTTCGTCGGGTCCTCGATACACTCTTTCACTTTGATCAGAAAAGTAACTGCTTCTTTGCCATCGATTGCACGGTGGTCGTAACTAAGCGCGAGATACATCATCGGGCGGACCTCCACTTTCCCGTCCACCGCCATTGGTCGCGGCATGATTTTGTGCATTCCGAGAATGCCGCTCTGCGGAGGATTCAAGATCGGAGTGGCGAAGAGCGAGCCGTACACTCCGCCGTTTGTGATTGTGAACGTGCCGCCCTGGAGATCTTCAAGCTTCAATTTTCCGTCGCGCGCTCTGCCCGCAAAATCAGCAATATCGCGCTCCAGATCGGCAAAACTTTTCTTATCCGCGTCGCGCACTACCGGCACCACGAGTCCGCGCTCCGTCCCAACGGCTACGCCGATGTCGTAGAAGTTATTTTGGATGGAATCATTACCGTCGATACGGCCGTTGACGACGGGCACAGCTTTGAGCGCTTCCACGGCCGCCTTCACAAAGAACGACATCAGCCCGAGTTTGATACCGTGCTTTTTTGTGAACTCATCTTGCTTGGTTCGGCGCAATTCCTGCACCGCGCTCACGTCGCATTCGTTAAATGTGGTGAGAATCGCGGCGGTGTGCTGGGCCATCACCAGCTGCTGCGCGATTTTCCGACGCAGCGGCGACATCTTTTTACGGATGAATCGAGCGCTGGGTGGCTGAACTTCGCGAGGTTCAATCTTTTCCTCCGCCTTCGCCACAGCTACCTCGGATGGTTCGGCTTTGCCGCGGTTTTCCACCGCCTTCAGCACATCGCCTTTCGTCAACCGACCCCCCTGACCCGTCCCGGTGATCTTTTCCGGCTCAAGCTTCTCTTCTTCCACAATCCGCCGGACTCCAGGCGAGAGTGTTGTGGCTTGAGTCGTTGACTCGGGCCTGCCACCGTCGACGCCTGCGGGCACAGCTTCGGGCTTTTTCTGCGACTCAGTTTTTTTCTTCTTTTCTTCAGGCTGTGCCTTTTGGGGTTCTTCTTCCTTCTCCTGTTTCGCCCCCTGTTTCGAGTTATCGATAATGGCAATGACTTCGCCGATCTTTACCTCCTGACCTTCGGGCACTTTCGTCTCGAGTACACCGGACTGTTCGGCCACGATATCCGTGGAGACCTTGTCCGTCTCGAGTGCGAAAAGCGGTTCGCCTTCGTTCACGAACTCCCCGGACTTCTTGTGCCAGGCAGAGACGACTCCACTAGTCACCGACTCGCCAACCGACGGAACTTTTACTTCAATGATCATCGCCGAGATTTACCTAAGCTAATCGAGCGTCGCGGTCGAGGCGGCTTTCGTCAATAAAGAGCCTGACAAGCTTACGAGCTGGCGCTGGAGTAATGTAGCAGCGCAAATTTCCAAAACACCCGGGAGAGCCAGAACACAATGCTCGACGCGATGACTAGATGCAGCATCAAAGGAAACGGTTGACCGAGCGATTTGATGAGCAGGCGCGCCGGAATGTTCGCAATGATCACCACCGGAATCACCCAGCCAAAAATCAGCCTGAAAAGCCACGGGAAAATGACATCCGGATAACGCGCGATATTGAGAAAGTTGAAATAGCCATACACCAGTCCCTGCGCGCGAATAATCCAAAAGCTCACCGCGGCCAGGCCGAGCATGATGGAGTAATGCACGGCGATTCCGAAACCAAGTGCCACAACATAGAGCAAAACGGAAAGTGCGTTCGGTACGATGCTCAGCTTGGACAGCGAGACACAAACCACGGCGGCGCCGAGCAGAGCGTTGATAATGCTGTCGAGCCCGAATTGTTTCGTGGAAACCGCGAACTGGCTGTCGATCGGTAACACCAGAACGGAATCCAGTTTTCCCATCCGCACGAGCTCGGGGATATTTGCGAGGTTTACGAAAAAGAAAGCCTGGAAAAGCTGTGCGATGATCTGGTGCGTCCCGACCAGCAGCACTACCTCCCATTTTGTCCAGTCGCCGATGTGATCGACATTCCCAAAAATGATGCTGAAAAAAACGATTTGCCCGCAGAACCAAAGAATCTCCACCACCATCCACAACAGGAAGTTCGCCTTGAAACTCAAATCCCGGATGAGCGAGTTGCGCAGCATGATGGAATAGATTTCGATGTAACGGCGCATCGGTTCTCCTGTCTCTTACTTGTAGGCGCGTCAACCCGCGAATTGAATGAAACGTTTTTTGCCCTGGCTCATCGTAATCGGCGGACTGTTGCTGATTGCGTTTGTTGTTCGGCACTTGCGAACCGGCGGCGCCGCAACTTACCAGACTGCGAACGTCACACGGGGCCCGATTACGCAGGCGGTGACCGCCACAGGCACGCTCAATCCGGTGCTCAACGTGCAGGTGGGTAGCCAGGTCTCCGGGAACATCTCAAAGTTGTTCGCAGATTTCAATTCACAGGTCAAAGCCGGCCAGGTGGTGGCGCAGATCGATCCGGCGCTTTTCCAAGCCGCCGTGACTCAAGCCGAAGGCGACGTCGCCAGCGCACAGGCTGCGCTCGAGCTGGCGAGGTTGAACGCGAAGCGCACTCAGGACCTCTTTACCAGAAAAACGTCGTCGCAGGCAGACCTCGATCAGGCGATAGCGAATCTGCATCAAGGCGAGGCCAATGTGAAAATCAAACAAGGTGCGTTGGACAAAGCGAAGGCCGATCTTGATCACTGCACGATCACTTCCCCGATCGACGGCGTGGTGATCTCGCGCAGCGTCGATGTTGGCCAGACTGTTGCCGCCAGTCTGCAGGCGCCGGTGATTTTTCAAATCGCAAACGATCTCGCGAAGATGCAAATCGATTCGAATGTGGCTGAGGCGGATGTCGGCGTCGTGCAAGTCGGACAAGACGTTGATTTCACTGTGGACGCTTTCCCAACCCAGACGTTCCACGGCAAAGTTGTGCAGGTGCGGAATGCGCCGATCACGGTGCAGAATGTCGTGACCTACGACACAGTGATCGGCGTGAGCAATCCGGATTTGAAATTGAAACCGGGAATGACCGCCAATGTTTCAATCGTCGCCGCCCGCAAGGACAACGTGTTTCAAATCAAAAACGCCGCGCTGCGGTATCGGCCCAGTGAAGCAGGAGCGACCGAAATGGAATCACGGCCGCCATCGTCGCGTGTTGGGCGTGGTTTGGGTGGACGCGAGCGGACGATGAGCGAGCGCACGGTTTACGTTTTGTCTGGGAGCCGACCCACACCGGTGCGAATCAAAACAGGAATCAGCGACGGCGTTGTGACCGAAGTCGTTGAAGGATTGAAGGAGGGCGATCGCGTTGTGACGGCTGAGATGGCAGCAAAATCCCAGCCTGCATCCACGCCGGCGAATCCATTCTCCGGCGGTGGGCGCCGTTTTCCGTGATGCGTGAGAAAAACAAACCGTCTCCCTCACACGGTCCTGTAGCCGCTTCGCTGTGCGAAGCGCAGGTCTCACGGCCTCGCCCGGAAGGGGTACGCGTCTCACAGAGATGCGGCTACAACATTTGCCAAAAACATGAACAATGGCGCACTCGTTAGGCTTGTTGACGTGCACAAGGTCTATCGTACCGGCGAAATGGAATTGCCGGCCGTGCGCGGCGTGTCGCTGGAAATTAAACAAGGCGAATTCGTCGCGTTAATGGGAGCGAGCGGCTCAGGCAAATCAACGCTCATGAACATCCTCGGTTGCCTCGACCGGCCGAGTTCCGGTCAGTATTTCCTGGATAATGCAGACGTTTCAGGGCTCGATCGCGATCAGCTCGCAGAGATTCGCAACCGCAAGCTGGGTTTCGTGTTTCAAAGTTTCAATCTGCTGAGCCGCACATCGGCGCGCGAGAACGCGGAATTGCCGCTGATTTACAGCGCGCATCACTTGTCACATGCGCAACTCCGCGAAAAATCGGATCGCGTGCTTGAATCGGTCGGGCTCGCGGGTCGTGAGGACCATTTCCCGAGTCAGCTTTCCGGCGGTCAGCAACAGCGCGTCGCGATCGCGCGCGCGTTGATCAACGAGCCCGAGATACTTCTAGCGGATGAACCGACCGGCAATCTCGACAGCCGCACCAGCGTCGAGATCATGGCCATCTTCCAGCAACTCAACGAGCACGGCATCACCGTCATCATGGTCACGCACGAGCAGGACATCGCCGCTTATGCAAAGCGAAACGTTATTATGCGGGATGGGCTAATCCGGGAGGATCAGCTCGTGACCCAGCGTTCGGACGCGAAAGCACAGCTGCAAAACGGGCGCGACGCCGCCGAACCGATCTAACGATTCACCTTCGAATGCGAATTGGGCCGACATTTAACGTTGCCTACCGCGCGCTGCGCCGAAACAAAATGCGTTCGGTGCTTACTGCGCTCGGTATCATCATTGGCGTCGGCGCCGTGATCGCGATGGTGGGAATTGGCAACGGCGCCAAGGCACAGGTCGAATCACAAATCGCCAGCCTCGGTGAAAATGTGATCCTGATC
>JBBQRI010000195.1:0-4449 GCA_038214915.1 Chthoniobacterales bacterium
CTTTTCGCCGAGAAAGAGTGGCTGCTCTCGCCCGACGCATTTCCAATCGACAGGAAATCTCTCGCCGACCTCGAGCAACTCGGGCATCGGCTGTTTGTTTTTCAGCGGGCTTGCAATCAACTCTATCAGCTTAGCGTTAAAGGCAAGCAGCCCGAATGGGTAGCCCGCTACCTCGACGCCGGTAAACCAAAAGAGTTGATTGAATTTTCGCGGCGGAAGGAAATCCGCGACGATTTGCCGCAAGTAATCCGGCCGGACCTCATCCTCACTGAGAAAGGCTACATCATCGCCGAGATCGATTCAGTCCCGGGCGGGATTGGCCTGACCGGTTGGCTAAACCACACGTATTCTTCATTCGATAACAACATCATCGGCGGCGCGAATGGTATGTTGGAAGGATTTCGCACGCTTGTCCCAAATGGCTCCGACATCATGATTTCGCAGGAATCGGCAACCTATCGGCCGGAGATGGAGTGGCTCGCCGCGCGGTTAAATCAAACTCCAGACCTCAAACCTCAAGCCTCTCCCTGGCGCGTAATGCCGGCAGAAAATTACGAACCTCGCGACGGACGCGCAGTGTACCGGTTCTTCGAATTGTTCGATCTGCCAAATATTCCCGGAATCGAAAACGCGCTGCGGGCGAATACAGAAGGGCGAATTACGATTACGCCGCCGATCAAGCCTTACCTCGAAGAGAAAATGTGGTTCGCGCTGTTCTGGCTTCAGCCGCTGCGCGAATTTTGGCGACGCGAACTGGGAGACAAATACTTCATCAAGTTACAGGAAATAATTCCGTACTCCTGGCTACTTGATCCAACTCCCCTTCCCCAACACGCAGTCATTCCGCGTTTGGAAATTCACGACTGGCGCGAGGGTGCGAAGTTTAGCCAGAAAGATCGCGATCTTCTTTTGAAAGTGAGCGGTTTTTCCCCGCTTGGCTGGGGCAGCCGCGGCATCGCGCTCGGGAGCGACCTGCCGCACGCCGATTGGGAAAAGCGAATCGAACACGCCTTGGCAACATTTGAATCGTCACCAACCATCCTGCAGCGGTTTCACAAGGGCCGTTTGTTTGAGCACAGCTACTGGGATCCAGATTCGGGCGAACTGAAGGTAATGAAAGGCCGCGTGCGTCTGTGCCCGTATTATTTCGTCGAAACCGATCGTGTGAAGTTACGCGGTGCCCTGGCTACTATCGCGCCGGCCGATAAGAAGTTTGTACACGGCATGAGCGAAGCGATCCTGGTTCCCTCGAAGGTGCAATAAGGAAAGCGGATCCGACAAGCTGGCGAGCGTGTAAATCGACGGTACGCCGCACAGCAGCGGCTGTTTTTTTGCGTGCAAAGCCAACCTACTTGCCTCAAAACCAACGCATGATCACAAAAAACATTGGAATGCTGCTGCTCGCGATCTATCTGATTCTCGTCGGAATCACTACGCTCTTTCACATCGGAATCGGCGCAATCGTGATGGGAGTTTTGGCGCTCATAGCCGGCATTTTGATTTTGATCGGCAAATAGTTAATTGGCTCCAGCTCACGAAGCGAGGAGATTAATGGCCATATCGTCCTAGGTACAGCTGTATAACCGATTGCCCCTTCACAGTGCTCCTACGGCCGCCGAGATCAGCAAGACAACGATGCTAAGCGAAATCAAGATCTGGATCATTGCCAGAACCTTTGCCCAGCGTGCGAGCAGCGGCGCGTCGGTGGGCCCGAATGTGGAACTCTGCGTGAACGCGACGAATAGATAATCGACAAACCGTGGATGCCATCGCGCACACGCAAATTCTGGTCGCTCGTCGTGTGTAATTTGCATCTGTGGAAAAAGGAAACTCTTGCTGCCGAATTTCCTTTGTTTCTGGCGCAGGGTTGGTCCGCCGCCGTCCAGGCGCCAGTACCACAGGGCGAACACGATCACATTCGTCAGCCAAAGTAGCCCGCCGGACCGGAGCAACTGCAATGGAGATTCACGGTGTGTCGGCAATAGACGGACGAGCAAAATTACTGAGGCAATCAGCGCCAGTGTAGTGATTCCGTTAATAATGAATCCGAGAAGGCGATTGAGTGATTGTTTTCCCACGCGATGGCTCACTACAGTCGGCACGAGCAAAACGACAATCACAGTCGGCAGCAACCAAATCGGGCCGACAACGACGTTGCGTGGCAGGGCGAGGTAAATAGCGCCGACGGCGAGAACCGCGGCTATCGTCTGTCCGCGTGGCTCTGGTTTGTCAACGTACTCTGGCATTTGTGTTTTTCCGCATAAACGAAATTCGCGATCTGATCAATACTTGTGCCGTCATCGGAGTCGAACGAACTACGTCACCCTTGCTTTATCCGGACCGGTCAGCAAATGTGGTCTCCCTCGCCTTCGTTCGGGATAAACCCTGAGCTCAGATCATGAGAAAGCGCATCTGCTACATCCACGTAGGGCCACACAAGACGGGCACGACGTCGATCCAATGGTTCCTGCGGGAGAACCGAGCAGAGTTGCTGAACCACGGCTATTTCGTGCCTGAAAGTGGAAATGTTCACGGCGGCCACCACCCAATTGTCCGCCAACTTTGTGGACAGGAGGTGCCGCGCCATCACAGGTGGGCGGCTGCAAAATTTGTCGAAGCACTTGCCGACACGTTATGCGAAGTAGTCATTATTTCGTCTGAAGCCATGGAAGAACTTTTGAAAAAGAGAGAGTATGCCAACGCATTCTTCAATCGCATTAGAGAGCTTAATCTAGAACCCAACCTCGTCGTTTTTCCTCGCAACCAACCGCAATTGATCAACTCGCGTTATGTGGAAGTTGTCAAAGGTTTCCGAAGGTCCGAACCGTTTGAAGCTTTTGTTTCCGGAGAAATCCATCACGCAAGCTTCAGATACTCAGACTTGATTACGCTGGCTAAAGGGGTCGATGCGAAACTAGTCCCTCGACCGTTTACCGGGCAGAGGATCGTTGAGGGGGTGGTGGCGGATTTTCTCCAAGCTATTGGCCTTGATCCGTTCAGGTTTGGAGGCACGGAGATCAGGCGCAATCAAACTGCCGGGCCATTTACCGTGAGCGTCGCTCGCGATGTATCGCGTTTAATCAATAACTCAGGTCGGCGAGTGACGGATGTGCAGGCTCGGCGATGTAAAAGGAAACTAACGCTTTACCTTCAGGAAAAGGGATTAGCCGATACCGGATACTGCGGCTTGAGTAATGCGCTGGCTCGGCAGATCGAAAAAGATTGGCAACGAGATAACGATGTGTTTGCACAACAGGTTTGGCAGAAACCGTGGAAAGAGGTTTTGCCGCAGATGTAGGCCGTGAGTTTACGCCTAACGACTTTGACATCGCCAAGCCGGACGAGCGCACGCAGACGCAACGCCACCAAACGGTTGAGGAAATCATGGCCTCTGTCGAAGACATCATGGCCTATCCGGAGGCCCCGACCATTTGAACGCGGTGGCACGTTAAGATCTGAAATTCAGGCGGAGCAATTTGAATAATTGCCCGCACCGATCACTCAACACTACAATTCTTGGGTGACAACGCGCGTTTGCTATGTCCACGTCGGACCACACAAGACCGGGACGACTTCCATCCAGTGGTTTCTGCAGGAGAACCGAGCGGAGTTGCTGCAGCATGGTTATTTCGTGCCTGAGAGCGAGACCAAACGCGGCGCTCACCACGCGCTGGCTGAGGGATTGGCCGGACTCGACGTAGGAGAGCATCGTGAGCCGCTGGTGGCGAGGTCTATCGCGGCAATTGCTGAGACGCCTGCGGAAGCCATCATCATTTCTTCCGAAGCGTTGGAGGGACTCCTTAGAAACCGACAGAATACCCAAGCTTTCCTCAACCGAGTCAGGGAGCTGAACCTCGAGCCCAAGCTCATCCTGTTTCCGCGGAACCAGCCGCAATGGATCAACTCGAGCTATGCCGATATGGTGAAAACCTTTCGCCGGTCCGATTCGTTTGAACCGTGCGCCTTCGGATTCGCTCAATCTCCGGACGCCAGATTTTCGCGTTGGATCGAACTGGCAGAGGCTCACGGCACCGAACTGGTTGTTCGGCCGTTCAGCAAGGAAACTCTTCGTCGCGGCGTGATTCCGGAATTTCTTCAGAGCATCGGTATCAGCTTCTCCCAGTTTCGAGATCGCGCCGTCCGACGCAATGAAGCGGTCGGACCATTCACAGTCAGTGTCGCTCGCGAAGTATTGCGCTCGATTGGAAAGGAAATGACATGGCTTCAGGCGAAGAAATGCAAGGTGGAACTCGCCAGGTATCTTCGCCAAAACAAAAGCACGGATAGCGGTTACTGCGGGCTAAGCAGCGCGCTCGCGCGACGCGTTGAAAAAGAATTGCGCTCCGATAATGACGTGTTCGCGCAGCGAGTCTGGGGTAAATCCTGGGCCGATGTTTTTGCTGCTGACGTTACCGAAGAATTTGCGCCTAACGACTTCGAGATGCGCCG
>JBBQRI010000196.1:0-4398 GCA_038214915.1 Chthoniobacterales bacterium
GGAGTTATCAATGAGCGTTCAAGAAGCTCAAAAGCTGCGTCGTTTTCGCCCGTCCAGGCGTAAATTTGCGCCAGCGCGAGAGTCATCTTTGGCCCATCCAAGGCGTCCTGAGATTCAGGAAGGAGCGCGACGGCGCGTTTGCCTTCGGCGATGGCCGCATCCTTTTCACCCAGACCGGCAAGTACCATCCCGAGCATCATGTGACGCGACGCATCATTGGAGCCTTCTGTATCGCTTTTTCCAGAATCGAACGAGCACGTTGAAACGCCGAACGCGCATGCTCTTTATCATTCACGAAAGTGTAAAGAGCGCCTTCAAGATACTCCTTCGGTTTCTCATCGCTGCGAGCGTCGCCGGGCAACTGTTTTAGAATGGCCACTGCGGCGTGAAATTTTCGTTGCAGCATCAAGAGATAAGCCCGGCCGACTATACCCTCCGCATCAGAACCCGCCCCTGGCTGGATGTGCGCCAACTGTTTGTCGATCTCGGACAGATCGCCTTTTAATTCCACCGCGAGCATCGCCTTGCCTGTACGCGCGCTAACTGAGTTCGGCGCAGCTTCGATCGCGCGATCGAAAAGTCTGTCCGCATTTTCGAAATCCTCGGCGGCGCGATAATTGTCAGCGAGGTTCAGGAGGAGAAACGCATCCTTTGGACTCACGGAAGCGGCTTTCTCCATGTTCGCAGTCGATTCGGCCCATTTGCCCTGGCGACGCTGAATCGCTCCAATGGCCAGATAAACGTCGGCAGAGTTTGGCAAACTTTTCCTGGCAATGGCGAATTCGTCCAAAGCGCGCTGGTAATCGCGCTCGCAATAATAATGGTAAAAGCCCAGCGCCAGGTGTGCCTCGGGCAGGTCCGGCTCTAATCGAAGCGCTTCTTCAGCAGCTGCCTGCGCTTTTGCTTTACGCGCGGGTGTGGGATCGAAAGTGTGATACATCCAGTCTTCGACCCACCCCAATGCTGCGAACGCCTTGGCAAAGTTAGGATCGAGCCTGGTCGCTCTCTCAAACAGTTGCTCAGCCTTTTCAGTGTCGGGGCGGAGTCTATCTGGCCGCGTATGCAAATCGTGTCCCTCCACAAAAGCCAGGTACGCTTCGCTGTTCTCAGTCGGCTTGCGTTCAATCTGCGCCTTTTCGGTGGGCGACAATTTAGCGCGCAGCTCACCGGCGATTTTTTGAGCGAGATCACGTTGAATGGCGAACACGTCCGTCAGCTCCCGGTCGTAGTTCTTGGCCCAGATGTGCTGGTCGTTCGCCACATTGATTAATTGCACATTCACCCGCACTCGATTCCCGATCCGGCGAACACTCCCTTCCAGAATAGTGCCGACGCCAAGGGTTTTTCCGATCTCGCGAGCATTAAACTGCGTGGCGCGAAACGGCATCACGGATGTGCGCGAAATCACCTTCAGATCGCCGATCTTCGACAGGTTCGTGAGCAGATCATCTTGAACGCCGTCCGCGAAATAGGCGTTTTCCTTGTCATCACTCAGGTTTTGGAAAGGCAACACTGCAATCGACCTGTCGATTTTATGCGCAGCAACCCGTGGCAGTAGAAAGAATCCCGCAGCAGCCGAAAGGAGTAGCCCGACCGCCACGAGCAAGATCATGTTGCGACGAGCGTGGGTCCTGGGCGTCGCTCCGTCAGGAGTGACCTGAATGCCATCCGCGGTAATATCGAACGCCCACGCAAGCATGAGCGCTACCGGAAATCCCATCAGTAAACACACAATTAGCACGCGCAAGGTCCCGCTCGGTAATTCCCATGCGGGAAACGCCGCCGAGGCCAATTGAATAACGCCGCCCGCGGCAATGATGTAGGCCGCTGCTACCCGATACACCTTGCGCCGTCTTACTTCTCCAAAGAACCCGGGCAAGACTGCAGATTTTTCGGTCGAGACCATAAACAAGGGCCTGACTTATTGACAGCCGCGGCAGCCCCGGCGTTCACTTAACGCCGCCCGCAAAGACAGTCTGAAAATGTGGGCTCTGCTTTTCGCGGGAAACGACGCTGACCTCGATATCCCGGAAGCCGCTTTTCTCGAGGAGTTGATGTAACCGCACTTCGCTGAATCCGAGCCAGTGGTCCGCGTAAAGTTCACGCGCCTTTTCGAATCGATGGCTCAATAGATCGAGAATGACCAGGCGCCCGCCGCGTTTCAAAATCCCGTGAGCAGCGTCGATTGCGTGCTCGGGATGAATGGCGTGGTGCAAAGCTTGGCTGAGGATTGCAAGGTCGACGCTTTCTTTCGCGATCGGCGGGTCCTCAATATCGCCCAGCCGATACTCAAGGTTCTTGAATCCGTGTTTCTTGGCCAGTTGCGACCCGAACTCGACCATCTTCGGTGAATTATCGATGGCAATAACTTTGCGCGCTCGTTTCGCCAGCAATTGCGAGAGTGTCCCCTCGCCTGCTCCCAGGTCGGCGACGGTCAACGGCGGTAGCAACGTGATCAGCGTGTGCGCAAGCGCCTGCCACGATCGCCCCGGCACGTAGCCTCGACCGAATTTGCCAGCGAGTTCATCGAAGTATTTCCGCGCCTTATCCTGCCGCTTTTGGAGCACCAGCTTCAGACTCGTGCGATCGCGCGAGCCTTCGCGCAGTTCGCGCGCCAGAAGTCGAGTGATCTCGGCCACACGCTCACGCTGCGCGTTTTGCCCGTTGTGGTTCGCGCCATAATAAACATTCTTTCCCACACGGCGATCAACCACCACGCCAGCCCGCTTCAACTGAGCCAGATGACTCGAAATACGAGACTGGCCCATCCCGAGAATCTGCTGCAATTCAGCGACCGAAAGTTCCTCCTGTTCGAGAAGCAGCAGTAACCGCAGACGTGTCGAATCGGCCAGCAACCGCAACAAATTAATGGTTGACGCCATGATTGGAGCCTACGATATATCGACGCATCATGATTGGTCAATATGTCGGTGGCGCAATGGTTAAAAGAGTTACATCGTTACAATGGCCGCCGCGACCGGCGTTCCATTCATCCGATTTAACTTTGTAGCTCTTGTAACGAATCACTCCTACAAACCATGTCTCGCCGTTACATTTTCTCCTCCGAATCAGTCGGTGAAGGTCATCCCGACAAAGTTTGCGACGCCATTTCAGACGCAGTGCTCGATGCGTGCATTGAACAGGACCGACGTAGTCGCGTGGCTTGCGAAACGTTCGCCAAAAGCAACATCGTCGTCGTAGGTGGCGAGATCACTATTCCAAGCCTGCCTGAAGATAAGCCGTTGGCGAGCGTGCTGCCTGTCGAAGAGCTCGTGCGCGACACGATCCGCACCATCGGTTATGTGAATGACGACGATGTATTTCACGCCGACAAAATTTTCATCACCAACATCGTCACTAAACAATCGCCCGATATCGCGCAGGGCGTGGACGCCCGCGAAGTTGAAGGTAAGGACACCGCAGAACAAGGAGCGGGCGATCAAGGGTTGATGTTCGGCTACGCGTGCGACGAGACGCGAGAACTGATGCCAGCGCCCATCATGTTTGCGCATCGGCTCGGGCGCGAACTCACCCGCATTCGCAAGAACGGCAAAGTCGGCTGGTTGCGGCCAGACGCGAAATCGCAGGTTTCAGTGATCTATGAAGACGGCAAACCTATCGGCATTTCTTGCGTGGTTGTCTCGACCCAGCACACGCGCGACGTGAAGCATTCGGAACTCCGCAGTTTCGTAATCGAAGAGGTCATTAAGAAAGTGTTGCCTGAGGAAATGCTAAACGAGAAGACGCAATTCCTCGTCAATCCTACCGGCAACTTCGTGATCGGCGGACCGCAGGGCGACGCCGGTCTGACGGGGCGCAAGATCATTGTCGATTCCTATGGCGGAATGGGCCGGCACGGCGGGGGCGCGTTCTCGGGAAAAGACCCGAGTAAAGTCGATCGCAGCGCTGCTTACATGGGACGCTGGGTTGCGAAAAATGTGGTGGCGGCAGGTCTGGCGAAAAAATGCGAACTGCAATTCGCCTATGCGATTGGCCATCCGGAGCCGCTTAGCGTTCACATAGACACGTTCGGGACACACGCAGTTAATGAGGAAGCAATCGAGCGAGCCGTGCTTGCCACGTTCAGCTTCAAACCGGCCGACATCGTCAAACAGCTCAACCTTCTTCGCCCGATTTATTCCAAGACCACAAACTACGGCCACTTCGGCAAAATCGACGATCCCGATATCACGTGGGAAAAGGCTGACAAAGCGGAGGAGCTAAGGAAGGCCGCCAAATAAATTTATGAAAACATCGACAATCGAACGAACCGAAACCGATTACAAAGTCGCCGATATTTCATTGGCCGACTTTGGTCGCAAAGAAATTTCTATCGCGGAAAAGGAAATGCCCGGGCTGATGGCGATCCGCGAAAAATATGCGCCGCAGAAACCGCTG
>JBBQRI010000197.1:0-4350 GCA_038214915.1 Chthoniobacterales bacterium
ACAATTGCCGACACCGTGGCGTATCCCGGCTTCCAAACATCCCACGAAAACACTGGCACACCGGTGAGTTCTGCGCGCTAATTGACCGAGACATTCAAACGGGCAAACCGAAAATTTACGACGGCTACAACTTATCCTAGGCAGCTCTCCGGCTCACATGCGCATTGAATCATCGCAGATCCGAAACTTCATCAACGGCGAATTCGTCGAGCCGATCAGCGGAAAATATCTCGACAACATCGAACCGGCGACTGGTAAACCGTATTCGCAGGTCGCGGACAGCGACGCACAAGACGTTGATCTTGCGGTTAGTGCAGCTGAGAAAGCGTTTTGCGATTGGTCAAAGAAACCAGCAGCCGAACGCTCGAATTTTCTGCTGCGAATTGCTGAGTTGATCGAGCGCGACCTCGAGAAATTCGCTCGCGCCGAATCAATCGATACTGGCAAGCCGATTTCGCTCGCGCGTTCGTTGGATATTCCGCGCGCCGTCGCAAATTTCCGATTCTTTGCTACAGCGATTTTGCACACCGAATCGGAAGCGCACATCACCGACAACGTCGCGTTCAACTACACACTGCGTCAGCCGCGCGGCATCGCCGGACTGATTTCACCGTGGAATCTCCCGCTTTATTTGTTGAGTTGGAAAATCGCGCCCGCCATCGCTGTCGGAAACGCCGCCATCGCGAAGCCGAGCGAGTTAACGCCGATGACGGCTTACATGCTCTGCGAAATCGCGCGTGAAGCCGGTCTGCCAAATGGAGTTCTCAACGTCATCCACGGCACGGGCCCGAATGTCGGCTCGGCAATTACCGCCCATCCAAAGATCAACACCATCTCGTTCACCGGCGGCACGGTTACCGGCCGCAAGGTTGCCGAGGCTTGCGCGCCGTTGTTCAAGAAAGTCTCACTAGAACTAGGCGGCAAAAATCCGAACATCATTTTCGCCGATGCCGATCTCGACGCCGCCATCGCCGGCAGCGTGCATTCATCATTCGCAAACCAGGGGCAGGTCTGCTTGTGCGGGTCGCGCGTGTTTGTCGAGCGATCGGCTTACAAGGATTTTGTGGAGCGTTTCATCGAAAGAACGGCACAATTGTGCCTGGGCGATCCGTTGGACGAAAATACCGAGCAGGGCGCGATCGTGAACAAGACGCAGTTCGAGAAAGTTAAGTTCTACGTGGATCTTGCGCAGAAAGAAGGCGGTAAGATCGCCCTCGGCGGTTCCGCGCCACAAGCGCCTAACGACCGCTGTGGCGAAGGATATTTCTTTCCGCCAACCGTTATCACGGGTCTGCCCGTCTCATGCCGCACGAATCGCGAGGAAATTTTCGGCCCGGTTATCACCATCACGCCGTTCGACAACGAAGAGGAGGCAATCAATTACGCTAACGATTGCGACTACGGTCTCGCATCCAGTGTGTGGACCCAAAACCTGAGTCGCGCCCATCGCGTCGCCGAGCGAATCAACACCGCCACGGTCTGGGTAAATTGCTGGCTCGTCCGCGATCTCCGCGTTCCTTTCGGCGGCATGAAACAAAGCGGCGTCGGCCGCGAAGGCGGCGAAGAAGCGCTCCGATTCTTCACCGAGCCAAAAAACGTCTGCATCGCCAAGTAGGTTTTGCTTCTCCATCTTTGTGAGTATCTGAGTAGCCGGATGGCACTAGCGAAAAGAAAGTTGGTTGTTGAAAGAACGAAGCCGTTTTCATCCGCGTGATCAGCGAACACGAAGTAGTTGATCGTTAATCGAGATT
This sequence comes from Chthoniobacterales bacterium, assembly GCA_038214915.1. Classification (GTDB taxonomy): domain Bacteria; phylum Verrucomicrobiota; class Verrucomicrobiia; order Chthoniobacterales; family UBA10450; genus Udaeobacter. Next base: position 1,752 of record JBBQRI010000197.1, read on the forward strand.
TATTGATTATTCCGACATGTGCCGAGCCATCAAAACCCTGCATAATTTTTCACCACCAGCGACGAATGACGAGATTCGCGCTTCATCGCTCCAATTTGTTCGGAAGCTTTCCGGATTTACAAAGCCATCGCGCGCAAACGAAGAAGCATTCAATCGCGCGGTGGATGACGTGGCCCATGCCGCGCATCATCTTCTTGAATCGCTAGTCGGCAATGCGCCGCCGCGGAATCGCGAAACGGAAGTGTTGAAGGCGAAAACGCGATCGGCGAAGCGATATGAGACAGCCAAGACCGTCGCGGCCTGACGGATTATCCACAGATTTGCGCAGATCTTCGCAGATTACAGAAAACAACACTCCTCTCAGAAAATCTGCGTGAATCTCCGCAAATGAGTGAAGCCATGACTCGATAGTGGATCTTTATTGCGTGCGAAGCGCGTTGCTAGTTGTTAGTTTTTTCGGGCCGTTGCTGCAACCCGCTTGATCCAGCCTTGAAGGAAACGATGTAATCAGGCTAATCTGCGATCAGCCTGACTAGTTATATCGGAGCCGATCCATGGAACCGCCAACCACAAGCGGCACGAATTTGCGCACAGCGTTTCTCTTGTTGCTGGTCACCGCAGTTACAGCGTTGTTCCTGGCGGTTGCATGGCCGTTCCTCAAACCGTTGCTTCTCGGCGCGTTACTCGCTGGATTGTTTCATCCACTCTATCGCTGGATCACGCGACTGCTGGGCGGCCGCCGATCACTCGGCGCAGCAGTCACTTTGGTGGTGTTGCTCGTTCTTGGGCTTGGCCCAATCAGCGCATTTTTAGGGATCGTCGTACAACAGGCACTGACTGTAAGTGATCAGGCCATTCCGTGGTTGAGCCAACACCTGGGCGCCGCCAGCACGTTCAACGTGCACGAGTGGCTGGTGCGAAGATTTCCAGCGTTGGCTGAGTACATGCCAAGCCAGGAGCAACTGCTGCAACAGGTCGGCACCGCTGCCAAAACGGCCGGCGCATTTCTTGTCAATTTCGCTTCGCGCATGACCGCCCTGACCGCCACCTTCCTCCTCAATTTATTTGTGATGCTGTACGCGATGTTTTTCTTCTTTAGAGACGGCCACACAATCTTGGAACGGATTTTTTATTACCTACCGCTGAATGATGAGGATGAGACACGAATGCTCGCCCGCTTCACCTCAATCACGCGAGCGACGGTCAAAGGGACGCTGGTAATTGGCGGAATCCAGGGCGCGTTGGCCGGAGTCGCGTTCTGGGTGGCGGGAATCGATGGAGCTGCCCTGTGGGGAACAGTAATGACAATTCTTTCGATCATCCCCGGGATTGGTGCGCCCCTGGTGTGGGTGCCGGTCGTCATCGTTTTATACCTTAACGGCCAGTATCTCACGGCAACCTTGCTGTTGGTGTGGTGCGCCGCTGTAGTCGGTACGATCGACAATTTCCTGCGGCCAGTGCTCGTCGGCCGAGATGCGAAAATGCCGGATCTTCTCATTCTGATTGGCACCCTGGGCGGATTGTTCCTTTTCGGTCCGATGGGATTCATCGTCGGCCCCATCATCTGTGGATTGTTTCTAACTGTGTGGGACATTTACGGCGCCACTTTCAAAGAAGTCCTGCCGCCGGTAGAAAGCTTCCATCAGTTCCACAGAGATCCCGCCTCGCGAGAACGTTCGGATCAATAAGTTCCGCTTGTTGCTAATTGAAAATCTGCATTGCCTTAATTCTACGTAATCGGCATTAGATAGGTCATGAGCGAAACCTACAAAAGCGAACGATCGCCTGAACCGGCAGGGGCACTTCTCCACACGCGAAATGCGTCGCTGCGATGGAGAGACTAGTTACGTTTTGGTAAGGTGAAACGAAACTCTGAGCCTTCCCCTTCTTTGCTTTCGACGCTGACACGGCCGCCCTGTGCTTCGACAAAAGTCTTGACGATGGCGAGACCAAGGCCTAATCCGCCCTCCTCCGCTGCGCCGGGTTCCAATTCCTCGAACACTCTCTCTAATTGTGGCTCCGGGATTCCCGCACCGTTATCGCGCACCCAGCACTGGACGACGTTCTCGCCAGGCAGCTCGCGCGCCCCGATGATCACTTTTCCGCGGGGAGTGTATTTGATGGCATTGGCGATCAGGTTTTGAAAAACGCGCCGCATCAAACTGGCGTCCGCGAAGACGACCAGGTTTTGCGGCACTTTGTTGATCAATTTCGTGCTGCCGGTGCCGGCCACAGGACGCAGATCGTGAATGAGCGCTTGGACCAATGGCCACAAGTCGAATTCGCGGCGCTGCAATTTCACGCCGGTTTCGGTGCGCAGATTTGTATTTTCTTCGATAATTTTTTCCACCAAGGCGTGAAGCTGCTGAACGTTGCGGCCCAAGGTTCTTAACATCTGGGCAGTTTCACTGCGTTCATTTCGTTCCCCCGGCGTCAACTCCAGTACCCTCGTCGCAAGAGAAATCGCGTTTAAAGGCGTGCGCAGATCGTGCGCCACAAAAGCCAGATACTCTTCGCGGCGCTTCTGCACTTCCAGCGCCTGTTGGGTTGTATAAGTCTGCAACGCAGCGCCGATGGCCTGATCGAGGACACGGTTCAA
>JBBQRI010000198.1:0-4297 GCA_038214915.1 Chthoniobacterales bacterium
TGCTCGAGTTTGCCAAGGAATTCTCGCGTTCGCATTTGATCACCAGCTCGATCCCGCGCCGCCTCCGCCGAAACTGCCGCCGCCACCGCCGAACCCGCTGAATCCGCCTCCACTGCCCCCACCGGACGACCAGCCTCCGCCGCTCGGGATGAACACAGGCCCACCTCCTCGGGATGAATAGCCGTAACCGCCGAGTTTTCGGAATAGCCGCGAAAGGATGATCAGCACAACGACAAAGATGATGAAGGGCAAAAGCCCTGTAACCGCGCCGCCGCCGCCCTTGCGTTCCGCTACTGTTTTTCCTGATCCTTTGTACTCGCCACGGATCGCTTTGCAGATCAGATCGATGCCTGTCGCCAGCCCAGCCTCATAATTGCCAGCCCGAAATAGTGGCTTCACATGACGCTCAGTAATGTCGAATGTCGTCGCGTCCGGCAGCGCACCTTCCAAGCCGTAGCCGACCTGGATGAACATCTTGCGGTCCTCGATGAACACAAAAAGAACCACACCATTACGCCGCTCCTTTTGGCCGACGCCCCACGCCTGTGCCACGCGCTGTGTGTAATCAGCGATATCCGAGTCGCTCTGCATTTTCGGAAAAACCGCGACCACTACCTGATCGGAAGTATCTCGCTCGAATTGAGCAAGCTGTTCGTTGAACCGCGATGTGGCTTCTTTCGAAACAACGCCGGCGTAATCGTTGAAGTACCCGCTAGGCGTCGCCGGAATCACTTCCGCGGCGTTCGCGCCGATCGCGAACAGCGTGAGCGCGGCCAGAAAAAAGTGGATCGCAGGCCCCGAACGCGATGGGACAATTAGGCGGCTTCGCCGCGGTTGGTTTGGCATCGTCTTCGGAGAAGCCGACCCACCAAAGCTCAAGTTCACATTATGGCGCCGCTGTCGCTGCGGGCGCCGGAGCGGGGGAGCTAAAATTGAACTGCACCGGCGGCGGTTTTTCCGCGCCCGATTGCGCAGTGAAGAACGGTTTCGGCGGAAAACCGAGCATGCTGGCGATCAAATTTGTCGGGAAACTGCGCACCGCCACGTTGTAGTCCTGCACCGTCTTGTTGAAGTTACCGCGCTCGACGGAAATTCGATTCTCGGTTCCTTCCAATTGCGCCTGTAGACTCAAAAAGTTCTGGTTCGCTTTTAATTCTGGATAGCGCTCCGAGACGAGAAGCAAACGTGACAGGGCGTTGCTCAACTGCCCCTGTGCGGCTTGAAACTGCGCCAGTTGTGCGGCGTCGGCCGGCGCTTTGTTCGGATCGAGTTGCATTTGGACGCGACCGACACTGGCGCGGGCATTCGTCACTTCGACGAGGGTTGATTTCTCGAAATTGGCCGCACCGGAAACCGTGCTCACGAGATTTGGGATCAGATCTGCGCGGCGCTGATAGACATTTTGCACCTGGGCCCAGCTTTGATCGACAGCTTGTTGCAAGCGGACGAGACGATTGTAGTTGCCTCCAATTGCAATTGCAGCAACTACGACGACGAAAAGCAGAATGGCGATGAGGACGCCGCAACCGAGCGCGAATTTGTTCATAACAATATCAATAACCGTTAGCGATCATTTTTCCAAGACCGGAATGATTTGCGAAGGGAACCACCTTCCATTAACCACCCTGTTTCGCAAATGTGTCGGTCCAGACGAATTTTCCGTCGAGGAGATCTTGCGTTCCCTTGTGCGCTTTGATGATGCCCCCCGCCTACCACGATTCCTGTGTTGTCATAAAGACGCACCTGCAGATTGTGAACCTTGAATTCGGAGAAAATGATGTTGCCGGTCATGCTTTCCAGATCGCCTCGCTTGTTCACGATCCTGCCATCCGGCCATACAATCGTGCAATCTTCAGCCTCAAGCAGCCGTGTGTACGAACTCTCACCTTTGACGCGTGCTTCCGCCCATTCGTGCTGAATCTTCATGAGCGCCTGCTCCTCCTGTGAACGATCTCCCATGCTCTGATCGTTTGCCAGACTAACGAGCAAGTCAAACCGGCGATTCTCATTCGACGTGCCCGAGCACTAGCAGCAGAAACTGCGCGTCCGAAAAATTTCCGTCTGATCCTTGGCGGACAATGACTGCTTTCAACGACGGAATAATGAATAGTCGCTGGTAATGCGACCCAAGCGCCACCACCATGTCCGCCGGCGCGTCCTTGCAGATGCAAACGCCGGTCCATTGCGCGTTTTGCCAGGGCAAATCGAGCAGTCGTTCCATATCGGCCTCGCGTCCGTTCGGTGCCTCATGATTCAACCAAAACGTGAGCCCGTAAGCCGGATTTACCTCCGAACCAACAAACACTTCTCGCAATACCATTGACGGGACAATTTGACGTCGATGGTAATTGCCGTTCCCAAGTACAAGCTCGCCCAGTCGCGCCCATTCGCGCGCGGTTAATTCAAAGCCAGTCGCAGGCAGCGGATTGCTGCGCGCGTCTTTTTTGTATTTGAGATCGTGCAGTCCAAGGCGGTTCGCTACGTGCGCTTCGAAATAACTGATAACGCTGCGCCCTCTCAGTTTTCGACGCAGCAGCTCGAAAAAAATCTGAAGGTGACTTGGGCCGTAGATAAAAGCCGAACCAGGTTCAGCCGCACTGGGCAAAGCGATCGCTATCGCGTTTCGATCACGAATCGAAGCCCGCTGAAGACGCGACGCGCCTTCAATCCCATCGGTTTGGCTGAGCAATTGCCGAATCGTGATCTGCGATTTGCGCGGATCACTCTTCCATTCGGTGATCGTGTCCGACACCGGATCGTCGAGTCTAAACAGGCCCTCTTGCACAGCCGCGAGCGCTGCAATTCCCCAAAAACTTTTGGTCCCGCTAAAGATCGGCCATCGTCTGTTTGCAGACCCACCGTTTGCGTAATGCTCAAGAATTGTCCGGCCGTTTTGCATTACCAACACCGCACTGCCATGCCTGCTCTCGGAGTATTTTGCGGCACGGGCGCAATTGGCGACGCTTATTTCTGAAAACGCGGCCGGGGATAACGCAAACGTAACAAGTAAGAATCCGCTGTAGCCGCTTCGCTGTGCGAAGCGTGACCATGAGGAGCCATTCATACGCAAATCGCGTCGCCCACAGGGCGATGGCTACAGATTCGTTGTAGCCGGGGCCGATGACCCTGGCCTCCCGGCATCATCCCGACTTGTCGGGACTACAGATTGCGCCATCGGCAAATAACGTCTCCGCAACTCTTCCGCGTTTGGCAATTCGTCGAGATTACGGAGACCGAAGTGATCGAGGAAAAATTGTGTCGTTTCGTAAAGAAGCGGTCGCCCCGGGATTTCTGCGCGTCCGGCGATTTTCACCAAACCGCGCTCCATCAACGTTTGCAGCACGCCATCGATGTTCACGCCGCGCACCGCTTCTACGTCCGCACGCGTAATCGGCTGGCGATACGCAATAATCGCCAACGTCTCCAGCGCAGGCGCACTCAAACGGGTCGGCTTCGGCGCCGGGAAAAGCTCCCGGACCCATTTCGCGAAGCCGGGATCGGTGGCCAGTTGCCAGCCTTCTGCTTTTTCGACCAGTTGAAATGCGCGGCTCTGCTGAATGTATTCCACTTTTAGTTGTTCGAGTGCGGCGGCAACTTCCGCATTTTTTACGCGCGCGAACTCGTTAGGCGTCCCACTCGCCGGATCGCCTTCGGCCGCTTTGATCGCCGCGGTGATTTCATGAATCGAGAGCGGCTTTTGCGCGCTGAACAGGAGCGCTTCGATGATGTTCTGCAATTTCATAAATGAAGCGGGTCATCCTGAGCGCAGCGAAGGGCCTCGCGCTCGAACCATTCGGCAGGACTGAACGACTGGTGATCCATGGTCATTTGTGAGGTCCCTCTCTTCGTTCGGGATGACAGGGCATCATGCTCCGATCGCGGTTTGAATCGCATCCGCGATCCGGTCTGCTTGTTTGTCGATCATTTCAAACTCGCGCCCTTCGATGAGTAGACGAATTTTTGGCTCGGTGCCGGAATAACGCAGGAGCACACGGCCTTTGCCGGACAACTCTTTCTCGGCCTCTGTTATCAACTTCATCACAGAATCCAGTTCCGCCAGCGGACGCTTTTCTTTCACCGCCAGATTGCGCTGGGCCTGCGGATACTTTTGCAAACACGCTTTGAGCTTGCTCAGTGGCTGGCCGGTTTTGTGCATGATCCGCAAAATTTGGAGCGCGGTGATGATGCCGTCGCCTGTCGTGGTGAAGTCACGAAAAATGACGTGACCGCTTTGCTCGCCACCGAGATTCAGTTTTTGCCGCACCATTTCTTCAATGACATAGCGATCACCGACTTT
>JBBQRI010000199.1:0-4283 GCA_038214915.1 Chthoniobacterales bacterium
GCAAATCGCGCTGATGCTCACACCAAAAGATAGCATTACCGCGCCGAGCGCGACATGCGCGGTGGCGATATCGGCGGCTTTATTGCTCCAGATCACCCAGGCACCGAGCGCAATCTGGCCAAAGATCAAAACGACCCAAAGAAGTGATAATCGTTTGAGAGCAGCGAAATCGCGCATTTCTCTCCCGACGCGGGCGCAAAACGCGACTATTGCAATCGCGATTACTAACGCGAGAAACCGGTGCACCATTTGCAGCCAAATTTGAAATGCGCTCACGTCCGACAACGCACGCGCGTCGCGCCACGCATTGATCTTTGCCAAGGCTGCCGCGCTGGTATCTGGAAGCCACGCGCCGTTTGCGGTTGGAAAATCCAGAATTGACAGATCACGATGTTGGTGGCGCATCGTTGCCCCTAGCGCGAGCTGCGCGTAAATCGCCACCGTGATTGCAATCGCAAGCGACGTAATTGGTGAAAACTTTTGCGAATTAAAATGCCGAGTCGCGAGAGACCGCCAGAATTTCGTCGTCACCAGCGCGACGAAAACAAGCAGCCCGAGGAACGCTTGAGCGACACACGCGTGAAAGATGCCGATTTGATCTTTCATCATCGTGACTCGAAGACCGCCTAGAATTCCTTGCAGAATCACACCGACAACCGCGATCACGCCCAGGCTGCGGACCCATCGCCGGTCTTCGCGCAGCCAAAGCCACACGGCGAGAATGATCGTGAGAAATCCGACCAGCGAACCCATCAATCGATGCGTATGCTCGAACAAGATTCCGCCGACCCATTTTGAAATCGGGAACAAAAACATGTTGTAGCCGAACGTGGTCGGCCAATCCGGCACGGCGAGCCCAACGTTTTTGCTAGTGACCATTCCGCCGCTGCAAATCAGCAGGAGCGTGGCGATGCACGTAATCCATGCGAAGCGGTTGAGCCATGTAGTCGATCTTCCCACACAGGAAGAATAAGACAGATCAGACGAAGGGGACAAATCCGCGACTCGCGCGAACGAATTTACTCGCCAGGACTCGGTGAAGCGGCAGGTGCAGGCGCGTTGTGCAGCTGTTGCGCAGGGTGCGGCGAAGCACCGGCGCCTTGCGCGTCGGCATTCGGCGGCTTGGGCGCGCCGGGCGGCGGAATTGTACCGGGTGGGGCTCCGCCAATCGGTTCGCCCGGCGGGCGCTGCGCCGGCGCGGGCGGAGTTGCTTGCGTGCCAGCGAGCTCGGCGCGTTCTTTCAGCCACGCCTGGTAATCCTGCGGCGTATCGACGACCAGTGTGCCTTTCATTCCGTAATGGCCAAGTCCGCACAACTGGGCGCAAATCACTTCATAGGTTCCGGTCTTAACAGGCGTGAACCAGATTGGAATTAGCGAGCCGGGAATGGCATCGCCTGCGATGCGCATGTCCGATATAAAGAAATCGTGGATCACATCTTTCGAGGAAAGCTCTGCAATCACGGGACGATCCACCGGCACATGGAGTTCGCCGGTCGTCACGATGTCGTCTTTACCAGCCGGATCCTTTGGATCAATGCCGAGCGGATTTGAGTTGGAAACAAGGTTGACGTCGCGCCGGGCAAACTGTCCATCCGCTCCCGGCAGGTGGTAATTGAAGCTGAACTGCTGCGCGACAACGTGCACAAGCAGAGCCTCTTTTCCGGGGGGAAACTGATTCACGCGTCTTGCCCATAGCGGGATCGCAAAGCCCAGCAGCAGTACCGCTTCAATCAGGACAACTGAAAATTCCAAGTGCGTCGAAATTCCGCTGCGCACACCGGCATGATCGGCAGTCGGCTGGCGACCCTTCCGAAACCGAATCAGGACGTAGATAAAAAAAGCCGACCACCCGACGAACAAGGCGGCCATGAACCAGTGACAAAACTCAATGATATGATCGATCTGATAGCCGTGGGAGGAAGCGTTGGGCGGCTGACCCAGAAACTCATTGATTAGAGCAAGGCTATTCATACTTGCTCAGGTCTTCCTCGGTCAGCTCCTGGTGCGGCTCCACCGGCATGCGGCCATGGCGCCACAGATGAAAGCTGAACGCGCCGATCCCGCCGATGACCGACATCACAGCACCAAAAAGAAACCAAATCGCCACGGCCATGTGCTCGGTCGATTTGCCGTCCTTGGCGCCGTAGCAAAACGGGCACGCCATCGCTTGCTGTGTGGCAAACACAACGGATACCAACAACAACGAGGCGACTCTTTTCATGTGATGATGCGCAGCCGTTTCATTTTCCTGTAGAACCAGACGCCATACACCATCAGCACAATCGCGACTACGAAGGAGGCGACCGCGCCGGCAACGTAAATCGGCGCGCCTTCCACGAGGTTGACCCAGAGACACCACACGCCGGTCCCCAACGCAAGCAGCGTCGAGAAGATGATGAACACAATATGGAACGCTTTAAGCGACATTTAGCGAAAGACCGGGTAGTCGTACCACGCCAAAAATGTAAGCCAGAAGAGGCCAAGCACAAAAAACCCGGTGAAAATCAGGATCCGATAGATCAGCCGTTTCTCTGCGGCGAGATGCATAAAAATTGCCGCCACCAGCACGGCCTTGAATGTAGCGACCAGCATTGCCACGGCGATGTTCGCTTTTTGCGTGCCGAAATGAACGTACGACAACGCGACCGTGACGCCGGTGAATACCAGCAGGGTGGCGCCGACCATCAAGTACCCGCGAACGTGCTTGCGAATACCGTGCGCGTATTCTTCGTATTCCTTCGAATCTTGGGAAATGTCAGGCGGATTATTCATGGCTACAACAGGTAAAACAGCGGAAACACAAAAATCCAGATGAGATCGACAAAGTGCCAGAAAAGTCCGCTGACTTCGACACGATTAGCCAGGTGCTCGGGATTGCGCTGGTAAAGCCGCTTGCTCACCGGCAACCACATATAAATGAACACCAGCACGCCACCAAGCACGTGCAGACCATGTAAGCCGGTGATCGTAAAATAGCTCGCAAAATACGCGCTGTGCCTTGGCTCAAACATCGTCGCGTATTGCACGTCCTCTTTTTCAATCGTGGCGATCTTTTCCGTCGCAGGGCGTGGCCAGAAGTGCGGACGATCCATGTCGGCGTTCGTTGGGTCTGCGTTGAGCGGATCTAGCGCGACTTCGTATTCCTTGATTTTCAGATCCTTTAACGCCGCGCGATTGTGCAAATGACCCGTAATCTCGAGCCGCGGCGCCAGACCTTTCTCCGCAGCGTACTCGTTGCCCAGATACTTTTCATATTTCCCCAGTGCTTCCGTTTTAATGTAAGCGCCAAAGTGATCGAACTTCTGCGGCCATTCGTAAGCCAGTTTCACCGTCAAGAAAATCAAGCCACAGATGATGGTGGCCAGCATGTACCACCAGTACGCGCGATACCTTCTCATCTTCAGCGACGCCCACGCCAGCACCACTGTGACTGATGACATGATCAGGATCGCGGTGTTCATCGTGCCGACCGGAACATTGAGCAAGCCGTGCGGCCACATCCCCGGCGGTGCGTCGATCCGCAGAAAAATGTAGGCGGAGAAAAGCCCGCCAAAGAGCATCACTTCAGACGCGAGAAAAAGCCAGATCCCGATCTTTGCGTTCCAAAGACCGGTGTCGGGGCGGTTGGAAATTGTGTACGGGATTTCCATGATTCAGTAGATAACAAACCAGCTATGCGTGAACGAGATCCGCGGGAGGTTTGCGACGCGTTCGCTCATCAGGTTCCACCGGCTCATTTTGCATGGTGTAGTCGCGTTCGCGACCGGGCAGGCTGTATTCGTACGGGCCGCGATATGCAACTGGCGTGGTGAGGAAATTGCCGTGCGGTGGCGGCGAAGGCGCAGTCCATTCGAGCGTCGTCGCTTCCCACGGATTATCGTTCACTTTTTCGCCGTGCTTGATGCTCCAAAAGAAATTGATGATGAAAGGAATCTGAGCGAGCCCCATGATCCACGCTGCCCAGGAGATAGGCTTGTTCCATTCGAAGCCGGTCAATCCCCAGACGGTGTGCGCATTCGCCAGGGTCCATCCCTGCCCGCCGTCATACCAGCGCCGATGCATCCCAGCCATGCCCTGCAAGAACATCGGAAGAAAGATCGCGTTCATGCAGATCAGCGTCGGCCAGAAATGCACCTTCCCCCAGAAATCGTTCATCTTTCGGCCGGTCGCTTTCGGGAACCAATAATAAATGCCGGCGAAAAGCCCGAAGATTGTGCCAGGCGCTACGATGTAATGGAAATGCGCGATGATGTAGTAAGTGTCGTGCAGATAAAGGTCGGC
>JBBQRI010000200.1:0-4256 GCA_038214915.1 Chthoniobacterales bacterium
GCCGCGGCAGCTTCGCCGCCTTCAAGCATGCTCACGCCGCGCTCGAGCGTCTGCCGATTTGGATTGTCATTGCGCGAGTACATGAACCCGCGCGAGTAATTGCCTTCGATGTCGCGCTCGAAGGTGGTGGAAAGATAAATCGGGGCGGCGACTGCTCCGGTTGCGGCATCAACCGAGTGGCCCGCGTGAACAGCTATGGTTTCAATTTTCATTGCTGGCTGCGACGTTACTGCATGTGGCGCGATCTTGTCGATGCTACAGGGATCGCGGGGGACAGCGCACGTTACATTAAAGTTTCACAGTTGACGACGCCACGTGCCCAGCGCAAATAGCAGCTTCCCATGGAGACCGAGAGTTGCGCTGATGCAGCGATACACACGATTTACGACGACGAAGTTTTTCAGATGGCCTGCGAGCAGTTTCGCGTCATCGCCGATTATCTGAACATCGACCAGAACGACCGCGAATGGGCTACCTACCCCAAACGCGCGATTGCGGTGACGCTCCCTGTGCATATGGACGACGGGAGCACAAGAGCTTTTCAGGGCTATCGTGTGCAACATCATATCGCACTAGGGCCGACCAAAGGCGGCACTCGCTTCGCGCCTTCGCTTTCGATGGGCGAGACGGCAGCGCTGGCGATGTGGATGAGTTGGAAATGCGCGCTGACTCAGTTGCCATACGGCGGCGCGAAGGGCGGCGTGGCCGTTGATCCCTCAAAATTATCGCGGACGGAACTCGAAGCCATGTCGCGCCGTTACATGCAGGAAATGATTCCGTTCGTCGGTCCGCACACCGACATCATGGGCCCGGACATGGGCACCAACGAACAAATCATGGCGTGGTTCATGGACACCTATTCCGTTTACATGGGCTACGCCGTCAATGAAATCGTCACCGGCAAGCCGGTCGCCATAGGCGGAACCGAAGGCCGGCGTGAAGCGACTGGTCGCGGCGTCGTGTATCTCGTGGAACGCGCGATGAACATGCTAAAGTTGGATCCCGAAAAATGCACCGCAATCATTCAAGGATTCGGCAACGTCGGTTCGGTCGCAGCTTTGTCGCTCGCCTACAAGAGTGGCGTCAAAGTCGTCGGGATCAGCGATCACACCGCAGCGATTCACAATCCGAAAGGGATCGACGTTAAAGCAGCCGAGCAACACATGCTGAAGAAAGGTAACCTGCGGGCGTTCGCTCAGGATGATCATGTAAATCCTAACGAGTTTCTCACACTGCCGTGCGATATTCTTGTCCCGGCGGCTGTTGACAGCGTGATTACCGCAAAAAATGCCGGTCAGCTCAAGTGCCGCATCCTTGCCGAAGGCGCCAATGGCCCGACCACGCCCGATGCGGATCTGATTCTCGACGAACGCTGGGACGAAGTGTTCGTGATCCCGGACATTCTGTGCAACGCCGGCGGCGTTATCGTTTCATACTTTGAATGGGTGCAAGGTTTGCAGGCGTTTCTGTGGTCGGAATCGGAAGTGACAGACAAACTTTTCCGCATTCTCGAGCATTCATTTGTGCAAGTGATCAAGCGCGCGAAGGATCACAGGGTCTCACATCGAACAGCGGCGATGGCGACCGGCGTTGAACGCGTTATCAAAGCGAAACAAGTGCGCGGCTTGTTCCCATGAGCGTTTTTTGTAGCCACGCCCCTGTGGGGCGTTGATCGTTTTAACCTCGAGCTATCCCAAAACGGCGCACAGCGCCGTGGCTACGGCGAGCCGACGATCCGTAGAAACACGATGAAGTTTTCGCACACAGAGGAAAACCGTGACGGTCGGCATCTGGATATTCTTACTGACGAAGAGGACGGCCTTCGCATCATTGTGTCGCGTCTCGGTGCGGAACTGATCAGCATGGCGCGAATCAACGAAGCCGGCGAATGGATTGGCTTTCTTTACCGGGATAACGATGTGACGGGGCCGCCCAAGGGCTGGGCAAATCACGCCACGGTCATGGGTTATTATCTTCATCGACTGAAGAATGGCAGCAGTCTCTATCGCGGCCACGAAATCAAGGGGGGTACCCACGGTTTTCTTCGCGAGAAAACATGGCATCTCACCGGATCTTTCACCAACGAGGGCGGCGCTTCGCTAAGATACCGAATCACACAGGATGATTTTTCACTAGTCGAATATCCGCTGAACGTGAGTGTGGATCTTACTTATCAGATTGGCGCTAACGGCGTGGGTGTGCTTTTCGAGTTTCGGAACCATGAAGTGGAACTGACCGCACACATGTCGTTCGGATTGCATCCAGGCTTCGGTGCGACTTCATTCGAGACTTTCCATTTACAAATGCCGCGCGGATTGTACCGACGATATTTTTCCCCGGGCAATTTCTTGTCAGGTGAAACGCGCGAGATTGAATTTCGCGGTGGCGAAATGCCGTTTCCAAGGAACGAATTACCTGGTTCGGTGATTCTCGAACTAGCGGATGTGCCGCGACGAGTTTTTTCCTATGTTGATCCACCAAGCGGTCGATGGGTGACTCTGGACCTAACCGGCGTGCCGTACGTGACGTTGTGGTCGGACGGTGGGCCGTTTCTCTGCGTCGAACCTTGCTGGGGGTTGACCGATCACCATGAGCAACGCGCGTTCGAGCGCAAGCAGGGAATCCAAACCATTTCGCGCGGCGGCGAGTTGCGCGCTTCGTTTAGTATGACGCCGCAATTTGCGTCCTGCGATTAAAAAATCTATCTCAGAAATTCGCGAGGGCTGGAGCCCAGGGGTTCGCACTGTTCTCGCGGTATGAGCTCAAGCCCAGACGCCCCTGAGGGCATGGCTGCAATATTGAGAGATTACACGACTCTGGCTGCCAGATCAGAGGACAAAAGGAATGATGCGTTTAGCTCGTCGCCGATAATCCGCATACCGCTCGGGGAATTGTTGCAGCATCAGTTTTTCTTCGTCGCGAAGTTTAATCCAGAAACTCGCAAACATTAGGAGTGTGCCCACAAACCCGGACAAGTGTCTTTGCGCGAGCGCGGTGGCAAAGAACATGGTGAGTATCCCGGTGTAGATTGGATGGCGCACGAATCGGTACGGCCCGCGCTCCACCAGTTCGTGTCCTTCTTTTAGTGTTACCACACCGCTCCAGTTCCGCCCGAGAGTAACTCTGGCCCAAACCGCAAAGACCAAACCGATGACGCACAAGACTGCAGCCGCCCATGCGGTCGGCGCTACATGGGGAATGATGCCCAGATTGAGGGGATACGGCAATCGCCGGCCATAGAACAGCAGGAGGTAAGCGATCACCAGTAATACCCAATAGCGCAGCCGTTGCGTTCGGCTTTCACGATACACCGCGCGCTTGGTCGATACCGCAGCGAGCACCCAGATCGCGACAAAGACCAGCCAGCAACCACTGATGATATCGAGGACTAACGAATACGCCTGCATACAAGCAATAGTTTACCTGAAAATGTTCGTGTCCATTCGTGTGCATTCGTGATTAGCTCTCCGGGCCATGGCTGTTTCTGCTTCGCTTTGGGCTCTTCTCGACCAAGCAATTGATTACGCGGGGATGTTTCCCCCTTGCAGCCTGGCGCTCGAACCCGCGTTGCGGAACCAGGCGAGCTATGTGCGTTCATTCGAAGCGTGGATGCTGAACGGATTCGTTCTGCCGGTCGAACAGTTTGATGCGGCAAGGCAACTTCTCTCAGCCTTCGATCCTCATCATCCGCTTCGCGTCGCCGCGCTCGGACCGAAAACCACAAAGGCGGATGCTTTTCTCGATGGGCTCTACAACACGGAGACGGCGATTAGTTCATTCTCCAGGTATGATGTCGATCTCGTTTCAATCAGTCATCTCGAGATGTTTTTGCCGGAAGATGTCGACTCTGCTTCTCTAAAAGCAGCGAGATCCATTGTTAGTGAGTTGCCGGTTTTTTGGGAAGCGCCTCCTGAGAGAGCGGAGCAAACCATTGCATTGATTGCTGGGCACAACTCTGACGAGGACATGGCAACATTCGGTTACAAATTGCGGACCGGCGGAGTTACGGCCGATGCATTTCCAACTTCGGCGCAGATCGCGCGCGCTCTGGTAACGGCAGCTACCCATCAGCTCCCGATCAAGTTTACGGCCGGGCTGCATCATCCACTCCGGCAATTTCGCGACGAAGTGAAAACGAAGATGCACGGATTTCTCAATGTGCTGGGAGCCGCAGTCCTTGCGGCGGAGCATCAATGGGACGCAGATCAGGCGGCGATGATGCTCGAGGACGAAGATTCGGGCTCGTTTTCGTTTAC
>JBBQRI010000201.1:0-4228 GCA_038214915.1 Chthoniobacterales bacterium
GAACCGTTTTGCGTTGCGGGCGGGGAAGGTGCGCGGATTTGGGACGTCGATGGAAATGAATACATCGATTACGTGGGAAGTTGGGGGCCGGCGATTCTTGGGCATGCGCCGAAAGTTGTGGTCGAAGCGGTCCGAGACGCTGCGACGCGCGGATTGAGTTTTGGGATTCCGAATCCGTTAGAAGTGGAGATGGCGGAATTGATCTGCGATTGGATGCGCTCGATCGAGAAAGTGCGGATGGTGAACAGCGGGACGGAAGCGGCGATGTCGTGTATCCGCCTCGCGCGCGCGTTCACCGGGCGCGATAAAATCGTCAAGTTCGACGGCTGCTATCATGGGCATGCGGACGCTCTCTTGGTGAAAGCCGGCAGCGGCGCGCTCACGCACGGCCAACCGAGCAGCGCCGGTGTTCCGTCGGCATTTGCTGATCTCACAATCTCGCTGCCGTTCAACAATGCCGAGTTGTTAAGGAAAGCGTTTCAGGAAAACAAAAATGAAATCGCGGCGGTAATTGTCGAGCCGATTCCAGCCAACGCGGGTCTCTATTTTCCAAAGGAAAGCTTTCTATCCATCCTGCGCGAAGAATGCACGAGTAACGATGCGCTTATGATTTTTGACGAAGTGGTCACTGGCTTCCGTGTTGCGCGCGGCGGCGCACAGGAAGTGTATGGAGTGAAACCTGACCTGACTGTGCTCGGAAAAATAATTGGAGGCGGACTACCGGTCGGCGCATTTGGCGGCCGCGCCGAAATAATGAACCAACTTTCTCCGGATGGTCCGGTGTATCAGGCAGGAACCTTGTCTGGAAATCCCATCGCAATGGCTGCCGGTTTGGCGCAGTTACACGAACTCGAACGGATCGACGGCTGGAAATTGCTCGACGAGTTGGGGGCGCAATTTGAAGCCTTTGCGTATGACGCAATCAAGAACGCAACGATCGACATCACGTTTCACCGGCTCGGTTCGATGTTTTGTTTGTTCTTTGCTGCCGCGCCGATTGTCGATCTCGCCAGCGCGCAGCGAAGTGATCTGAAGATGTTCGCCCGTTTTTTCCATGCTTGTTTGAAACGCGGCGTCTATTTCGCGCCGTCGCAATTTGAAACTGGCTTCATCTCCACAGCGCACTCGGCCGGAGACATCGAGCGTACGGGCGCTGTCGTGCATGAAGCATTAACGCAGCTGTAACGGCAGGCGTGCCGACTGCGACGTTGGGCCCTGCAGCCGACACGGCTGCCTCTCCAGTTAAAGCTTTTGCGCTAGTACTGTGCATAGACTAAGGGAACTCACGCTGTGAAGGCAAACTCCCGAATCCGGCCCGCTGCGAAGTTTTTCTTCGACGGAGACAGGAAGTTTTTCGTCAAAGGGGTCACGTACGGTCCGTTCAAACCGGATGCGGATGGAAATTATGTTGGCTGGCCTGAACAGCTGGATTCCGACCTGGCGCTAATGCACGAGGCGGGTGTGAACGTTGTGCGGATTTATCATTCGCCGCCGCGCTGGTTCCTCGATCGTTGCGCTGCCGCGGGGATGCGCGTTCTGGTAACGCTCCCGTGGGAAAAACACATCGAGTTCCTCCGTGCACGGTCCACACGTAAACAGATCGCCGAAAATGTCCGCGCTTCCGTCAAGACGCACGTCGGCCATCCGGCAATCTTCGGTTACCTGGTCGGCAACGAAATTCCCAGTACGATGGCGCGCTGGCTCGGCACGCGTCGAGTGATCGAATTTGTCGAGGAGCTAATTGGTATCGGGCGCGCAATCGATCCCGATGCGCTCTTTTCGTACGCGACGTATCCGCCCACCGAATATCTGCTCCCGCAGAATTCCGATTTTTCCTGTTTCAACGTTTACCTTCACAATCAGCGCGATTTCGAAGGTTACCTACTGCGGTTGCAAAATCTCACCGGCGAACATCCGCTTATCCTCGGTGAATTCGGCATGGACACGATCCGGCATTCGCAGGACGAGCAGGCCGAAACGCTCGGCTGGCACATTGACAGCGTGGTGAAATGCGGTCTGGCCGGAACGATTCTTTTCACCTGGACGGATGAATGGTTTACGGGAGGCCAGGAAATTACAGACTGGGCGTTCGGCATCGTCACGCGGGAGCGCAAGCCGAAGAAGGCATTCTACACGATTCAAGAGAAGCTCGGACGGAATGATTCGACTTCACCTCATCTTGCGTTACCCAAGGCGCCATTCGTGTCGGTCATTGTTTGCTCGTACAACGGGGGCCGCACTCTGGGTGCCTGTTTGGAGTCGTTAGGCAAACTAAATTATCCTGCTTACGAAGTCATTCTCGTCGACGATGGTTCGACCGATGACACTGCTGACGTGGCCGCGCAGTTCCCGTGGGTGCGCTACATGCATCAGACGAATCATGGATTAAGTCACGCCCGCAACACTGGGGCGGCTGCTGCCAAGGGCGAAGTGTTGGCCTACACCGATTCCGACTGCATGGCGGACGTCGATTGGCTTTATTACCTGATTGGCACACTTGTCAGTGGCGATTACGCTGGAGTAGGCGGACCAAATATCACGCCGCCGGCACAGAATTGGATTCAGGCGTGCGTTGCTGCGGCGCCGGGTGGACCAAACCATGTTCTGCTTACAGATACCGTCGCCGAGCATATTCCCGGTTGTAACATGGCGTTTTACCATTGGGCTTTCGAAGGTGTAGGCGGGTTCGATCCCGAATATCGCAAGGCCGGCGACGACGTGGATTTCTGCTGGCGAATTCAGCAGGCTGGATGGGTAATCTCTTTCAGTCCGACCGCGATCGTCTGGCATTATCGACGGTTTACGCTGCGCGCCTTTTTTAGACAGCAAGACGGCTATGGCGAAGCGGAATCCTTGCTGCGCTTTAAACATTTGATCTTTTTCGGCCCGACAGGCACAGCGAAATGGCGCGGTCAAATCTACGGCACCACGCGGTTCAGCTGGTTTATTAATCGCCCGATCATTTACCACGGCATCTTCGGTGAAGGATTTTTCCAATCGATCTATCCCGCGCCGCAATCAGACGTCGCGGCATACCTCAGCAGCATCGAATGGTTTGCCCTCACGATCTTTCTGTTTGGCCTGGGAATTTTTCTGCCTGGGCTGCGCATTGTTCCGTACCTGATGCTGGGCGGCACTTTTTGCGTAGCGCTTTCGTACATGGTGCGGGCGCGGATCGAACCAAAATTCGACACGGTACACGCGCGTCTGCTAGTGATGATCCTGGCGTTTGTGCAACCGCTCGTGCGAGGATTTTCCCGGTATTTCACCTGGCTGCGTTTCAAGCGCACCCCGGCAAACGTCATTCGGAAGCACGAACATTTGCCCGAGAGCGCACGTTCGCGAGGCAGTTTGAGTCGCCGCGTATTTTGGAGCGAGGAGGGGAGGGACCGCCATTATTTCCTGGGCGAATTATTTCGGTTGCTCGAGGAAGAAGGCTGGCGCTATTCCGCCGACAGCGGCTGGAACGACTGGGACATTCAAATTTACGGCAATTTCTGGTGGAGCATCGCGCTTCAAACCGTCACCGAATATCACGGCGCGGGAAAATGTTTGACCCGTGTGCGGCTTCGCAACCGGATGGTTATTACCATGATCATTTTCAACCTGATTGCGATAAGCTTGTTGATTTACCACCAGGTAAACCTTTCTCACCTTGATCTGTGGCCAATCGTTTTTTACCTGGCTTCTCTGGGTTTTCTTGCAACGCGAGCGAGCGCGTTGAAATCGCGCGTAGCCGAACTCGTTGATCTTGCTGCCTTTCGAGCAGGCCTGCAGCGCGTGTCGCGCAAAGGAAAAGCCGTCGCACCGACAGCGGAGCCGGAATTGGAGGTTGCGGTGAACGCGACTGATCCAGCGTCGCCGCAGTTGCCATAATTCCACCGTCGTCCGCCGCGGCTGACGACCTACAATTTCAAAACAGTTCTCCCCGATCCGGCCTCGATTCGGCCAATTCGCTTCGCTCGTAAAATCGACATTGCGCTCCGTGCGTTTCGTTTCGCCACAATCGCCACCATCCCAATGCCCATGTTGAAGACTTGATACATCTCCTGAGTATCGACGTTTCCATTTTTCTGCAGGATTTGGAAGATACTTGGGACACGCCAGCTTTTCGTTTCAATTACCGCGTCACAATTCGACGGCAAAATTCGAGGCAAATTGTCGATGAGACCACCACCGGTGATATGAGCGAGCCCTTTGATTACGCCAACGGAAACCTTTGCCAGAA
>JBBQRI010000202.1:0-4220 GCA_038214915.1 Chthoniobacterales bacterium
TTACAAAATCACGCGCTCGATATGCGTGTAAATGTTGAAGGACGGCGGGCGCAAAAAACCTATGAGCGTCTGGTTGCTGTCACGCGCAAGCTCGACCGCAAGACTTGAAGGCGCTGACACAGCGGCCACGATCGGAATTCCGGCGGCGAGCGCCTTTTGTATGATCTCAAATGACGCACGGCCACTGACTAGAAGAAGATGCCTCTTCAATGGTAGCAGCCCGTCGAGTAAAGCGCGTCCGACTGCCTTATCCACTGCGTTGTGGCGCCCGATATCCTCGCGTGCAATTTTCAATTTGCCGTCCACGCCGAAAATTCCGGCGGCATGAATGCCGCCTGTGCGCGCGAAATCGCTTTGCGCGTTGCGCAATGTCTCGGGAAGCGAGAGCAGCGTTTCAATATCAACCCGGATATCAGTCGATCGTATCGCAGGAAAATTCTGCCGGATCGCGTCAACGCTTGTTTTACCGCACAGACCACAACTGCTGGAGATCGTTCCGAAACGCTTCGTCGAATTCAGTTTTAATTTTACGCCGTCTGTAAAGGCCACAACGACTCTGTTGTCGCCGCCTGCTACAACGCTCGCGATTTGATCGCGATCGCGCACGACTCCCTCCGAAAGTAAGAACCCGGCTGCGAGTTCTTCATCGTGACCAGGTGTGCGCATCGTAGTGGCGATGGGCTTGCGTCCGACGCGGATTTCCAGCGGCTCCTCGATCGTCAGTTCGTCGGGCAAGTACTCAAGCTTACCGTCTCGTTTTCGCCGGATGATCTTCTGTGATCCGATGCCGCTTTCTTTCATGTGAATTGAGACGCCTCAATGGTAGCATGAGTGCGATGGAAATTTGTCACCTGTTCATTTCCCCGGGACACAATTTTGTTGGCCATCACGGACGCGAACCGGACACGCATCCGATGATTGAAACATCCGAAATAGAATGCATGGCGGGGCGTGGTATTCGCGGTGATCGTTATTTTGATTTCAAGGACGATTACAAAGGTCAGATTACTTTCTTTTCGGTGGAAGTTTTCAATGAACTTTGCAGCGCGATGCAAATTCACGACTACTCACCTGCTCTGGCACGACGCAACGTGATCACACGCGGCGTTGATCTGAACGAGTTGATTGGACAGGAGTTCGAGCTGCAAGGCGTTCGTCTTCACGGAATGGAAGAGTGCCGGCCATGCTACTGGATGGACCGCGCATTCGCTCCGGGTGCACATGAATTGCTGAAAGGTCGCGGTGGTCTGCGGGCAAGAATCTTAAATGACGGATCGTTGCGCTCGACCGCCCACGTGCTCCCAGCCACACAATGACCTTTAGTGTGGTGCTGCTTGCAGGTGGCGAATCGCGACGCATGGGCACGGATAAGGCGACATTTCTTTTTCGCGGAAAACCGCTCTGGCAAGTTCAACTCGAAACACTGCGCAAACTGCGACCGGCAGAAATTTTTCTTTCGGCAAGAACGGATCCATCATGGCGGCCTGACGACGTGCAGTTCATCGCGGACATTCCGCCATCATGTGGACCGCTCAGCGGGCTTTCCGCTTTGCTGGCGAAGATTCGCACCGCTCATCTTCTTGCGCTCGCGATCGACCTGCCCTTCATGACCGAAAATTATCTTCGCTCGATTTGTGATGCGATCGAGCCCGGCCGTGGTGTTGTCGCGAAGATCGACAATCGTGCCGAGCCGCTGGCGGCTGTATATCCGCGCGAAGCAGAGATTGAGTTTCGCACTGCGCTCGCAGGAATCGATTTTTCATTGCGAAACGTCGTTCGTCACCTGGTAACGTCTGGAAAACTGCTGGAGATATCTGTGACGGAACAGGAGAGGCGACTTTTCCGAAACGTGAATAACGTGTCCGACGTGGACGCTACGATAGCGGGCGGTTGAGTTCGGCGTTTGCGCAAAAATTTTGGGCAAATGCAAGCTACACTTGAAAATCAATTACATCTGTTCGATATGTTCGCAGCCATTTGGGCTCTGATGAAATCGTCGATTTTTCGCAGCGCTGCTTTGCTATTTTTGATTCCGGCGGGCGCCTTCTCAGCCACGAACGTAGTGAATCTTTCTCACTACGACATGATGCGTCCCGATTTCACCACAATGAAACGTCAAGGCATCGTGGGTGTGATTCATGAAGCCACGTACCCGTCCTTGGTGCGCGACGCGAAATATCTGGACCGGCAAATGGGGGCGCTACAAGCCGGGTTGCTCTGGGGCGCGTATCACTATGCCAACGCAAGCGATCCGATTCGGCAGGCTGATCATTTCCTAAGCGTCGTATCAAACGCCTGGGCACAAGCGAATCCGACAACGCGACCGAGTGCGGGTGTGTTGCTGGTGCTCGATTTTGAAAAGAACGGTCATTATCCCGGGGGAACGATGCGGGCCGATCAAGCAGTCGCGTTTGTCGAACGGATTCGCCAACGCACCGGCGTATATCCCGGTATCTATTCCGGCGAATATCATCTCGGGCAGGTCCTTAACAGTTCGAGATTAACTGGTGCCCAGAGAAAAACGCTGACGAACTGCTGGCTGTGGATCGCAAATTATCATAAAGAGCCTCGCGCCACGGCGCCATGGAGTTACTGGGCTCTTTGGCAATACTGCGGCGACGGCAAGTGTGGTCTTCCGCGTTCCGCTTACCCCGTAAGTATCGCCAATATTCGAAAGGCGGAACTCAATGTCTTTCGAGGCAGCAGAACTGATCTGCAAGATTTTTGGCAGCGACGCGGATGGGATCCCGCAGGAGGAGCGCCTCGCCGGGAATCAGAACAAACGCTGACGGCCGAGCGGTAAATAAGCGCGCGTGGTCGTTGCGGGAAAACGGCCGCTCGTCATTTCTCAATCCCGCGATGCGTCGTGAGATAAACCGCGAAACTGCCGAGCCAATGTCCGCCTTCGTAATGTTCGCCGGTCACCGCTGCGAGCCCGGCGCGCCGATGCGCTTCTGCTGCGCTCGCCAGCGCTGGACGGCGCGGATCACCAGCAGGAAGGGAAGAGAGAATGCCTTCCAGCATCCACGCTCGACTCAAATTTAATCCATCGAGGTGCGCCAGCTTTGGATCGCTCGGATCAGGTGAAATCGCGACCGGTAACCAATCCGCAGTAGCCGTTCTCGGAATTTGAGGCAGAAATTGCGTGAGCCATTTCGCGAATTCAATTTGCGTCAAGACGCGACGCATCACGTCGGCTTCGCCGAGGCAGGGCGAAAGAAAATCTTCACCCGACGGCTCGTAAGCGAGCGGGCAATTCGTATCCCCGAGAAAGAATTTCCGCGCTGAATCCGCGGCGAGTTTGGTGAGTCCTTCATCATTTTTGCCGCGCGCATAGTCGAGAATTAGCCCAAGCGCAAACGCAGTTTGATCGTGTTCGCCGATGCGCACCGGATGCGAGAGTTTCGGCAGCCAGGTGGTCAATCGCTCGACCGCTGCATCTTCGAGCGGCTTCAGGTTTGCCAACATTTCTTGCGCCTGCGGATTCTCCCATTCGCGCAGCTCGGCGCAGAGTTGCAACAGCCACGCTAATCCGTACGGCCGTTCGAAACTCGCGCGGCCGTCTCCTCGTATATATGCCGCTTCAGCCTTCAAATTTTCAGCCGTGAGGCTTTCCTTCAAAGCGTCGCGCGCGGTGTTTGCGACCGACGCGTCTGGAAACGTGCGCAATAGCCGCACCAGCAGCCAATGTCCGTGCACTGACGAGTGCCAATCGTAACAGCCGCAAAACGCGGGTGTCAGTTTCCGCGGTGGCGCGACGTCTGCGTCGCTGTTCAGAACGTGACTGATCTTGTTCGGGTATTCCTTACGCACACACTCCAGCGCCAACTTTGCGAAACGTTCGGCAGCATGAGCATCAAATGCTCCGCCCGATGGCTTCGCCTCTGGGCTTTTCTGATGAGCAGCGTCTTCAGCCGCAACGCAGAGCAGGGGCGCCGCCACAAACGCGCAAACCAATTTCTTTAAAAGTGAACGATGAAATTTGAAGACCACAGCGGCCACAATCACGCTACCTTTGGCTTCGTAAAGGTATGAACGGATTTCCAAGGATGCGCGGCCGTTGTATTCGCGTAGCGCAACCGCTAGACTGGCGCGCATTAGCCAGGTCGCACGATATGAACTCGCTCGATTACTACAAAATCGAAGAACTTCTGACGGATGAGGAGCGAGCGATACGCGACCGGGCGGCGCAGTTTGTGCAGGAGGAAGTCTTGTCCGAG
>JBBQRI010000203.1:0-4211 GCA_038214915.1 Chthoniobacterales bacterium
TCCGGCCGCTGCCGTACCCCAACGCTGACCGGATCATGGTTTTGAACGAATCTTCCGGACCGGGACAGGATTATTCCGTCGCGCTTCCCGATTATTTCGACTGGCAGAAAGACAACACCGTTTTCGACCATCTCGCCGCCACTCACAAAGAATCGCGCAATCTCAGCGGAATTCCGGGACGCGACCCGGAGCGCGTTTCATGCGCGTCGGTCACGCGAAACTTTTTCAACATCATCGGACTGCCACCGCAAATCGGCCGAACATTCAGCGAAGACGAAGACAAAGTCGGCGCGCCACCAGTTGTCGTCATTAGCGATCGGCTTTGGCAGCGCGCGTTCAATCGCGATCCAAAAATTCTCGGCCAGGCAATCGCGCTTCACGATCAGAGTTACACCGTGATCGGCGTCATGCCGCGGCAAGTGACGTCGCCGCAAGATACGGACGTGTGGTTGTCGATGATGCGACGCAGCAACAACACGGTGTGGATGTCGCGAATGATCCATCCCATGATTTTCGTTTGGGGCAAACTCAAACCGGACATGACGGTTGAGCAGGCCCAAACGCAAATGAAGGGGATCGCGGCTCGTTTGGAAAAAGCCTACCCGGACACAAACCACGGAGAAACAGCGGTCGTTACGCCGTTGCTTGATAATCTGGTAGGCAAATATCGGACGAATCTTGGACTGCTGCTCGGAGCCGTTGGCCTCGTTCTATTAATTGCTTGCGCCAATCTCGCCAATCTATTCGCCGCGCGAGGCGCGGCGCGAGCGAGAGAATTCGCAATCCATGCCGCGGTTGGAGCGACCCGCGGGCAAATCATCAAAAAGCTTTTGGTCGAAAGTTTTTTAGTAGCGCTACTTGGCGGAGCGCTTGGCTTTTTGTTTGCGGTTTGGGTTCGCAACGGATTGATCGCGCTGAGTCCCGGAGACGTTTCTCGGTTTCAAGAAGTCTCCTTTGACCTGCGTGTGCTGGTATTCACGTTTCTGGTCGCATCGGTCACCACAGTGCTTTTCGGATTGTGGCCGGCATGGCAGGCCTCGCACGCCGACATCCAACTCGCGTTGAAAGAGAGATCTTCAGGGAGTGGCGATCCGCCATCGGCCAAACGTGCTCGGGATTGGCTGGTGATTAGCGAAATTGCACTCACCCTCACTTTGTTGGTCGCGGCAGGCTTGGTTCTCAAAAGTTTCTCGCGACTGCAATCGCTCTCGCTGGGTTACGAGCCGCGCGCTCTTTTCACCGCACGTTTCGAGTTGCCGTGGCGTATCTACAACAACCGCGACAAGATCGACACATTCGCCAAAGCACTCCTCGACAAAGTGCGGACGATCCCCGGCGTGCAAGACGCGGCGATCAGTTCGAACGGGCCGCTCATGGGTGGTTGGCAAACTGGCTTTTGGCGCGAAGAGAACCCGCGCCCGCAACCTTCGGATATGTTGAACAGCGATCTTGAAGTGGTCGGCGGCGATTATTTTCAGACGCTCAAAGTGCCGCTCGTTCGCGGCCGTACGTTCAACGAGCGCGACACAAAAGATTCACCGCGCGTCATCATCATCGACCAGGCGATGGCCGAACAATCTTTCCCTGGCGAAGATCCAATTGGCAAGCGCATCGGAATTGACGCCGGCAACGACAATGAGGGCTGGGTCATGAGCGAGGTCGTCGGCGTCGTCGCGAAAATGCGTTTTCACGCCGTTGACGAAATGGCCCCGCTGCCGGTGACCTACTGTTCGTTAGGCCAGGCCCAGCGAACGGGCCTCACGCTCTTCGTAAGATCGACAATGGCCTCCGCGTCGCTCGAGCGTGCGATTCACGACGCCGTCACCTCGATCGATTCCTCGCTACCGCTGTTCGATGTGCGGCCGATGATCGATCGCGTGCGCGAAACTTGGGGAAGCCAACGCCTGCTCAGTTTTCTTTTCTCCGTCTTTGCTGGACTCGCGCTCACGCTCGCGACCATCGGGCTCTACGGGCTTCTCGCTTACACGACGCTGAAACGCGTTCGTGAAATCGGTATTCGTCTCGCGCTTGGCGCCCGGCCGGACCAAATCCGCATGCTCGTGCTTTCGCATGGAATCCAATTGCTCTTGATTGGATCGACAATCGGATTGATCGCCGCGATCGCACTTTCGCGCGCATTGCAGAGTGTACTTTTCGAAGTCGAAGGCATCGATCCGCGAATTTATCTCGGCGTCGGACTGCTTCTCTTCGTCGCGACGTTCCTGGCTTCGTGGATACCGGCCCGCCGCGCATCGCGCGTCGATCCAATCGTGGCGTTGAGAGCAGAATGATATGAACGATCTCAAGTTCGCTTTTCGCCAGCTTCGCAAATCGCCCGGGTTCACTTTGGTCGCGGTCCTGACGCTCGCGCTCGGGATCGGTGCAAATACTGCGATCTTTTCCGTCGTCGAAGGCGTGCTCCTGCGCCCGTTGCCCTTCCCGAATGCGGAACGACTCGTTAGGATTTACGAAGCCCTGGATGAAAATGGCGCGCGTTCCGCAACATTCAATCTGAGCGACCGCACGACTGCGCGGTTCCGCGAGTTCGGGCGCGATATTTTCGAAGATGTTGCCGGCGGAACCGGCGGCGCCTCAGTCGTTAGTGCAAAGGCCGGTTCGCCGGCGCAAACCGTTCCCGCCGCGCGTGTCACTTATAACTTTTTTGATGTCCTCGGATTACCGCCGTCGCAGGGCCGCAACTTCACGACGGAAGAGGGGACCGACAAAGCAGCGAACGTCGTCATCATCAGTGATGACTTTTGGCGTAACACGCTCAGTTCACGTCGCGACGTACTCGGCAGCACGATCGTGATCGATGGAACAACACGGACGATCATCGGCGTGATGCCGAAAGCATTCCGGCATCCGTATCGCGCGAGCTTGTGGCTGCCGCTCGCGCTTGAGCCCGACAATCCGGCGACGATCAACAACCATTATCTCTATGGCCTCGCACGACTGCGTCCCGGCGTCACGCCGGTGAAAGCGGAAGAAGCTGTGAAGCGCATGTGCGCCAGGATCAATCGCGACGATCCGAATCCGGCGAACGTGCGTGCCGCTTACATCCCGCCGTTGCGCGAAAGTTTTGTGATGGATTTGCGGCCGAAAATTCTCGTCATCGTTGGGGCCGCAGTCTGTGCGCTGTTGATTGCGGCGGCGAACTTCGCTGGTCTGCTGCTCGCCCGCGTGATCGAGCGGGAAGGGGAATTTGCCTTGCGCGCTGCGCTCGGGGCAAGCAGGCGACGACTTGTGAGGCAGCAACTCATCCAGGCGCTTTTGCTGGCTTTGGCCGGAACCGCGCTCGGTCTGCTCATCGCATTCTGGATCACGCCAATGCTTTTCGCGCTGAGTCCGGAAGGCGCGGACGCGACAGGCAGCGCGATGCGCGAATTCGACTACGCGGCGCGACTCGATCTGCCCGTGTTCGCGTTTGCTGCCGGTGTCATGACACTGGTGGGCTTGGGTTTCGGTTTGCTACCCGCCGTGCGCGCAGCGCGCACAGATTTGCGCGGCGCGATGAGCGTTACGTCACGCGGCGCAACGCTCGACCGCAGTGCGCGGAGATTGCTCGGTTCATTCGTTGTCATCGAGCTCGCGATTGCCGCTGCGCTTTTGACAGCGAGCGTCACCGCGACGCAATATTTCCGGAAGCTGATCGAGGAACCATGGGGCTTCGAGACGAAAGACCGCCTCGCTTTTAATGTCACCGTTCCCGATCGATTCTTTCCCAGCGCCGCGGCGAAACAGAACGCACTCGAAGCTTCGCTCGCTCAACTGCAGGGAATACCCGGAGTGAAATCAGCCACCGTTGTTTCGCCGTCGCCAATGGACGCGCCGTGGACACTGATGCTGTTCAACGCCGATGAGGCGCCCGCACCGGAGCCGCGCGGAGTTTACACCGCGTACTCGCGCGTGCCCGTGCCCGGGTATTTCCGGAGCATCGGGCAGCCGATCCTGCAGGGCCGCGATTTCAACGCGAGCGACACTGCCGACGCGCCGCTTGTCTGCATTGTCAGCCAAAGCATCGCGAAACGTTTTTGGCCTAACGATTTGCCGATCGGGAAACGCATTCGCTGGGGCCGACTCGATGGAACTCGCCCTTGGTTCACGATTGTCGGCGTTGTCGGTGATATGAAAGCGATTGCCGATCCGCGCGACGGCGAAGTGCTCGGCATGATTGCGCGGCCACTCGCGCAAATGCTCGTGCACGCGAC
>JBBQRI010000204.1:0-4086 GCA_038214915.1 Chthoniobacterales bacterium
GAGAAAGACGGAACACTGGTGTGGGACGGGAAGCAGCAGAGCATTCGGAAGATCGTGACCAAACCCGAGACCGCGTACGAAGTGCATTCGTGCCTGGTAGATGCGCTTCAATCGGGAACAGGAAAAGCCGCTTACACACAGTTTGGGCTAAAGAAATTCCCGGCCGCCGGAAAAACCGGAACCGCGTACGATTTCACGGACGCGCTCTTTGCGGGATACGATTCCAATTTCACGTGCGCCGTCTGGGCCGGTTTTGACAAGCCGCAGAAAATTTATCGCGGCGCGTTCGGGCGCGAGCTGGCGCTGCCGATCTGGGTCGATATCATGAATGCCGCCGCGCAGAGTTATCCCCCGCGGGAGATCAAACAGCCGTCCACGATGAAGCAGATCGAGATTTGTTCGCGGTCTGGGCAATTGGCTACGGACAAATGTTATGACGCAGTGAAAACAGCCAACGGCGATACAGTCCAACGCCGCACCACTTACATGGAGATTGCGACACAGGCCCAGGCGCCCCCCGAGCTCTGCAACATTCACGGTGAACCGCGGACCCGTCTCGCCCGCGAAATCGGTTCCAGCGATTTGCCGCGCGCTGAGCTGGCTGTAAACCTGAGTGAAGTCATGCCGGTGGCCATAAAAAGTCCTACGCTCATCGCTGACAACGACCCGTATGATTCAATCAAGCCAACAGTGATACCGGACGCAACGCCGCAGCCGGCTACGGAAACCGCTGAAACTCAGAAGACCGACAACGGAGCCGGCACGGATGGGGTGAGGTCTGCGAGCAACACGGCAGACGTGAATCCTCCTACTTCTCCAACGACACAATCCGCCCCAGAGATTCGAAAGGCGGTCCCGGTCGAACAGATTCGCAAAGCCATCCCTGTCCAACCGCAGGACCGGCAGCCGGCGGAGATTCGGCGTGCTATCCCGGTGAAACCGCTCGATCAAGAAGACACTGAGCGCACGCTATTGAGATCCGCAGCGCAACCGCCACGCGACGACGTTCATGACTAATCGGCTCCGCCGCGTTAAAAATGGTTGAAGCGTTGAAGCCTTAACCGGGCGAAGCTGTAATGGCAGCAGACAGCCCAGAGAACTTTCGGCTAACTGTTCTCAATCCTGGAGGACGCGATCCGGAACAGCAATTTCATAGCGTGCCTGCTCCCGGCGAAGGCGCGCATCCACCGATCAATTTTCATGCTTTCGCCGCATGCACATTTGGCGCGTTCCATCGTGACACGCGGCACGCGCTCGGCGAAAACACACCGGTGCTTCTTCTTTTACGTAGCGACTTTGGCACGTCAGAGCGCGCACTCGCTGATTTAAAATCCGAAGGTCGGACCGTCGCTGTTTCATTGAAGGAAACCGGGCTGCACCAGATCGCGCAACAATTGCGCGATCCGACGAAGTTATCGCGCTTCATGAAAATTGTGGCCGATGCAGATGCATGCATCGCGACTACGCCAGAAGCCGCGGCAATTTATCAGCGCGTCCGCGCCAAACGCGATTCCGCGACAGTGACATGTATCCTGACCCCGTACCCAATCGAGGATGAACGGTGGATTTTCTCACTGCCGCCAAACGAGCAATCCGGTATTTTCATCGGCACACGCGAATGGGACGTGCCCTCGCGTAACCATTTCGCAGCGCTGTTGGTGGCGCGGCAGTTATCCGAAGCAACGGGCGAACCGGTCACCGTCGTTAACCTCGATGGCTACAAAGGACGGCGATTGTTAGGCAAACTCAATTTTCCCAAAGGAAAACTCAGGCTAATCGAGAAATGGAAGGCTTACCCGGATTATCTGCGCGATGTGGCGCGGCATAAGGTCGTGTTGCAACTCGACCGCAGCCATGTGCCAGGCCAGGTTGCAGGGGACGCGCTGCTGTGCCGAATCCCGTGCATCGGAGGCGATGGCGCAATCGAACGAATTGCGTTTTCCAAAACGTGCGGCGAAGGCCGGACGATCAACGAAATTGCGTCAATGGCGTTGGATCTATTGAAGAATCCCGAGTTACGCGAGGCAATTGTCGCTGAATCGCAGGAACGCGCACGAGAACGGTTCTCGTTTCAAGCGGTGCGCTCACAACTGGCAAACTTGTTTTGATCCGTAGAAAACTATGCGCGGCGTTGTAGCGGTGCTTGTGTAAACCACCGCCTCAAATTGACAAGTGTTCGCCGCGGCGAACGCCCCCACAGCAAATCAAAAGACGATCTCGAAGAGCTTAATGCCGTTCCATTTTCCCGGGTGGTTGGGATCGAACGATGTGTTCTCCACCCAGATCCCGTAGCGGGCCGGCGCCCAAGGATTGAGCATTTGAAGCGGGTTACGACCGGGACCAAATGCTTTCGGAAGCACACCCTCAACTGTTGGCCGCTCAGAAACAGGCGGCGGAGTCGGCATCGCGCGGACCGGTTTTTGCCGACCGATCGGTGCTCTGAATTCTTGTGCCGAAACAGTTGTAACCAGCGCGGCCAGGATTGCGATCATCAATGTCTTCATGTTTCCCTTTCGTTCGAGGCGTGCAAATGTTGCCCATAACCACGCCTGCGCACAATATATCTTTCGATGGATTCTCTTGAAAAGGCCGCACGCGTCTTGGATTTAGAAATTTTGGAACTGCAGCGGCTCCGGAAGCGGCTGGATGAAAACTTCTCGCGCGCGGTTGAGTTGATCAAAGAGACAGTCGATGCGCGAGGCAAAGTGGTTGTCGTGGGCGTGGGTAAATCGGGGCATATCGGCGCGAAGATCGCGTCTACGCTGACCAGCACCGGCTCGCCCGCAGTAGTGCTGGATTCGTCTAACGCACTTCATGGCGATCTAGGCATGATCGCCGACGGCGACGTGGTGCTCGCTTTAAGCGCGAGCGGCGAGACGGAAGAAATGCTCCGGATTTTGCCGGCGATCACGCGGTTTCAAGTCAGGATCATCACCATGTGCGGCGATCCAAAATCAACTCTGGCGCAAAACGCGCATGTTTGTCTGGACGTAAATGTGGAACAAGAAGCTTGTCCGCTTAACCTAGCGCCGACGTCGAGCACGACGGTGATGCTGGCGCTGGGCGATGCGCTGGCGATGGTGCTTTTGGAAGCGCGCGGGTTTAACAAGGAAGATTTCGCTAAATTTCATCCCGGCGGAATGATCGGCCGCAGCATGTTGATGCGCGTTCATCAAGTCATGCGGCCGCGCGAAGCGATGGCAATTGTCGCGACCGATACGCCGATACGCGACGTGCTCAGGGCGATGACCAGCGTGCGCGCCGGCGCCGCCGTTGTCACCGGCGAGGACAACCAACTACTCGGCATATTCACCCACGGAGATTTCGTGCGCCATTTTCAATCTGATTCCAGGATTGGCGAACGACTCGTGGCAGACCTGATGACGTTGAATCCAGTCACGGTGCACAAAGAAAAACTCGCGGTGGAAGTTCTGAACTTGCTGGAGCGTCATCGCATCGACGATCTGGTCGTAATTGATGACGACAACGTGCCAGTGGGCATTGTTGATTCGCAGGATTTGACGCGGCTGAAATTATTGTAGGGCGACCGCATCGGTTGCCCTAATGCGGCACGCGAAGCCTGCCCTACAATTGCAAAACCGCGATACGCATGTTAGATCGGCGCTCCGTTTTCACCGTTTAACCCTTTAACGATTTAACGTTCATGCCCGCCGCCAACGACCTGCGCAGAGGAATGGCTATCAAATACAATGGCAATCCCGCCATTGTGCTTGAAGTCCATCATCGCACGCCGGGGAATTTGCGAGCCTTCGTGCAGGCCATCATCCGCTACATCAACACCGGCAAAAGCGCCGATGTCCGCTTTGGTTCCACCGATAAGGTGGAGCTGGTCGAGATCGAGCGAAAACAGCTCGAATTTTCTTACAAGGATCGCAACGGCTATTATTTCATGGATCCTGAGACGTACGACACGATCACACTGGCCGAAAATCTGATCGGTGAGGCCAATGATTACCTCGTGGAGAATCTTTCCGTGCAGGTCCTTTATGCGGAAGGCAAGGCTGTCCAAGTGGAGCTGCCTGCGTCTGTAAGTCTGAAGGTCGTCGAATCACCGGAAGGTCTGCG
>JBBQRI010000205.1:0-4032 GCA_038214915.1 Chthoniobacterales bacterium
CACACTCAGCCCGGTGCTCGGGTTCATCATGCTGTTCACATTTCGCTACACGTTCGTCGCAGACCATTACCAGTACCTGGCGTGCATCGGGCCGATCGCGCTTGCGAGCGCGGGCATAGTCAGTTTGTCGGCCAAATTTACCCAGTACCGCGTCGTCATTGTGAGCGTTGCGGTGTTAATCGTTGCAAGCTTGGCGACGCTGACGTGGCGGCAAGCCGCGACGTACACCGATATTGAAACGCTTTGGCGCACCACGCTGGCAAAAAACCCCGAATGCTGGATGGGCCACACGAATCTCGGTCTTGTTCTCTTCGAGAAAGGCAAGATCGACGACGCCATTGCTCATTATCGGTCGGCTTTGCAAATGCAGCCCGACTGGTGGGATGCCGAGTACAATCTCGGCACGGCTCTTTTGGCGAAAGGCCATTTGGACGAAGCAATTTTGCATTCTGAGAAGGCCGTATCCATGCGACCAACCGATCCCGATGCTCAAGTCTCCTTGGGTAATCTTCTCGCCCAAAAGGGCCGGATTGACGAAGCAATCGCTCATTACCAAAAGGCAATAACGGTGCGTCCCGATCACTTTTTCGCCCGTACCGGACTAGGCCATGCGTTGCTGGAGAAAGGCGAACTCGACAGTGCCATCCAGGTTTGCCGGAGTGCACTATTGCTCCGCCCTTTGGATCCAGATTGCCGCACGACGCTGGCTATCGCTCTGGAGGAGAAAGGCAACCCTGCGGAAGCAATCCAACATTACCAGAAAGCGCTGGAGCTTGCACCGAAATCCATTCCCACGCTGACCAATCTAGCGTGGCTGCTGGCGACATCCCAGGACGCGTCACTGCGAAATGGTCTGAAGGCGGTTGAGCTTGCAAAACAAGCCGATCGACTGGTCGGAGGCTCGAACACTCTTGTGTTGCGTACCTTGGCAGCCGCGTATGCGGAGAACGGCGAATTCGCGAATGCGATTAGAACGGCCCAGTCTGCGATGCAACTCGCGCGGATGCACGGCGAGGACTCTCTCACAATGGATCTCGATCAACAGATCGCGTTGTACCAACTCGGGATGCCGTACCGGGACACGGCGAAATAGTGGCGGAGGAGCGGTGATTGAAAGCGTTAATTCGGTTTTACGATTCAACTGAGCGACGATTGACGACGTAACGTGGCGGGAGCCACAGATGTCACAACTCGTCACGCAGGATTTTGAAAACGTCTGTGCTCTCGACAACACCTTGCAGCGCATTGGTTCCGGGACCGCTGCCGAATGCAACGACATCTTCAACGGTGACCAGCGCCGATTTTGTGTAAATCGTCGCCGGCTCGGGCTGTTCCTGTGTAGGTTCTTTGGTTTCGGTCGGGTCCTGGTTCACCGGTAGTTTCGCCGCCCCGTATGACTTCATTCCGTGCGGCCCCGTTGCCCAGGTAATCCATGGTTGACCAGCTGAGTTGAAGCCCAGAAGCGCGATCCCACTGTCTTTCCTGAAAGGAAACCCATTCAAGCTCATTCCGCCAATGCCCGCATCACCGCACACAATGATTGTAGATTTTGGCCCGCCGTAACTTCGCGCGACGCCGACCGCGCGGTCTAGTTCGAGCGTTTGCGACAGAGTTCGCTCCCCGTTGTTTTCCTCAGCCGCTTTCCGCATCAAGCCTGCGTCTACCACGAGCAAATAGCCTCCGGCGTTGTACTGCAGCAACTGGATGGCTCGCCTCACCATATCCGAAAGACTGGGCTGCTGACCTCGTTCTTCCACCTGATTTGCGAACGCGAGATCGTTGTTACTGAAGATGCCGAAAAGTTTCGGCCTGCGCCACGCTGGAACCGCATCCAAATCAGTGCGTGTGCGGACGATGTCGAAGCCGTTGCCACGAAGCTCGAGCAACAGATCGCGCGCGTCTTGTCTCTCGCCGCCTTTTGTGGTGGGAATAAACTGCGCCGCACCGCCCCCCATGGCGATGTCAATGTTTCCGCGATCCACAAACTCGGCTGCGATCTTCTCCGGGTCGCTGGGGTCTCCTGTATGCGCGTAGAACGCTGCGTTTGTGGCGTCGGTGAGCTTTGCGTCCGTGACTAAGCCTGTGGCTCGTCCGTATTCGCGCGCCAGCTCAATGATGCTCTTGATCGTTTTGCCCTCGCCGTTGATCGCGATCGCGCGATTGATTACACGCTCACCCGTGGCGATCGCGGTTGCGGCAGACGCCTGATCGGGTGCAGTGAAATCCTTCGAGTAATTCATCACCAGCGCGGCGTACGGCATGGAGTCCATATTTAAACGCGTGCCCGCTCCGGCGGCATAGGTGCGAGTAGGCGCCAGCCTTGCAGGCGCCAGCCCCTCTCCGACAAATAAGATAATGCCGAAGGGCTTTCGGATGACCCAGTGTTGAAAATAAATGACGCCCACTCCCCCGAAGGCGAGGAGACACACGAACGCTAGCAACTGATTGCGCCACTTCATTTTCCCCTTTGTAACGGCGGTCTTTGACGGCTGCAAATGTTCTGAAATTCGACAGAAACAAAGAACTGCTTGTCCACCTTCTCGTTCATCGGCAAAGTGCGGGATACATGGCTGGCCCGGTGATGCTCATCATTCGCGACGGGTGGGGCATCAATCCTGGCGGCCCCCAGAAGCGCAAAGAGAACGGCAACGCAACCCTGCTCGCATCCACGCCGTTTCACGATGATCTCTATCGCAATTATCGCTGGTCGCGATTGAGCGCCAGCGGCATGGACGTCGGATTACCAAAGGGACAGATGGGGAACTCCGAGGTTGGCCACCTTAATCTCGGAGCTGGCAGGATCGTTTATCAGGACCTCACCCGGATTAATAAGGCGATCGCCGATGGCGAACTGGAACGCAGTCGTGTCTTGCAGGACGCCCTTGCCGGTGCGCGCGGACATCGATTGCATCTACTCGGGTTGGTGTCCGACGGCGGCGTGCACAGCCATTACTCGCACATGATCGCGCTGGCGAACGCCGCATATACAGCCGGAGTTACAGAAATTTTCGTGCACGCCTTCACCGATGGACGAGACACGTCGCCCACTGGAGGCGCGGGTTTTTTAAGAACGTGCGAAAACGAACTTAAGAACAGCGGCGCCAGGATCATCACCGTGGTCGGCCGCTATTACGCTATGGATCGGGACCGCCGCTGGGACCGCACAAAAAAAGCATGGGACGCAATCGTTCTTGGTCGCGGTGAATTCTGTAAATCATCACCCGCTGCCGCTGTGGAGCGACAATACTCGCTTGGCAAGACCGACGAATTCATGCCTCCGCTCGTTTTCGATTTCCCGAACGAACAACGTATCCGCGACGGCGACACGGTTTTGTTTTTTAACTTTCGCGCCGACCGTGCGCGCCAGCTCTCACAAGCGTTTTTGCTAAAAGACTTCGACGGGTTCGATCGCGAAGTGTGGCCGAAAGTTCATTTCGTCTCGCTCACTCAGTATGATGTTCGGTATTCGTCGCCGTTCATCTTTGCGCCCGAAGAACTCAAACATATTTTAGGCGAGATCGTTAGCGCTGCCGGCAAACGGCAATTGCGCATCGCCGAGACGGAGAAGTACGCGCATGTGACTTACTTTTTCAACGGCGGAATTGAAAAGGCATTTCCCGGTGAAGACCGCAAACTCATTCCCTCGCCCAAAGTCGCCACGTACGATTTGAAACCGGAGATGAGCGCGTTCGAAGTCACCGACGAACTGCTTGCGCGCTTAGCCGACTACGATTTGATCATTCTAAACTTCGCCAATCCCGACATGGTCGGTCACACCGGCGTTGTCGAGGCCGGGATCAAAGCGGTCGAGACGGTGGACGCATGCTGCGCCCGCATCATTCCAAAACTCCTGGAACTCGACGGGAAAGCGTTGGTTACCGCGGACCATGGCAACTGCGAGCAAATGCGCAACCCTGACGGCTCGCCACACACCTCGCATACCAGCTACCTTGTGCACTTCATTTATGTTGCCAACGATGCGGTGAAGTTCCGCTGCGAAGACGGCATTCTGGCGGATGTGGCGCCGACTCT
>JBBQRI010000206.1:0-4007 GCA_038214915.1 Chthoniobacterales bacterium
ACATCGGCGAGTGAGAAATAGGGCGCCGTTTTCGCGACGGCTACTACCATGCTGAGCCCCGCTGGAATCATCGAGGCCGCCAGCGCAATGGCCGCCAGTTTCCCGCGTTGTTTGAAAATGAAGTAGAGCGCTATGATCGAGAAGAACACGAATGAGACAGCCGTAATCACGAGCATGGGCCGCAGCGCTACCCACGCAGACACAGGCATGTCATCCAAGGCTTTCCACGCGGTCCAGCGCGCGTCCATCACTCCCCAATTTCCGTTCAAAGCATGCGCTGTACGCGCTGCGAGCAGCGCTCCGCACGCAAGGATCAGACCGATGGCACCCACCGCGATTGCGCCCGCAGCGCGCAACGATTGGGGAGTCCGGTCCCAAGCAATGGCTGCCCATAGCGCGAACGCGCTCCACATACTCATCGAATAATAGTCCTGTCGCTGTCCCAAAAAGAGCAGCGGAACGAACACCACACCTATCCAGCAAAATAGTAATGCATCGCCGAAATTGATCTCCCGCGGTCGGGTGACGCGGCGCCAGGCAAAAATGATGCCCGGCAGCAGTGCGATCGACCATGGAAACCACCACGCCACATGCAGGATCACAAATTGATAGGCAGGCACGCCGAGGAAATCGTGCGTCTCATCAGTGAGCCCGCGCAGGTGTCCCAGCCATTCGGATCTGACTAAATAGCGAAAATAATACGGGAAATGCCACTGGGCCCAGATGTGCCAGGGCGCCAGGATCAAAAGAAAAATCAACGCATATTCCCAGCGCAGAAGCGCGCGAAACCGTATCCTTGCTTCGCGATAAAAAATCGACAGCAAAACAAAAACCACAGCGGGGTAAATGATGCCGAGCACACCTTTCGTTAGGCACGCTAGCGCAGCGAAAATCCAGACGCCGGCGAACCACAAGCGCCGATGGCGCCTCCGCTCATAGCCGCATATTCCGCAGAACATCGCGCCAGCTATGAATGCGGTGACGAGCGGTTCGGGCATGACAATGCGCGCGAGAAGAAACGTGCCGCAGAAGCTGAGATAGATCAGACCTGCGATGAAACCGCGCCAGTAATCTGAGAGTTTTTCGCCAATTAAAAAGATAAGTGCAACCGTGGCTACGACGGCCAGCGCGACCGGCAGCCGAGCCGCTGCCTCATTCACGCCGAGAATTTTGTACGAAGCAATGATGACCCAGTAGAGCAATGGCGGTTTCTGCAGGCGCGGTATGCCGTTGTTCGTTGGAAGCAACCAGTTATGGCTCGCCACCATCTCGCGCGCGGCTCCGGCGTATTGGCCCTCCGTCTCACTGTAGAGATCGCCCGTCCCAATGGTCACCACATGTAACAGCGCTGCGAGCGCGATCAGAATTACGAACAGAGCGTGGCGCGTGGGCGGCGGCGGCAGCGCAGGCGGGTCAAGCAGCGTTTCTTCGATGCTTAGGGTCCGGGCGGTTGCGGTCATTGCACATGTTCTCCACCGGGAACCGTTCCGGATTGGGATTCGCGTTCGCCATGTTCGCTGGATTCGGCTTTGTCGTACGTTTTCCAATGCTCAGGCAAACGCAGCAATTTTCCCGTCGGCATCTCGATCAACGCGAGCATCTGGCCACACTCGGCGATTAACGTGTTGTCTTCTGGACGCATGATGCGGAACGCGCACCAGAACCGTGCGCGCTCTGTGCGATCTAGCCAGCCCTCAATCATCAGTCGGTCGCCGAGCCTCGCCGCGCGTCGATAATCGATCTCGGTGCGGACCACTACCGGATATGTTTGCTTTTGCGCCATCTCTACGACCGCGAGGCCGAGCTCCTCCGCAAGGTGTGTGCGCGCGGTCTCGATGAAGCGCAGATACGCAATATTGGATACGACGCCTCCGCAATCGGTGTCGAAAAACATTACCTGCACGTTTGTGCGAATATGGGGGGCCATGGCTGATTTCAAATTTCCGATCTAAATTAGAGTTGAGCGTTCCGTTCCGCACGCTTTTTGCTCAAGAGCACGAAACAGCATGATCCTACTGGCTTCCCAGCACGTTTGCGGTACCCGCGCCCGACTGCTTTCGGTGGCCGGGTTGATCCTACTATTACTCCATGCTGGCTCGGTCGCAGCAACCGCAGGTTCGTTGACATTCGCTGGAGTCCCTTTTTCTCCGGGTTCAATCGTCAAAGCTGATGTTCCCTTGAGCGCGCAGGAAAAGTCGTTGGCCGGTCAAGGCGGAAACGCTGTGCCGCCGAATGGCGTGGCGATGTTCCTCACTCCTTCGAATTTTGATCCGCGAAAGAGTTGGCCGGTATTGGTCGTGTGCTCCACCAGCGATTTCAAACGACAGAATCGCGATGACCTTGTCGACTTCTATCGCAGAGTTGGACTTGCGGAAGGTTGGGTGCTGCTTGCGGGCGATGGTCCGCAGCCTGCGCGGAACGACACGGCCGCGTGGCGTGGAGCGATGACCCTCGCCGCCATCAACGCGCTGCACCGCAGCTTTCCCGGCTCCGACAAGTGGCCAATCGCGTGCGCTGGATTTTCGGGCGGAGGCAAAGGAGTAGGTCTGGTCGCGCCATTGCTTGCGAAGAATGGCTCTCGTGTCGCGGGCATTTACATCACGGGTGCGAATGAAGACCTGGTGAGCGAGGGCTACGCGCGCGTCGGGCCTGGCAAGGAGTTTCTCATGACGCCGGTTTACTTTAGCGGCGGACGCGACGACCGGATCGCGACTTTGGAGCAGCAGTACAACGTGGCGGGTTCAATCAAACGCACCGGATTTCAACGGATCCGGATCGGCACCTTCCACGGCGGCCACGAGGTCAACGATGCCCAAACTTCCATCGCCTTACGTTGGTTCCGCGAATCGGCGAAATAGTGTCGGTTGTCATTCTGAGCGAGGCGAAGAATCTCAGATTCGTGGCTGTTACCCGCTTCGGAGCGCAATGGTCAGAGATGTTTCACGTCGCTCAACATGTCACAGAAGTTTGTCGCCGGGCGGGTGCGGACTTGCTGTTTGATGGAATTTCTCCAGTGACTTCACCAAATTCCCGGGCAACGGCCGCACCCGATCGAAAATTCGTGCGGCCAGAGGCTTGGCGGTGGTGTAACCGGCGGCGAACATTTCCAAGCGCGCATCCAGATTGTCGATGTAGTGAAGCGCCATTGCCTCCGGTGTTTTCGGATCAACAGGCGAACCCAATTGTTTATCGCCGTGATGTGAACCAATGAGGTGCAGAAGATGTATGCGCACATCCTCCGAGGACGGACGATACTTTTTCCACCCATCTGCGTTTTCGGCGGCGAGCCTTTGCCACAACGAATTGACGAGCTCGAGTCCGATCGAAATGTGGCCGACTAATTCACCAAGCTCGTCGTAGCTCATAACGAAACCGGTTTCGGAGAATTGGTTTTCCCAGAGCTTACCCGAG
The DNA here is from genome assembly GCA_038214915.1 of Chthoniobacterales bacterium. Classification (GTDB taxonomy): domain Bacteria; phylum Verrucomicrobiota; class Verrucomicrobiia; order Chthoniobacterales; family UBA10450; genus Udaeobacter. Next base: position 3,412 of record JBBQRI010000206.1, read on the forward strand.
TCGTGAAAGAGAATGCCCGCGATCAAAAGATCAAGGTTCAACTGGGCATAGAGAGGCGCGATGGCCCTGGTTATGCGCATCATTTGCGCGGTGTGCTCGACGAGGCCGCCGCGCCGGGCATGATGATATTTGCGAGCTGCTGCAGCGCGACGAAATCGGTCGCCCCATTTGTTGACGAACGTTTCGGACAATGCGCGAAGACGGGGATCAACGATCGTGCCAATGGATTGCACGATAAATTCCCAGTCAGATGCTTGCTTTGTGCGCAAGTCTGCCGGCCCTTCCAGTAATTCTTTTTTCTCTTGTTCAGAGAGTGGCCGTACCATCCACTTATCTGCTTCGAGTCCGTATTGAGGGTGTACACGAAAGTCGCCAGTGAGCTCGACGAAACTTTCGGCGGTAAATGCGCTGCAGGTTTTGTAATTGGGATGATCATGCCATACCCGTAGGGTCATCCGATCGCACGCATCTGCGAGAGCCAGTTCGCAGTACGGTTTGCCTTCACGTTGCGTCTTTGCAGTGGCAGCTTCCACCTGTACATGCACGCGCGCTGGCACCGCGCCGTTTTGTGCCTCCCGGCGAATTTCAGTCAGCGT
>JBBQRI010000207.1:0-3941 GCA_038214915.1 Chthoniobacterales bacterium
TTTCTGTTGTTGGCAGGACTTCAGCGGCGAAGTGATTCGCTACAAAATCTTCTGCAGTAAATCGGCAAGACGCCAGCCGGCTTTATGCAGCTCGTCGCGCACGACGCTGGTTGCCCAAGTGCGATACAGCGTTTGCTCTAGCGACGGTTTTTCGATCGCTTCGCCCGTCGCAACGACTCGGTCGCCATCGAGCAACGGCTTTACATTTCTAAACTTCAGACGAGCATGCGCCTCGCGCGCGATTGGCAGGATTTCGTCCGCCCAAATTTCAGCGTAATTGTCGATCGAGACATTCGATGGCATTTGCCAATTGCGAGGTTCGTTGGTCGCCATGTCGTGGACCAGTTGTTGCTTGAGAGGGCCGATTTGCATGTCGAGTTCCGCTTTCGGCAAAGCACCGGGCAGCTGAGGAAAGAGCGCGTTTACGGTATCGTTATCCCAAAACCCGTGGAACTTCTTCTTGCGAATACCTCGCCGACGCGGCGGTTCATCACTTAGTTCGAGTGTAAATGTGTTTCCGCCTTCATCAGCCAAGGCTGATTTGTCGCTTTCCGGATCGGTCGCCTGTCCTTGTTGATCGAAATAGTCCGCACCGACATGCAACGGTTGATGAATGTCCGCGACATAATGGGCAAGAAGAATGATGGCAACTGGCTTCGTGATCTTCCGCTCGTTCTGTTCGGGGATTCGCCCTTGCAAGACGTCAATGCAGAACGGAATCATGTGCACAACATCCCATTTGCTCCTACCGGCACTGCGATCGCGATATCGCTGGATGGGCATCACCGGGACATCAGTGTAGTGAAACCAATGGTGCGAAGGCGCGAGCGCGTTCGGATCATGTGTCGGCTGATTCGCGCGCCAGAAATCACGCAGTTGCCTGTCGATGTTGCGATGGGTGGAGTAACGAAACGATCTCGGATCGTCGACGCCTTTTTTGTCCCAGCCCTTAATTTCATCTGCAAGCAGGGCGGCCTTTTCTAATCTTATCCCATAGAGTAACACGTAGATCTTTCCGGCTGTGGGCGTATTCGCCAGGCGCTCATCTGCGATCGCACCGACGATCTCATGTCCCAGCGGCCCGTAAGCAAGAATCGAAGCGGGAAACGCGACGACAGCGAAAGCAACTAAAAGTCCGCGGTTAGCGAAATTCATCGATGTGTTGCGACGATCAGAACTTTAGCGACGCATCGAGAAGATGGTATTGCCATGCAAACACTCCGAATGCGATTCCGCCAATCGCTAAAAGAATTGCGTGAGCGCGAAACCAAAGCCCGTGCGCAGGTAGTCTGACGAAGCGAATCGCGGCAATAATCAAAAGAATAACACCCGCCATCAAGACCCAGCCAATGACATGGAACGCCTGCAGCCAGGGATTGATGGCGTCCCCGAGGATCACGATGTGCTCCAATCCCTGGCTAAGCACAACAATTGGCGCGAGAATGAAAACCACTTCGGCGACGCCTACAATTCGTGAGAGAAAATATAGAACGCGATCACTTTTCGTACTGAAAAGCGGGCGCTGATATCGTTTGCGGATGATGACCGCGACGGGCCACAACAACACAGTGAGGAGCGCGAGAAGCAAACTTCCACCAATCAGCAAACCGATAAAGATTTTGCTCGCGTACCACGGAACGCGCTGTCCTTCGTAGATCGCAGGGAAGGGGAGCATTTCACCGACGGCCCCGGCCGCGTCACGGCGAAAACTAATTCTTTCCAAGCCGTCTATCTCTCGATACACGAGCGGAGCGATCTCGCGCCATCGCTGCAGTTCTCCGCTCTGGTTCTTCATTCCCTCAATTTGAAGAACACCTTCCTTGTTGCTGCTCACTTTAAACTGACCGACCAACGCGAGCATTTTCAGCAACGTTGTCTCTGCACGACGCGTACCATCATAAAGGCCGCTGACCGCACGGCCGTCTGACTTGGCCGTGCTTGGATCAACATCGACTTTGGGTTGGCCTGCACTAGGAAAATAACGATTCGTAAAGGTGCGCCATACTTCGCCGCGACCGCCGCCAACGCCCTTACCGAGGGTGTTGTAGGACAGGAAGTAGCCGACGTGAGCGTCAGGACAGAGGATCATGTCGCTATGGAAATAAACTGTGTCGCCGCCGTGAGCGATGATGCGGACAGGATCGATTAGATATTCCATGAACGTGATGCCGAGCCCGGGGAGCATCGGGTGAAATTCAAATTGCCGGGTCTCCATTTGTCGCACGGTCTCTGGTTTTAGAATCGACACTCCGTCGACCGCGCCATCTTGCAGAAAGGCGAGCATGAACCGCGTCATATCAGCAGCCGTGGTGGTGAGTGCTCCGGCTGGCGCCGCTTGCACCCATTCGAAATCGCGCGGCTCTTTGGACGCGCTCAGATAACCTTTCGACATTTGCGGCGCGAGCTTCGGCGGCAGCGGTTGATCGAACGTCGAATTGTTCATCGCCAGCGGTTTCAAAATGTGATTCTCGACGTAACGCTCGAACTTTTCGCCGCTGACACGTTCGACGATGTATCCGGCTAGCGTGAATCCATAATTGGAATAAGACGGAATTTTGCCCGGCGGGAAAATACGAGCTGGCATTTCATTCACGAGATACGCGCGCAACGGTTTGATGTCGCTTTCGTGCGCGACGAAGAGATTCTTCAATGTTTCCTCGAATCCGCCCGTGTGAGTAAGCAATTGCCGCAGCGTGACAGGCTCCGGATAAGTTTTTGAGATTGGAAAATCGAGGTAATCATTCACGTCGCGGTCAAGGTCGAGCTTGCCTTGTTCGACCAACTGCATCACGGCTGTGGCAGTGAATAGTTTCGAGATTGAACCTGGGCGAAACAACGTCTGATCAGGAAGCACTGGTTTTTTCTCTTCGACATCGGCGTAGCCGTAGCCTTTTTGAAATAATACCTGACCGTCTTTCACCACCGACACGACAGCGCCGGCGATGTTTCGATTCCGCAATTGCGAGGGAATCAGTGCGTCAAGAAAAGTTTCGAAATCGGCTTTGGTCAGTTCGGGCTTCGGGCTTGCCTGCGTTGGCGGGGCGGCCTCCTTGCTCGGTGCCGGAGCACCTTGGGGAAGCAACGGCGACGATGCCGGGCCTTGAGCACTGGTAACGCCAATCGCAATCGCGTTGGCGACAGCTAACGCCGCAAACTGCGCGCGCGGCGAAAATGGAAGCTGCATATGGCAGCGCAGTCTGCCAGGTCCGCTGAGCTTGTGACAAGCTTATGCTCTGCCTCGAACCCGGGAGCGAATTTCTTCGACTCGCCTTTGGAGTTTAGGAAAGTGCGACCCCGACCAGTAGATCTGTTTACAGTCAGGACAGCGGCGGAACTGGTCGTAATAGATTTTGGTGAGCGGCTCGAGTTTGCCGATTATGTCGGCCTTGGCTGCCGCTTCCAATGAAGCGTTACAGCGAAGGCAACGCGTGAAAGGTACGATCAATTCCCAAAGGTTAAAACGGCGGACAACTTCAATCGTCTGTTCGTCGGCGTTTTGGGACCGCGGCCAGTATCCGTTCTGAACGATTGCGTGCATTAAGAGACGCCGATCACGCGTTAAGAGTGCTCGATTTTCACGGACCATTAACTCGAGCAGTTCGCGGTCATCGGCGTTTTGACGGTAGGCGACATCAAATCCAAGCAGACGAAGGTTTCGGGTGAGGCGCCCCAGGTGTTCATCAGACACAAATCTTGGTATGTCAACCATTTGTAATCGTTTTTCAGATAAAATCGTGCGACGATTCACGAGCGTAAAAACCTCTACTTTTGTGTCGTGGGCGAGCGTGTGATCAAAACCCACCGCCTGTTCATCGGCCAAGATCAAATCAACCTCCGGGTGCGGAACGCCACACGACTCAATGATGTCTTTTATGGAGGTCTTTTCTGCGAGCTGCCGCTCGATTACTGCGCCGCCCGCTTTTGACCCGAGAAAAACACCG
>JBBQRI010000208.1:0-3937 GCA_038214915.1 Chthoniobacterales bacterium
TGCGCAGCGCCAGGCCCACCAATTCACCTAACAAATGTGCGGAACGCGCCACGTCCTGCATCCCGCTGAGGCGGGACTCGGCAATCGTGATGTTTTGCAACGGATTGAAAAACTCGATCGGCACTTGAAATTTCTCGTGAAAGAACTCGCGCATGTAGGGCATTCCAGCGCCGCCGCCACACAGGAAAATGCGAGCCGGGCGATTTCCCTGCTGTTGCGCGCGGTAGTGTGTGATGGAACGCATCAATTCTGCATGGAGCCGGGTCATGGTGCTGCGCGCGATTTTCGAAACCCGCCCAATATTGGGATCGGCAGGTTCGGCATAAGCGCCGCCCAGTCCCACAAAGCCATCCCGCTTCTTGCGAGTTTCCGCCGCGGCAAATGATTCGGTGAACTCCCTGGCGATCGCGGCAGTGATCGCGCTGCCGCCCAGCGGGATGCTCCGCAAAAAAATTCTTCCTGATTCAATGAAAAGAATGTTCGTGGTGCGCGCACCGATATCCAGCAACAACGAGCAGTCGCCGACCTCTGGGTAGCTGTAGCGAAAGGCGTTGTAGAGCGCCATCGGAGCAATGTCGACGATGGACGTTTGTAGTCCTGTCGCTTCCACCGCTTCATTGATTTGCTCGAGCAAATCAACTTTGATCGCGACGAGGACGACCTGAATCTGTTCGCCCAATCCACCGCCGACGAGCTGGTAATCCCAGACGACTTCGTCCAGAGGGAACGGTACATTTTGCTGCGCTTCGAACGAGACGATCTTGTCCAGTTTTTCCTGTACCAAGGGCGGCAGTTTCACAAACCGGGCGAACACCGATTGCGCAGGCAAAGCATAGCTCACCGGGCGCCGGGGAATTTGCATCGCCTGCATCACCTCACGTAACACAGCGGCGGCCTCCTCGAACGCAACATGTGCATCGCGACGGTGACCGGTCTCTGGATCGAGCGGCACTTCGTGCAAGCGATAATTCACAAGGACAAGACCGCCGTGGGCGACTCGGAATTCGGCAACTCCAACCGTTTGAGACCCGAGGTTAAGAGTGATCAGGCGCGCCGGTGCTGGCATGGCGTTAAAGCTCTAAATCGCAATTGCAAAATGCTAAAGCAAAATTTCTATAGCGAAATGCAACCACGTGGAATGCGTTGTCCTCGACGCGTTGGTTAGACATGCACTCTGTCGCCTGATTTCCTGCGCCTTCGGCGAACGGAACACGTCGTCTTCAACGCGTTCGCTAATTGCCGCCGGATATGCCTCTACACGCCTATCTCGAAAAAGGATAGGCGCGAATTTTTGCTCCGCTTCCGCTCCAATTCTCGAACGACGCGCCGGCTGTAATCTGAAAGTGATCGTTGCCGGCCTGGCCCCGGACGTAATTCTGCCAGTAATCGCCGCTGCCTTTGCCGCTCCATTGCCCGTAAACGAACCCCACTTCTCCCGTGTAATAGACTTGACTCAATGGCGAACTGATCATCTCATTCGGCAGATCTTTTCCATCGGTCGCAAGCATTTGCGATCGAGAATTTGAAGCGCCGCTTGCTTTCCGCGTCGGCATGAGCCCGCCATCGCTCGGAGCCAAATACGTCACTGGAAACAACCCGAGCGGCGCCATCCCGATCTGAGCCAGCGCGGTTTCGTTCGCGAGTTGCGCACCGTCTGACCACGCGCGCACCGGTCCGCTGTGAAATAGAAGCGATGCATTGGACGCGCTGACGGCGTTAGATCGGTAAAGGCTCAGAGTGGAACCGTTCTCAAATGCCGACGTAGCGCCGGCGGCACGGTGTTGCGTTGCTCCGGAATGTTTGGCCTGCTGCGCTACGACCGGAAAGCAAACGGCAAGCAACCCGAGCGCCAGAAAGAGAGCACCCTTGGACATGGGAGAATTCAAAACCAAATTGCAGCAAACGCCAGCGAAATTTTCCGGAAACACAGGTCATGGGTTGAAGCGGAAGACGGCTTGTCATTCTGAGCGACGGGAAGAATCTCTGATTCGATGTCGACGCTCCAGATGTCGGTAATAGAGAGTAGCCTGAGATGTTTCGCTCCGCTCAACATGACAGAGCACGAATACGTTCAACTCTTCAACGACGCTTTAAAATAGTCGACCGTCTTTTTGATACCTTCGTCAAATTCAACTCGCGGTTCCCAACTGAGGACTTCTTTCGCGCGGGTGATGTCCGGTTGGCGCACCTTCGGGTCGTCCACCGGCAAGGGTTTGTATTCGATTGTGGATTTCGTCCCCGTGATTCGGATGATTTCCTCTGCAAACTGTTTAATGGTCATCTCGCGCGGATTGCCGAGATTGACCGGCTCATGGAAATCGCTCATCGCGAGCCTGAAAATTCCATCGATCAAATCGGAGACGTAACAGAACGAGCGCGTCTGCGACCCGTCGCCGAACACGCTGAGCGGCTGCCCGCTCAGGGCCTGCCCGATAAACGCCGGCACCACGCGGCCGTCGCGCAAGCGCATACGCGGACCGTACGTGTTGAAGATCCGCACGATTCGCGTGTCGACGCGGTGATACCGGTGGTAAGCCATGGTGATCGCTTCAGCGAATCGTTTCGCTTCGTCGTACACGCCGCGGGGACCGATAGGATTTACGTTGCCCCAATAATCTTCCTTTTGCGGATGCTCCAAGGGATCGCCGTACACCTCCGACGTGGAAGCGAGAATGAACGTGGCTTTTTTGTCCTTGGCTAAACCAAGTGCGTTGTGCGTGCCGAGCGCGCCAACTTTGAGCGTCGGGATCGGGAGTTCCAAATAATCGATTGGACTCGCCGGCGATGCGAAGTGAAACACGTAGTCGATCTGTTGTTCCGGGACGAAGATGAAATTCGAGACGTTGTGTTTAACGAACCGGAAATTCTTGTTCCCGGCGAGATGGCCGATGTTCGCCGGGTTACCGGTGATTAGATTGTCGATGGCGATGACGCGATGACCTTCCGCCAAAAGCCGATCCGTCAAATGCGAGCCGAGAAAACCCGCACCTCCGGTGACGACCGAAACGGGCTCGGAATTTTTGACCATTGAGGAGTTGTTCTAATCACTGCCGCGAAGGTTTACCAGCAGGAAAGATTTGTCATTTCGAGCGAAGTGCGAAATTTCTTGCTGTTCGCTTCAAGATATGAAGAGCAAAACTGAGGTTCTTCGACCCCGCTCAGAATGACAGACAAAAAACCATGCGCATTTTGTCTGGCATCCAGCCCAGCGGTGCCCTGCGCACAAATTTGTCATTCCGAGCGAAGTCGAGGAATCTCTGGATTCGGTCCGGCGGTCAGACGATGTAGAGGTTGGAGATGTCTCGATTACGCTCGCCATGACAGACAAGAACACTATGCGCATTTTGTCCGGTATCCAGCCCAGTGGTGCCCTGCACATCGGCAATTATTTTGGCATGATGCGGCCTGCCGTCGCGTTGCAAGCCGAAGGCGAAGCGCTTTATTTCGTGGCCGATTACCATGCGCTCACGAGTCTGCGCGACCCGGAAATGTTGCGCGCAAACAGCCGCCGCGTCGCACTTGATTTTCTGGCGTGCGGACTCGATCCTGAGCGCGCGACGCTCTTTAGGCATTCGGATGTGCCGCAGGTGACGGAACTCGCCTGGATTTTATCAACACTAGCGCCGATGGGGTTGCTTGAGCGGGCGACCTCGTACAAGGACAAACTCGCCCGCGGTGTGAGTGCGAACGTTGGACTGTTCAGTTATCCCATCCTGATGGCGGCGGACATTTTGATCTACGACAGCGATGTCGTGCCAGTGGGCAAAGACCAGAAACAGCACATCGAAATCACGCGCGATCTCGCGGTGAAAATGAACGAAACGTACGGCCAGATTTTCAAGCTTCCCGAGCCACGTATTCAGCCTGCAACCGAAACCGTGCCCGGCATCGACGGCCAGAAAATGAGCAAGAGTTACGGTAACAATATCGACATCTT
>JBBQRI010000209.1:0-3926 GCA_038214915.1 Chthoniobacterales bacterium
GTTCGATAATTGCGCGGGCAACTTCGCGTATTCTGTCCAAAGCTGTTCGCTCGGCGAAGCCGGAGCCTTCAGTTCGTGCGCCGCCCAGAATGGAAACAGCACGTTTGCAAGGATGTCCGTGGCACGCGATTCACCGATCAATGCCATCTCCTTTGGTGACGCTTCGGACGTAAGTGTGTAATGGAAATTCCAGAACGGATGTTCAAGCGCTTGAAAGAAATCATTCGCTGCGGGGACGCTGCTCTTTTCTGACGCTCGCTGAAGACGCGGCCATTCGCACGCGAGGACCGCAAGCGCGGCGAGACGCCGTTGCGGATGATTTAACGGACGGGTACCGCTCACGTGCCAGGCCTTCGGCGACAGAATCAGTCGCTGCAGATCATCGCGATGTGGCCACCAACGGTCCCACAGTTGGCGCACATATTCGCGTGCCGATTTCTTGTAGATGTCGAGGTCGGGCGTTTCCAGGAAGCCCGCCGTGCCAAAGAGCAACGCCTCGCGATCCTCAACGTTTTCGCGCAGCAACCGCAGCGGCAAACGCTGCGTGAGAAGTGTGAACGGCAACTTGTTTTCCTTGTAACCGAGCGCGGTTGCGATCTCTTGGAAAAGCGTTTCATCGCGTCCGTGCACGTCGATCTTGTTGCGAATCCGATTCGCTTTTTGTCGCAAACGGAATTGCGCGGCGGCATCGAGCACGCTGCGGACGCGTTCCTCGGGCAAATTCTTCAGCGGCGCCTGACACCGCCCGGGCCGTGCGAGTGGGATGTTTGCATTAAACGCTTCTGGTAAAGTCGTTGGATCGATACGGACCTGCGGCACGTTCCGGTTGGAGAGTGTGCGCGTGAAAAACTCACGGTCACTTCTTTCCACGAACACGTGAAGCGCGGTCGCTTCGAACGCCGGATTCGTCGCGTGACCGTGTGATTCCCAGCTGCGATCGAGCAGATCGATTTCGATGCAACCGTGAATTGGTTCGCCGCCGTTGATCCGAATTGCAGCATCGCGAAAATCCGGACCGGCTTCACGGTTCCAAACGCCGAACTGAACGATGCCGATTTGATCGCCATTCGTGCTGACAAACTCTCTTCCGAAATCTCCGGCGAACCAGCGCGCCTGCAGCTCCAACTCTGATGGAATCCGCGGCACGACAAACAGCGCGCGCTCATGAACCCGAGTCGTGTCGCGCATTTGCGCGTAGCGCCCCGCAACATCGCCATGCGAGGCGTTCAGGGCAGGCTCTGTCAACGTGCTCACGCGCTGATTATGAAAAGAGCGATGGACAATGTCACGCTCGGCTTTGGGTAGCGCGCCCGTACAAGGTGCTGGCGAACCATCGTGAGTTCGGGGATCTTTCTCCAGCTACTGCTTGCTCGTGTACGAGACGCTTCAGGGACGTTTGGCGCTCTGCTGCAACAGCATTGCAAAGACCGGCGGAGCAGTAAAGAATCGCGCGATGAATCGAATGAAAATGTTTGCAATCCTGATCGGTGCTTTGCTTGCTGCAGCGTCAGTACGCGGCCAGGACAACGTTGAAGCGATTGTCGCACAAAAGGTGCAACCGATTCTGCCGGGGAATGGGAAAGGAGGCGGCGTTGCGGTCGCAGTCCGGATGAATGGTGAGACTCGTTTTTTTAATTATGGCTTCGCTAATGACGCGAGGAATGAACGAGTCACGGCAGATTCGATCTTCAATCTCGGCTCGGTAGGGAAATTGTTCGCGACGACGACGCTCGCGGAAGGCGTGAAGCGCGGCGAGCTCAGCCTCGACGATCCGGTTGCCAAATATGTCACCGAGTTACAGCGTGGCGGTGACATTCGTCGGATAACTTTGGGACAGCTTGCGAGTCACACCTCTGGATTGCCAAATCGACCAGGGGAATACGAGCGGTGGCATCGAGGCAGATACACGTGGCCGGATTTCATCCGGTTTCTTAATTCCTGGAAGGCGGACCCGAAGCATGAACCCGGGAAGCAGTATCTGTATTCGGATACCGCCATGGTTCTGTTGCGGATTGCCCTCCAACGCCGCTTCAACACGCCGTTCGCCCGACTGATGCACCAGCGAATAACAGGTCCGCTCGGGATGACCTCGACCGCACTTCCCTTGCCGCGAGATTTGCTTGGTCGCGCCGTGCAAGGGTACAGTCCGCAGGGTCAGCCGAGCGGCAAGCCGGGCATGGAAGGGGGAACCTTCCAGTGGAAAGGCTCCGGTCAAATCTATTCGTCGGCGCGCGACATGTCCGCGTTTCTCGCCGCGAATATGGGCGAACTTGCCGGCCATGGCGCAATGGAGAGTGCAATGGCCTTTGCTCAGCAACCCGTCTTCACGGTAAGTCCGCGTCTCAAGATAGGCCTTGCCTGGCAGAACGTCAGTAGCGGGAACCTGCGGATCCTCGACAAGAACGGCGGCTTAAACAACACCTCGACCTACATCGGGTTCGCTCCCCAGCGCAAGTTAGGCGTCGTCATTCTCGCTAATCGAGGCAAACAACACGCCACCGGGATCGGCCGACAAATCCTGCACGCGCTGGCGCAAGACCAATCAGAGCCATCAACCGAAGGTGAACAGGAACCGGATAAGGACTGAGACTGCTTCACTCAACCTTGTTTGGTTACCTGGAGACGGTTGATTAGGAGGCATTGTTGGGCCTAAGCCGGGATCCTGTCTTTAGAAAATGGTTCAACTCGTTTTCCCAGGCCTGCATGAATTTCTGATAAGAATCAGCCGTGAATCCGGCCACGAACTCGTCGCCCGATGCACCGATGCTTGTGTGGCTGTAAGTAACGTCGGCAAAACATTCGTCTCCATTTGGGGTAAGCTGAATTTCCAAGCGACAAGCTGTGACCCCCGGCACAATCTTTAACATCTCAACAAACCAGTTCTCTGGCTCATGACGTGTAACATACCAAATAGCTTTGCCGGGTTTGTCCGGCGTGGTGAAAACGCAATCGCGCTCGGCAATGCCGGAGGAACTGATCACGAGCTCTGGCAGCCAATCATCCGCCCACTCGATCTCGCGCACCGGGCACAAAAGCGGAAACACTCGCGCGGATGGTGCGCAGAGTCTTTGCCTGTAGGTGTGTGTTGCTCGATTTGGTTTGATGATGTGCATTATTGCCTAACGAAGTCAAGCTGAGTCATCGAGCAGGTTGAGAATTGGACGACACCGAGCGACCATTACGAACCGCTGCGATGACTTCACGGATTGCATCGATCACCAGTTACGGCTGTTCCCTATGTATCTCGTGGCCGCTATTCGTGTTGGTGATGTGCTTTGCCTTCGGCACAAGCTTCACGAGGTCTTCCTGTGCCTTTTTTTGCGCGGCATCGGTGACGTAGCCGAAGTCCGGTGGAACATCCCTTGGTAGCTTGCCTGCCTCAATCATTGACGGGACCTGAGGGCCCCACGGGTGGTCCGCAGACAATACTACGAGAGGAATTGAACGCAGAGGCGTAGCGGCACGAACCTGGTCGAAGCTGCGGTCGACATCGATTCTTTCAAGCGCCGGGTATAACGTCAGGCTTTCGGGGTCGTCATTCTGAATCAGCTTTCGCTGTATCGCCCATTGTTCGGGGGTCTCTGCATCCTGAAGTCCTGCGCTGAGAGCGTCAACGAGCACGAGAGCGGACACCTCCTTTGGGTAAGTGCTGGCATAAAGCCTAACGATTAGACCGCCATACGAGTGCCCAACAAGCACGTAAGGTCCAGCTTCACCAGAGGCGCTCAGCAGGGCGTGCAAATCGGCAACTGCGTCCTTCGCTGTCGTCGGCTGCGGGACTGGGTCGCTGCGGCTTGGCTTCTCACCAACCGGCGTTCCAGGGCGATCGCAGGCACACACCCGCGTAAAATTTCCAACCCCAGTAAAAACCGTCGGCTTCGATTTATCGGAGATGTCCCAATCATCTGCGGAAGCCCTGAGGCCTC
>JBBQRI010000210.1:0-3881 GCA_038214915.1 Chthoniobacterales bacterium
TCACGTACAGTCGCTCGCACGATTCTGCTTCCGCAAGCATCAGCGTCGTTTTCAATGCCACCAATCCCTGCTGTGAGTGGTCCGCAATGAACACGATCCTGCGCAGCGGTTTCGGTCTTTTTTGCGGATGCGTGAACAGTATGACTGAGCAGTTGGCCTCTCGCACCAGACGACGTGCGACATTGCCCAGAAACGAATGTAACACGATCTCCTTCTCCAGCGCACCGGCCACGAGCACATCGATATTTTCCCTCGCGAGCGCGGCCAGAATAGCCTCGGCGGGATCGCCCTCTTCGTAATGGATCGGCGAATCAGCTGGAAGCCCCAGCTCCGCGAGAACGTCACAAAATCTCCTCGACGTCTCCTCATTTCGCCTGCCCACATAGATCAGATGAAGTTCGGCCCCAAAGCGGTCGCGGATCCGCTTCGCTTCAGCAAGAACGTGCTTGAACCGAGGCGAAAACGTTGTCGCAACAGCAATGGCCTTATAAGGCGATGAATCGCGCATCGAAATTAATCGCAATGTGATGTTTCATCAGCCATAAGCAACCGCGGTGAATATGACGGGCGGCTTCGCCACGTTGAACCCCCATTTGCCATTTGGCTTTTCATTTCGCCATTCCTCTGCGATTTTCGCGGATGCGACGGGCAATTTACCCCGGCAGCTTTGATCCGGTGACCAATGGCCATCTGGATGTGATTGAGCGCGCGCGAAAATTATTCGACGAGGTTATCGTGGCGGTCGCGCATAATGACGAGAAGCAACCGCTTTTCTCGCTCGAGCAACGCCTGGATTTACTGCGAGAGACCGCCGGTCGAATCGAGAACGTCCGGATCGCCGAGTTTAGCGGGTTGCTGGTCGAATTCGCTCGCGCTCAAAACGCGGGAGCCGTGATTCGAGGTTTGCGCGCAGTTTCGGATTTTGAATTCGAATTTCAAATGGCGTTGATGAATCGAAATCTGAATGCCGCAGTAGAAACGATATTCCTGATGCCAAAGGATGAATATACTTATCTCAGCTCGCGTATCGTAAGGGAAATCGCCAGGCTCGGCGGGAATGTCTCAACTTTTGTTCCGGATTGTGTGGCCACAGCGCTGAGTGGGAAATTTAGCCAATGAAATTTGGAGGGTTCGCTGATGAAAGTACATCTGAAACAAATCCCATCCCAAGGTTTGCATCTGAGCGGGGAAGAAGATTGTCCCATCCAGGAGTTGGCATCGGAGGAAATTCGATGTGCCGGCCATCTGCATTACGACATCGACGTCGGCGTTGCTAACGGCGGGGTATGGGCGAACGGCTCGTTGTCCCAACCGGTGGAACTGCGTTGCGTATCGTGTCTGCAAGAATTCGTGCATGAAATTCGAGTGCCTGCGTTCGCCGTGCACACGGAGCTGCACGGGCCGGAGACGGTCGACCTGACACCGTTCGTACGCGAGGACCTGTTGCTGAACTTACCGGCACATCCGCACTGCGACAGAGACGGTGATCGAGTTTGTAAGGCCAAACAGGTCAAAACCGAAGAGCAGGATGCGAGGCGGAAATCGGATTGGAGCGCGTTGGACAAACTAAAATTGTAACTCGCCCGTTTGTCTTTTCCTGATTTCCTGCTTTCCTAAGTCCTTTCAATGGGAGTCCCAAAACGCAAAACATCAAAGATGCGATTACGCACGCGAAAAGCGGCAAACCGCTGGCACGCGGCGCAGCTCAACAAATGCCCACAGTGCGGAAGCAGCGTGCCGTCGCACATCGCCTGCCCATCGTGCGGCTATTACCGTGGCCGCCAGGTCCTGACGTTGGAAGGCAAGTAACTGTAGCCGTCGGCCTGTGGGCGACGTAGGCTCCAGCAACGCTTCGCCAGTGAAGCGGTGACAAATTTCGCTTTGCAATCAATCGTTTTAGCTCGCAGAGTTTCGCCCTGATGAAGATCGCCCTCGACGCGATGGGCGGTGATTTTGGCCCGCCTAACCTCGTTGCCGGCGCCGTTATGGCCCTGCGCGATTACAAACAGATCAGAAAGCTCTATCTGGTCGGAGACTCGGCCAGGATCGAAAACGAGCTGCGCAACCATCAGTGTAACGATTCGCGGATTGAGATCGTCCATTCTACCCAGGTAGTAGAGATGAGTGATCGCGCATGGACCGCCGTTCGGCGAAAGAAAGATTCCTCAATCAGCAGGGCTGTCGATCTTATAAAGCGCGGTGATGCGGACGCAGTAGTGAGCGCTGGACACACAGGCGCAGCCGTCGCCGCGAGCATGATCAAGCTTCGAACATTGCCAGGAATCGATCGGCCGGGCATTGCGGCCGTGCTTCCGACCGAGACGAATGTCTTCGTTTTGATCGACGCTGGCGCGAATATCGATGCGCGCCCAGAACACCTTCTTCAATATGCGTTTATGGGCTCGGTTTATTCACGGCATGTTCTGCATTACAAGAATCCGACCGTTGGCTTGGTCTCGCTCGGCGACGAGGATGTTAAGGGTACCGAATTGACCAAGGAAGTATTCAAGATGCTGAGGCCAAGCTCGCTTAACTTCGTTGGCAACATAGAAGGCCGCCATCTCTTTGAGAATCCGGTTGAAGTTGTCGTGTGCGACGGATTCGTCGGCAACGTTATCTTGAAAACGTGCGAATCGATCGCGGTAGCGATGTTTCAATGGCTCAAGCACGAGCTCATGCGTACACGGATGCGAAAAGTCGGCGCATTCCTCGCCAGGAATGCTATTGGAACGATTAAGGACAAGACGAATTATGAAGAGTACGGCGGTAGTCCGCTTCTCGGGGTAAATGGCATTTGCATAATCGCGCACGGTGCAAGCACGCCGCTGGCGATCAAGAACGCGCTGCGCGTCGCGGGCGAGTCGATTGAACAGCAGGTCAACCCGCATATCATCGAGGAGATTCGTCGCTATCATGAAACGACAGCCCCGCTCGAACCCGCGCTCTCATAAGACGTTGCGGACAGTTTCAATCGTCGGCACGGGAAGTTACGTTCCTGAGAAGGTTCTGACTAACGCTGATCTTTCGCGCATGGTAAACACCAGCGACGAGTGGATCACCACTCGCACCGGCATCAAAGAACGCCGCGTTGCCGCAAAGGACGAAAATACGAGCGACATGGCGGCGAAAGCAGCGCTGAACGCAATTGAGCAGGCGAAGATTTCGCCGAAAGAAATCGATCTCATCCTTGTGGCGACTGCCACGCCCGACATGCTTTTCCCAGCCACGGCGTGCTTCGTTCAGAAAAAGATCGGAGCGACGAACGCTGCCTGCCTCGACATTTCTGCTGCGTGCGCGGGTTTTCTTTTCGGGTTGGAAATCGCGCAGCAGTTCATCACATCACATACATACGACACCGTTCTCGTGATCGGCGCGGACAAGTTAACCTCAATCACCAACTGGACCGATCGCAATACGTGCGTGCTGTTTGGCGACGGCGCTGGCGCGGCTGTTTTGCGCCATCGGGGCAGTCCTCATGGCGTAATCAGCACCCACATCGGAAGCGACGGACAGTACACCAACATCTTGTTCATGCCGGGCGGAGGATCGCGTTGCCCGATCACGCGTGAAAACGCGGACATGAACCTGGCGACAATCCACATGACCGGCAAGGAAGTGTACAAACAGGCTGTCATCGCGATGTTGAACGCGGCAAAAAAAGCACTCGACCAGGCGGGGCTCTCCATCGAAGACATCGCCTGCGTCATTCCGCATCAGGCAAACTTACGAATCATGGAGGCGATCGCCGATCGGCTCGGCATTTCGCGGGACAAAATGTTCGTGAACCTCGATCGATACGGCAATACCTCAGCTGCCGCTGTAGCGATTGCGCTCGATGAAGCGAACCGCACCGGTCGAATCAAACGCGGCGATTACGTCCT
>JBBQRI010000211.1:0-3873 GCA_038214915.1 Chthoniobacterales bacterium
TGCGATTTGGTCTGATGCGCATCGCGCCCACTGGCCAGGATATTCGGTTCGATGAACGACAAATCGAGGAAGGCCGAAACTTTGCGACGAAACTCTGGAACGTCGCGCGCTTTCGTCAGATGCACGGCCCAAGTGAAGCAACACCAAGAATCGACATTCAGTCGCTATCGATCTACGCCGTCGAAGTGCTTGCGCGGCTAAACGAGACAATCGACGCAGTAGAGAACGCGTATCGCGAATATCAATTCAGCATGGTCGCCCAACATCTCTATAATTTTGTCTGGAGTGATTACTGCGACTGGTTTGTTGAAGCGGTCAAGACTGACATTTTCAGCACAGACGAAGCGAAAAAGAAATCTGCGCTGGCAGCGATGGATCTTGTCCTCTCGGCAATTCTGCGATTGCTGCATCCCTTTATGCCGCACATTACTGAGGAATTGTGGTCGTTGCTCGGTTTTGGCAGCAATTCCATTCAATTCGCTCCCCCACCAAAAAAGCTGCCGCTAGACACTCTTGATCTCACAAAGATTAGGCAAAAAGTCACCTCGTTATACGATGCTGTTCAGGTGGGGCGAAATCTACGTTCCGAAGCCGGCATTCCATCTAACACCAAATCGAATTTCCCGATAAAACCTGCGATTCCGGGCGTCGAAGAAGAAATTCCAACACTTTCTCGACTGCTTGGTGCTGATGCGGTTGAAACCGTTCAACTCGAATGGCCCATCGGAACAATAGTAGGGATAAGCAAGATGGGAGAGATCGGAGTTAGAGTTGCCTTTCGCGAGCCGGAACTGGAGCGTGCTCGTCTTGCTAAGGAAATCGCAAAAATCGAGGATCAAATGCGGACAGTTCAGGAGAAGTTGAACAACCAATCGTTTGTCGATAGAGCGCCCTCGGCCGTTGTGGACGAGCACCGACAACGCTTAAAAGATCTCACCGTGCAGTTGTCAAAATTGAGACAGGCTAAAGAATTAGTATGATATGTGCAAGATCCTATTAAATGGAATGATATGCTTGATTTTACGCACAAATGAGACATCAAGTTACAGCATATTCGAGCTCTAATTGAGTATCCAAGGCAAAAGAAACAACCGACCTTAGCGCGCAGCTCGCGAAGTTGAAACAGGCACGCGAAGGCCCGAGTTAAAAATAATCTTGTGCTCGTCGATTTTGGCGCCGCGCTTTTCGAAAAATTCCTTTAGCGCCGGCGTGTAGAAGGTGCCGTCGTATTCCTGGTTCAATTCGAGCCAGACCCGACCGCGTGGTGTTAAGTGCTTCGCCAGGTCGTCGAGAAAAAATTCCCACTCCGGGACCGCCCAAAGTTCCGGCATCTTATGATTGTTGAAGCAAATCATGAACGCGGTGATGACATCGAATTTTTGACCGAAACTTGGGAGCGGACGAAACGCTTCGATTCGCTGAACGACGCGGTGAACACCGAGGAGGCGTGTGATTTCCCGGAACATTGGCAGGCGGTCCATGTCGAGGCCAATTCCGGAATGACCGAGCAGCTGCGCGATGTAGAGAAAGTATCCTGCGCCGCAGCCCAGATCGAGAATGCGCTTGGGACGCGCCACGTCGAGTTCAAGCTGGCGAATCCGCCGGATGTTAACTCCGATCCAACGATCGAGATCGAGATATTTCGGCCAGTCCGCGCCGGGATCTGCTACGGCGTATCGCCGGCGAATCTGCTCGAAGCCTGCCGGATCGATCGTCTCTATGATCCGCTGTGTCTCCAACTGGAAGCGGTTCGGGCGTAGCAGCCTGAGCGTATGTTTCCTCGCGCTAGCCACGCTCTTGCCGTCGACCAGTTTTCGTATTTTATGGCGAAGTCGCACAACTCACACCTTGTAGCGAAGCAGAACAATTTCAATTAAGCTTTCACGGCATGAGCGTGTGGAAAAAATTGCTATGGGCTGGCGTGGCTAGCTTAGGCACTTGGGCTGTTGCCGTTATTGCGCTATCGCGTGGCGAGCAAATCAGCGCGCTCTGGATCGTGATTGCCGGGTTTTGCGCATTATCCATTAGCTATCGTTTTTACAGCAAATGGCTCGCAACCAAAGTGCTCGTTCTGAATGAGGAGCGCGCCACGCCTGCAGTTTTGCGAAACGACAACAAGGACTATGTGCCAACGAATCGTTGGATGGTATTTGGACATCATTTTGCTGCGATTGCTGGACCCGGACCGCTGGTTGGCCCCGTGCTGGCTGCGCAGTTTGGTTTTCTCCCTGGCACTCTCTGGATCTTGATCGGCGCGACTCTCGGCGGCGGGGTGCACGACATGATTGTTCTGTTCGCCTCGATCCGGCGCGGCGGAAAAACGTTGGGTCAAATGGTGAAGGAAGAAATCGGACGCGGTGTGGGTTTGCTCGCTCTTGTCAGCGTGCTGGCGATTATGATTATTTTGTTGGCTGTTCTTGCACTCGTTGTGGTGCAAGCGCTGGCGGAGAGTCCGTGGGGCGTTTTCACCATCGCTGTGACCATTCCGATTGCCTTAATCATGGGAATCGGGTTGCGCACGGGAAAGGTGAGCGTTCTCGCGGTCACAATATTCGGATTACTCGGTCTGGCATTCGGTGTTTGGGGCGGACAGTTTCTTGGCCATTTTCCCGCGATTGAAGCGTGGTTCCATCAGGACCAGAAATGGCTCGCTTGGGCAATCATGCTTTATGGCCTGGCCGCGTCGATTCTGCCCGTCTGGATGTTGCTCACGCCACGCGATTATCTCAGCACGTTTTTGAAACTTGGCACAGTCGCGATGCTCGCCGTCGCGGTCGTGCTGATTAATCCAACGCTACAAATGCCCGCCATTACAAAATTCATCGACGGCAGCGGCCTTGTCTTCGCCGGGCCAGTGTTTCCTTTCGTCTGCATCACCATCGCTTGCGGCGCAGTTTCAGGCTTTCACTCGCTCATTGCTTCGGGCACGACGCCGAAAATGATCAGGCGCGAGTCGCGCATCCGCAGCATCGGTTACGGTGCGATGGTAGCGGAAATGATGGTCGCGTTGATGGCAATGATCGCGGCGTGCGTGTTGGAACCAGGAGAATATTTCGCGATCAATACAAAAGGAATGCCTACCGAAGTCGTCGCAAAAGTTTCGGCGGCCGGCTTTCCCGTAACGGAAAAACAAATGCAAACCCTCGCGGCTGATCTTGGCGAGTCCACAATGTTCAACCGCGCGGGTGGCGCGCCGACGTTCGCTGTCGGCATGGCGCATATGTTTGCCCGAGTTTCCGCGAAGCCCACCGCGTTGGCGCTGTGGTATCACTTCGCCATCATGTTCGAGGCTCTCTTCATTTTGACAACAATTGATGCCGGAACACGTGTCGGACGATTCTTACTTCAGGACGTCTTGGGTCAGGTGTGGCGACCTCTCGGGAATACGCGTTCGTGGACCGCGAACTTTGTCGCCAGTGTTTTGCTGGTCGCAGCATGGGGCTGGTTCTTGTATCAAGGCGTCATCGATCCTCTTGGCGGAATCAACTCACTTTGGCCGCTGTTTGGCCTTGCAAATCAGTTGCTGTCGGTCGTGGCGCTTTGCCTCGGCACGACGCTTTTGATCAAAATGCACAAAGCGAAATATATTTTTGTGACGCTTGTTCCGTTAGGCTTCATGTGCGCCGTCACTTTCTCGGCTGGTTACCTCAAAGTTTTTTCGTCCGATCCGAGACTTGGTTTCTTGAGTGGCGCGCGATCACTTCTGGGTCAGGCATCGATAGTGGCCGATCCCACTAAGGCAGCTGAATTGGTGCGACAGGCAGGTGTCTGGCGGTTTGATGCGCTCGTTGCCGTTTTCTTCCTCGTGCTTGTGCTTGCGATCGTGCTCGGCTCCGCGAGACAATGGTGGCAGCTCATTCGCGGAAGTAAGCG
>JBBQRI010000212.1:0-3868 GCA_038214915.1 Chthoniobacterales bacterium
GACCTGTCAGGCACTGAACTGAAATCCATTCTCGCTGTGTGCGAAGAGAACGGCGTCTCGGGAATCATCGCCACGAACACCACGCTGGATCACTCTTCGATTGCGACACAACTGGATCAAGCAGGCGGCTTGAGTGGAGCGCCACTCCGAGACAAATCGACCGCACTGGTGCGTAAAATTGCTGCGCGATCTACAATTCCAGTGATCGCTTCCGGCGGAATTTTCGACGCAGAATCGGCGACGGAGAAATTTTACGCGGGCGCAGTGCTGATTCAGCTTTACACCGGGCTCGTTTACCGCGGCCCGCAGCTTCTGCGGGAAATCATGGATAGGTTGTAGAGCGTGCGCATCGCCTGATGTCGCCATGGTTGGCAACCGGAACGGTTGCCCTACAGTTGATCGATTTTCAGAATGAAACTGTCTCGTAAGATCCTCAAGTTTACCGAACCACTAACCTACCGGCGCGGCTGGCGCAGAGCGCAACGCTCGATTTTTCCTGTGCCGCTCAAGCCAATGCTTGCGCAGATCGACTGGGACCGTGCACGAGAGATCCAGCAGCGGTATGCGAATTCCACTGCTGGCTACGCTAAATACGCAGATATCGAGCCCTGGTTGCAATTGAATCGTGAACGCGTGCAGGATTTGAATCTTCATCGCTCGACGCCCAAACGTGTTCTCGATCTCGGTTGCGGAGGCGGATTCTTTTTGTTCATCCTGAAGAACCTTGGCCACTCCGTCATGGGCCTCGACATCGACCGCGTTCCATTGTTCGGCGAACTACTGGAGTTGTTTGGCGTGCGGCGCGTCGTTTACAAGATCGACGCTTTCGAGCCGCTGCCGGATCTCGGTCAACAATTCGATTGGGTCACGGCGTTCTCTACGAACTTTTACCTTTATCATCCGGCCAAGAAACGCTGGAGAACGGCGGAATGGGATTTCTTTCTGCGCGATTTACAGCATCACCTGGCGCCCGGCGGAAAAATCTTTTTTGGACTCAATCCCTCCTACAACGGCGGCTACTACACGCCTGAAATACGCGATCTTTTTCTCAGCCGTGGCGCAGACGTCGAGCGCGAACGAATTTTTTTTAAAAACGGGGTGCGCTTCTGACCTGTAGCGTCCGCTGTCCCCAGCGGAATTTTTGGGGAACGCCACGGCCGAAGTGCGCTGAGGACAGCGCACACCACAACAATTAAGGTGTGGGCGATGGGGGTTCCGCCGGAGGTTCGTTGAAGCGATGATGTCGCCAGCGCCGATGTCGCTCTTCTATTTGCTTCAGCCTTTGACGCTGTTGGTCAGTGAACTGGACAGCCATCTGGCGATGTGCGTCGGCAATGATCTCCCGAACGCGTCGACCCGTGTCTCTCCGAATCTCCCGGAGTTGAGCAGTGGTTTTGTCGACGATTGGCGAAATGTTGGCGAGTTGTTCCGGGGTCAGATTGAGTTCGGCGCGGAGCCTGTCTTTCATTCGTCCGCCGATCCGCTCGGGATGGCGCAGTTCAAACCGGGCGTATAATCCCCCAACGAACGCGCCGGTGATTCCACCCGCGACAAACACCAGGAGGAAGCCCGCGATGAGTTTCCATTGCAACGCCCGGTTCATTTCAAAACTCATCCTGGATCGCCGAATCCGCGATGGCGAATTCATTCGCGAACGATTCGCGGATTTCACGGCTCTGATTTGCTTCGCGAATTGCCGCGATTGTTGATATGACGATTACGGCTATCGATAACACGGCCACGCGTCGAAGGAGCTGCATCACGCCATTCGCCTTTGGCGTACCAGCGCGCCAGAGCGCGACCACGCGAGTGTCGAATCCAAACGGCATCTCCGCTGGAACCTCTTCGTCCCCCTGCGCCGCAGATCGCAGCAACCGATCGATCTGTTCGTTTTTCATCGCTTTTCTTTTTCCGAAATTTTCGCGAGCTGTTGTTTCATTTTCTGCCGGGCTCGAAATGCTCGCACTTTAACGAGCGCCGCGCTCCAGCCAGTGATCTTGCGTATTTCTTCCACGCTGCGTCCCTGCAAGTATAATAAATCGATCGCCAGCCGCTCGACCGGCTTAAGCGCAGCCAGAAGATGCTCCACCAGTTGGCGCGAAGCGAACCGCTGGTCCGGCGCCAGTTCGTCGCTGGCGCTTGCGAGATTTTCGATCACCGCTTGCTCTTCCACACTCAAGTCAGCATGACGCACTTCCGGCCGCACTTTTTCCGATTCGATTTGGTTGAGACAAGTGTTGACCGCAACGCGCGAGACCCAGTGCTCCAGCGGCACGTTCCCCGAAAACTGCGACAGCTTTTGGAATACTTTAATGAAAATCATTTGGCAGAGGTCTTCCTCCGAGGTGCGACGCGACCGATGCGCACGGACGATTTTGGCAACCAACGGATAAAGCCGTCGCACCAGCGCCCGAGCTGCCTCGTCGTCGTTTTGAAGCGCAGCTTTAACCAGAGCGCCTGCGTCAGAATCATCCATGTGATCGAGAGCGCATCCACACCATTAACCATGACCGGCTCGGCTACGCTTTGGTTACAACTTCTCGTGTAGAGGTGCTTGTGCCAAGCACGTGCGGCTTGGCGCTGTCGCCGTTACGAGAATTTTGTAACCGCTCTGCTGCGCGCACGGTCATGTCTTTCAAAGGCGCGAAGAGCGCTTTGTAACAACAAATGAAACCAACTATGAAACAAACCCTACTAGCAATTGCAGCTGCCGGGGCGATCGCCGTTGGCGGCTTTGTCGTTGTGCAGGCACAACCGGGCTCCGACGGTGCTGGACACTGGCATGGCCACGCGTTCGGCCTGAGGGGGATTACCGAGAAGTTAGACCTAACTGCTGATCAACAGACGAAGGTGCAGCCGATCCTTGACGCGGCCAAACCGCAAATCGTCGCCATTCATCAGGAGGCGATGCAGAAGATGCATACAGTGATGAACAGTACACTGTCGCAAATTCGGCCGCTGCTGAACGCTGATCAGCAGAGCAAACTCGATGCGATCGAAAAAGCGCATCAGGACATGCTGAACGCTAAGAAACAGCTGCACGACGCGATGCAGGAATAATTTCCCGCTCGTTCAGAGCGATTAGGGAAAAGGCGGCGATCTCAAAAGGATCGCCGCCCGGTGTCGATCGAGAATCGCATTGGCGTGCCGCGAAACGCCCAGTTGTAATTCGGTAGGCGTCTGGCAGCGGACGCCCTACAGATCCCGGTAACCGGCGTTAGCCTCGTTTCTTCCTCAACGAAACCAAAAACAACACGACGCCGATCGCCGCCAGAATGATGGCTATGGTAAAGCCCGTGGACGAGATTTCGGCGCGGTGATGATAATTCTCTTTGAGATGCCCAGCGAGGCCTATCAGGAAAGAAAGAACGCCAACACAGAACAAAATCAGCCCGATCGCTCGCTGGTCGTCGTTGGAGATTTTCATTGGCAGCGGCAATCAAATATAGCCGGCAGCCCAAAATTCAAGTGCGCTCTTTAGCTGGAGGGCGTTAATTTCGGGATGCGCGGGACGCAGCTACTGATATTTGCACTGCTCACGGTGGGTTCAACTTTAGCTTTGGATGCGCAGATCGATCGCATTACCAGTAAAAATTTCGCCACGCGATCGGAAGTTTTGGCAACGCATGGGATGGTTTGTACCAGCGTGCCGGCAGCCACGGAGGTCGGGGTCGAGATTTTAAAGCGCGGCGGGAGCGCAGTGGACGCGGCGATCGCAGCGAATGCGACGCTCGGTTTAATGGAGCCGGTTTCGAATGGAATCGGCGGCGATCTGTTCGCGATTGTTTACAGCGCGAAAGAAAACAAACTTTACGGAATCAACGGGAGCGGTCGTTCGCCGCTTGGTCTGAGTTACGACGCGATGAAA
>JBBQRI010000213.1:0-3839 GCA_038214915.1 Chthoniobacterales bacterium
TTTCGGCCGATGCGGTGGCTGCGCGTATCAGCATATCGATTACCAACATCAGCTTGCGATTAAGTGGCGACAGGTGCGCGACGCGCTCCAGAGAATCGGCAAACTGAAGGATGTTCCCATGCGTCCGATAATCCCGTCGCCGAGGCAGTACGCGTATCGCAACCGCATCACCGTACACGCGCAGGACGGCGTGATCGGTTTTTTTCGGCGCGATTCGCATCGTTTGATTGGTATCGAGCATTGCCCGATCTCACGAGACGAAGTCAATCACACGCTGGCGGCGTTGCGCGCAAAAAAGTATGTGCGGGACGGGCATTACACGCTGCGGACTGCGTCCGAGCCGCGTGTGTTTTCGCAGGTAAACGACGAGGTCGCACATGCGCTGCGCAACTTAATTATCGATCTCGTTCCGCCAAATCAGGACCTGTTAATCGACGCTTACTGCGGCGCGGGATTTTTCGCAAAAGCGTTGCTCGACAAATTCGAGCGCGTGATTGGGATTGATTGGGACAGGTTCGCTATCGTCGCCGCGAAACAGAACGCGAGTGAGAAGGAGACGTATATCGCAGGCGATGTGGAAACTGAATTGCAAAAGGTAGGGGCGGTTCACCTGAACCGCCCGGCGCGTGGGAACGACACGTCGACGGGGCGATTGAGGTCAATCGCCTCGACCACAATCATTATCGATCCACCTGCAACGGGACTCACCGAAGGAGTTCGTAAGGCGATAAGCGATCTCGCGCCGGAAACATTGATTTACGTGTCGTGCAATCCGCCGACTCTGGCGCGGGACCTAAAAGAGTTGCAGCACAGATTTGCGATCAATTCGATCACACCGCTCGACATGTTTCCGCAAACGGCCGAAATCGAAGTTGTTGTCCATCTTCATGCATAGACCAGCAGATCGATTTCTTCTGGCAACGCGTTCGACACTTCGCGAATAACGTTTCCTCGAAGCAGATTAGCGCGACAAGGCGCTTCAAGGCTGGGAGTCGCGTTTACGACTCCCTTGGCTTTTTAATATTACTTATGAGGTTAGCTGTGCGGCTGGGGCCATTAACTGCTCTGATGCCAAGCATCGTTCGTCGCGATCCGTACCGCTTTCACCATGGAATTTGGTTTCGCCGCCGCAGACCGCTGAAATCGAAGTCGTAGGGCAGCTTCACGCCTGGCGGAATTGACCCCGAGGAGTGGGCCGCGGATTTTCGATAAACCAAGTCCAAAATGGCGACGCCACCGCATTCGATCCAGCTGCGCCGTTTGTTTCGCCAGCACGTGCAACGTCTTGAAAGCGTTTGTTTATCGTGATCACTAGCGGTTCTCGTCCCGCCAAGTCCACGTCACGCGTTGGGACGAATATGACGATCGTTTGCATGCGTAAGCGTCGCCTGAGCTTCGCATGAACCGGTAATTAAAATGTTCCGCTGAAATGCTAAAAGATTGTTAACATTCGCGAGCTCCGCGCGTGTCGTTATTGTTCGGTCGAGAGCCTGTAACCGATTCCGACTTCTGTTTTAATGAGCCGGGGCGCATTCTCGCGCTTCTCGAGCTTCTTCCGCAAATGCGTGACGTAGACGCGAAGGTACTGGGCCTGGCTCTCAGACTTTTCGCCCCAAACGGTGCGAAGTAATTGTCGATGGGTGACGACTTTTTCGGCGTTCTGCACGAGCACGCGCAACAATGAGTACTCGGTCGGCGTTAGTCTGATCTCCTCGCCACCTACCTTTACCTGGCGCGCTGTGAAATCGACGTATAGCGCCCCGGAGTTAAAAACCGGGTCACCGGTTTCCGTGAGCGAGCGGCGTTGCGCCGCACGGACGCGAGCTAACAACTCCGCAGTGTCGAATGGCTTGGTTACATAATCATCGGCGCCGGCATCGAGCGCGGCGACCTTTTCATCAGGCTCGTCCCGCACGGAAAGAATCAACACCGGCACGTCTGACCACTCTCGCAAACGTCGTAGCACCTTTGCGCCTTCCATATCCGGCAGACCAAGGTCGAGTAAAACTACATCGGGCCGACGGTTAACGATTTCTGTCAGGCCAGCTTGCCCAGTCTCGGCTTCGTAGACTTTATGATCTGCTCCTTCAAGGGCAAGGCGTAGCAGGCGGCGGATCTGCTTCTCGTCGTCGATGATTAGCACGCTGCGAGCTGATTTCATGACGTCGCTTCCATGGCGCTCATGTCGGTCACGCGAACCGGCAACCTGATGGTGAAGCGTGCGCCGCCACCGTCGCGATTCTCGGCTGCGAGTCTGCCGCCGTGAGCTTCAATTAATCCGCGTGCGATCGATAAACCGAGCCCGAGACCGCCTGTTTTGTGATCGTCACTCCTGTAGAACTTTTCGAACAGTCGCTCCGCTGCTTCCGTTGGAATGCCTGGGCCGCGATCGCTTACGGAGATCAGCAGATGATCATTCGTATATTCGGCGTCAATTTCGATCGGCAGCTTGGGCGGGGTATGACTTCCGGCGTTAGCTAGAAGTTTGGCGACAGCCTGCTCGACTAGCGTGTGGTCCACGAACGCCAACGGAATATTTTCCGCTACGTCCACTCTGATTTCTCGTCCATTAATTGATTCCCGCTCGATTTCTACGGCGGATTGCAGTAGTTCGCGCACGTCGCACCATTCGCGTTTCGGCCGGATGACTCCGCTTTCAAGGCGATTCATGTCCAGGAGGTTGTCTACTACGCGATTGAGCCGGTGGGTGCCGTCGCGAATTTCGCTGGCGAGTTCTTTAAGCATTTCTGAATGCTGAATATTCGCTGCCAAGCGCGACAGTTCCTGACTGGCGGCTCCTATGGCAGCGAGCGGCGTCTTCAATTCGTGTGACACGCAATCGAGCAATGTTTTGCGAAGTCGTTCGGATTCTTGCGCCAGCTGGACTTGGGCAGCGAGGTGCTCACGGGCCTTCAACTGTGCAGTCAAGCTGCCGACGGTGATTGCTATGATGAAATAGGTCGCAAACGTCAATGCATCTTCGAATTTCGCGATGTGCAACGTAAACAGCGGCGGGATAAACAAAAAATTCCAGGAAAGCGCACTCAGCGCCGCAACCAATAAAACCGGACCGCGATTGAGGACCATTCCAGCAAGCAACACCCCGAGGAGAAAGATAAGCGAAATGGCTCCGTAGCCGGTGAGCGGTGTTAGCAACCAACACGCGCCGGTAATAGCGGCCACGCCGATCACTGCAACAATGTATTCTTTCAATTGCGCAAAAGAAGACGGAGATGAGATATGATTCTGGCCGTTAATCTTGGCCCTTACGGCAGGCTCAAAGGGATAGCTGTTCGACGGCACGCGAACTGGAGGCCTCGACCACGTGGTCAATATAGCGCATTCAAATGCATGCGAAATCCACGCCTTAGAATTTTAGTACTGTTTTAACTATTCTGGGATTGCGCGCAATCTAAGCTCCCTCAAGAACGGTGAATTCTGGTTCGACATCTCTAATTCCCACCGTTGCTGATTCGGCCGATCTTCCGCCTCCGCTTGCTGCCTCCAGGGACCGCCGAAGACAGCTGCTTTTGCTCTGCCTCGCCAGCCTTGGAATCGTTTACGGCGATATCGGCACGAGTCCGCTATACGCCGTGCGCGAATGCTTTTACGGGCAGCACTCGGTTCCTCCTACCCACGCGAATGTGCTCGGTGTCCTGTCACTCATCCTTTGGTCTCTCCTCCTGATAATATCGGTTAAGTACCTGATCCTCATTCTACGGGCCGATAACCGAGGCGAGGGTGGCATTCTCGCCCTTGCGACATTGGTAGGCGATGTGGCGCGGCGCGGAAAGATCTTCTTCCTTTTGGGTTTATTCGGAGCCGCGCTGCTTTACGCC
>JBBQRI010000214.1:0-3808 GCA_038214915.1 Chthoniobacterales bacterium
TTCAAGAATAAATTGGCGGCCAGGATGCTGGTCATCAAAAGCACCCAGCTTGATCGAATGCCGCTGCATTCCTGCGCAACCTCGATCGTGATGTTCGGCAGTTGGAAAATGAGACCCGCGCGGAGAAAAGGCGTGCCGCTGAGGTGGAAAAGGAGATTGGCTACTTCCGCAGAGGCATATTTCGAAGCCGTTTCCAACGCATCTGCCATCGCATCTGGCATGGGCACCATGAAAATGAGGTAGGCCAGAGGAAAAGCGGCTGCTCGCATCCAGTCGCGTCCGAAAAAGAAAAATCCTCCCGCTGCAAGAAAACAAAGGAAGGACAAGGTTAGCAGCGCGAGCCGATCATTATCGCTCGGCCGTTGCCTAACAAAGTCCAACCAGTAGATCAGCACTAAAACGCCGAGACCGGCGGCCAGCGAGACGACGGCGAGTGGAACATCGGTAAACAAAGTTTTCGGCAATTGATCACGCCGAAGGTAAAGCAGGTAAGCAGAAACGAACGGTATCAATAAAATGTATGAATACGGCTCGCTCCCGGCTGCGTAATTTACTAGCGCCAGGAGTGGCCGCGCGAAAGCTGCAAGCAGCACAATCGCAAAACAACCTCCACTCCAAAATCGCCATCTCCTCCGGTGATTTGGCGAGGTAGATTCGGAGGTGTTCTCTGTTTGCGCGGGAATGATGGATTCGCTAGCAGCAGCTTCGTTTGGTGGATACAGCATTTCGAAGATGTTTCTGAGGCCCCGGGGCCAAACTGTCTCGTCCGAAAAATTCTCAGTAGGCGTAAGTCAGACCAGCGGAATAGCTGTTCCGAGAGTAACCTGGTGTCCCTTCTAACGAACTTTGCGAGGTATAGCTGTAGTTAACATGCGCGGCAAGGCGCTTATTGATTGTGTAGTTGAAATCGAGCAAAAGATCGAGAGAATCCTGAGACCCGGCCGAGCCGGTTCCGGATGAAGCCGAGGCTTGATTTTCATCATGGTGATAATAAACCGCGGTCGTCGAGGTGAGCCGCGAAGTAAGATTATACGTCAGGCTCACGCCGGTTCGGAATGTCTGGCGCGTCGATGTATTTGCCTGAGTGGGCGCTTCGAAGCCATAGCTTGTCGTCCAGTTCAGCGAGTGGTTGCTCCTAACGTACTCAAGGGATCCTTCGAAGTATGGGCTGGTCGAATCGCCGTCGTCCTTCAGAGACCTCAATGATGGACCGCCGCGCGCGTGAACGATTAAGTGCTCAGTCAGATGATGATCGATACCACCGAGAAGATAGTGAGTAGTGGAATCGTTCGGAGCGGTATCGTAGTCTGTTATTTGATAACGATAGTCGCCAACCAGATTCGTCCGCCTCGTCAGGTTAAATTGAACCGACTCGCCGAAAGTGTAATCGATCCGGTCCTGTTCCGCCCCAATTGTAGCATCGGCGTACTTAACGCGCTGGAACGTGAAATTTGTTACCGTACTAAATCGTGGGAGCCATCGATAAGTGACTGCAAAAATATCGACCGTGTTGAAATGATCGGCACGCACATTCTCCGGGCCAACGTCGGATTTGAAATCCGGCTCCGTTTCGTATGCGGCGTAGACGCTGGCGTAGAAGGACAGGCGCGTCGAGCTGTTATGCGCGAGCGACAAGGTGACGTTTCCGTTCTTATCGTCCGTCCCCAGATCGAAAAACTGTTCAAAGCGACCGACACCAATTAAACTAACTTGCGTGCGCTCCGTGGGGCGCACATAAGTGAGGACCAAGTTTTCCCTCGCGAAAAATGACTTTTGACCGCTTGAGCTTGTTGTGGAGGTGTTCCCGGTAACGTGGTCATCGTAGCCCATGTCCACGCCGGCTGTGATTTGAATTGGAACAGCTGGCAGCCAGCCGAGCCCGGCAGCTTCCGACGCGGCAGCCACGGCATCCTGACTCGTCGCTTCCCGGACAGGATAAAATAAGCAACTCACGAGCACGAGTGCAAGGGGCAGCGAATCAACGCGGTTACGCTTACGGGCACCGTGCATTCGACATGGCAAGATCATGTGGTCGCGCCCTGCCCGGCACCTCAAATCAAAACAAGCTGCGCGAGATGTAGATCACGTCTCCGTCCTGGACATATTCTGGGTAAATAGGCGTACCTCGAATGCTTGGCCGAAGATTAATCGTCTCCGTGCGCTGAACTCCGTTGATTATGCGAGTGAGATGAATGTTGCTGAGGCTTCCATAATCATTGACTCCGCCCGCTTGCATAATTGCCTGGTACACGGTCGTTGGGCGCTCAACCGTAATTTTGCCCGGATAAGTGGCGAATCCTGCCACAATGATGGTGGCCGGACCGCTCTCCAAGGTGACCAGCACCTCGTTGTCGTCAAGCTTACCGTCATAGCTGTTGACGAGCTGATGTTGAAAATCGATAACTCTCTTGCCGGCCGCCGTGACTTCACCGATAAGCGGTAAACTTACCTTGCCGTCTCTGCGAATTCTCTGCGTTTGATCCGGGATGGTCTCATCGGCATAGGAAGCCTTGATCACATCTCCGGGAGAGAGCCTTACAGCTGTGTAAGGACCTGGCGGATTCGGCAAGGGCGGTAGCGGGCTCTGGCAGCCGCCGCACATGAGGGCAGCAAAAACCAGAAAAGCGATAAGGAAAGAAAGACGGGGCAACTCACCTGTGGGGTAAAAGGTACCCGGCAATTGTCGACCGTCCCACGTGTGTCTGCTGTTCTGCGTCATGCGATGTTGTTTATTCTACAAAAATTGTTGAAAGGCAAGCCAAATCCTGGGGACCCAGCGATCGGATCAGAATTTTCGGGTTTCAGGAGACACAGGCCGGTCAAAACGCGAACTGCGAGCTCTCGACGCTGCCCCTGAGATCAGCGGCAGAACAGCAACCGGGCATACAAGATAGGCGGCGAATTCGCGGACTACATCCTTAAGACCTTCGCTGTAGTGCCACCATTGGTTCGCGGGATAATCCACGTTTGCCACGGCGATGATCCCGACCTGAACATCCTTTCCGAATGCTTTTTGGAAGAGCAGCCGGGTCCGGCGTGCATGCGTGTCCTCCGTCACAACATTGATGCGTTGCACGGATGGCTCACGCTTTCGAATCCAATCCCGCAGCGCGATGGCGGCACAGTAGGTCGTGTCCCAGTCTATCATGCGCGGACCGTCTGAAACGATTCATCGGGCACTCCCGCTTTTCTCAAGAGGTCCGCCCCAACACTGGCAGAGGTCCGGAGGTCATTGATATAGCCTCCAGCTCCCACGACTGGTCCGCCCTGTCGCAGACGACTAATTGCACCAACGGAGCGGAGCTGGCGACGAGGAGGCGCATCGAGTACAAACTGGGCGCCCTGCGCCACGATTGTGATAAAAGCGCCGGAGACTGTGCGCCCTTTGAGATTGGTTAAGAGGTAATCGGTGCAAAGGTGTTTGTCATTAGGATCAATTCCCTTATCGGGAAGAGCTTGCGCGGAAGTCCTGCTAGCCGTTGCGCCAATGCCGACAACGCTATCCTTACTTTTTGCAACGCCGGAACTGTTAGTGATTTTGGAAAGATCAACGCTCATCACTTCAGCAGATTTGGAGTTCTGCCTCCAGGCGGCTAACCTGCGCAAACGCTAATCGAATTCGACTAGTTCACACCAGATGTGTCCGATGGCAATGTGGCATTCCTGTATGCGGGCCGTGCTTGCAGCAGGCACTGTGACGGAAACGTTGGACGCCCTTGCGAGGAGACCGCCATCCTTGCCGGAAAGACCGATGGTTTTGAGGTTCTGGTTCGCGGCCTGTTTCATTGCCGCCAGCACGTTCGCGGAA
>JBBQRI010000215.1:0-3797 GCA_038214915.1 Chthoniobacterales bacterium
ATCGTCTTGCCGGCCTCATAGGTAGTTACCGTTCCGGTCTCGTAAGTTGTGCTCGTAGTTGTTTGCGTTGTGGTTGTTGGTTTGTTTGTTGTCGTTGTTTCTTCGGTCGTGGTGGTGCTGGTTTGTGCAAACGCCAATGGCGCAGCTGCAGCGCAGACCAAAATTATCATTGTTTTCTTCACTCTATGCCTCCTCGTTGATTAGATTTACCCCCACAGTTCGTGACTGAAGGGGTGAGCGGACGTTTATTGTCCGTTTTATGTTTTGACTGGTTTCGCCATCACACTATTCGAATCATTTTTGAGTTGTGATTGAGCGCGGCTCGCGGATCCAGTAACATACTGTTCAGATGAACCGCACAGCGTCGCACGCGGATCCGGTCGTTACACCCGAACTCGTCAAGGAGCACGGCCTTACAGCGGAAGAATTCGAGCAGATCAAGAAAATCCTCGGACGCGAGCCGAACTTCACGGAGCTCGGTATTTTTTCCGTGATGTGGAGCGAGCATTGCTCCTACAAAAATTCGAGGAAAGAACTGAAGAAGTTTCCCACGACCGGCGCGAACATTCTGGTTAAAGCCGGCGAAGAAAATGCGGGAGTGGTCGACATTGGCGACGGCTGGGCAGTCGCGTTCAAAATCGAGAGCCATAATCACCCAAGCGCGATCGAGCCTTTTCAGGGCGCAGCCACAGGTGTTGGCGGAATAATTCGAGACATTTTTACGATGGGGGCGCGCCCGGAGTTTTGCCTGAACTCCTTGCGTTTCGGGCCGATCAGGGATGGAAATTCGAAAATCGCAGCCAACCGGCGACTCTTTACCGGCGTGGTTTCAGGCATCGCGCATTACGGAAATTGCGTGGGCATTCCGACAATTGGTGGCGAGATTTATTTCGATGATAGTTTCGATGGCAATCCGCTTGTAAACGTTTTTTGCCTCGGCGTGTTGCGCCACGAAGAACTGGCGCGCGGCACCGCGGAAGGCGCGGGAAATCCCGTTTTTTATGTCGGCGCTGAAACCGGTCGTGACGGTCTCGCCGGCGCGGCGTTTGCGTCCCGTGAATTGACCGAGCAGTCGCGTGAGGATCGTCCTGCGGTACAAGTCGGCGATCCGTTCAAGGAAAAATTGCTGCTCGAAGCCTGCCTCGAACTAATCGCTCGCGACGCAGTTGCCGGAATTCAAGACATGGGCGCGGCTGGTCTGACTTGTTCTACATGCGAAACGGCAAGCCGCGGAGAAAGCGGTATCGAGATCGATCTGGCCAAAGTTCCGAAGCGGGAGCCAGGGATGACGCCATATGAAATCATGCTCAGCGAATCGCAGGAACGCATGTTGATTATTGCGAAGCGCGGCCGGGAAGACGTCGTTCGCCAGGTGTTCGACAAGTGGGACGTGCCGTGCGCGGAGATCGGCCGCGTCACAGGCGACGGCATCATGCGCGTCCGAAACAACGGAGCGATTGCGGCGGAAATTCCAGCGAAAGCCCTGGCTGACGAGGCGCCGCTATATTCTCGAGACGCGAAATCGCCCGCTGTAGCCGCGTCCCAGCGGGCGCGCTCGTCGCTCACAGAGCGACGGCTACAAGAAACCGACGTGCACAAATCGTTGCGCCAGCTGCTGCGCGATCCGACGATCGCGTCGAAAAATTGGGTGTATCGGCAGTATGATCACACCGTTCGGACGGGCACGATGGTAAAGCCCGGCTCTGACGCCGCGGTGTTTTTCGTTCGTTACGCGAACAAAATTCTCGCCGCGACCACTGATTGTAATTCACTCTATTGCGCGCTTGATCCGCGTGAGGGCGGCAAAATTGCTGTCGCTGAAGCGGCGCGCAATCTCATCTGCTCTGGCGCGCGGCCATTGGCCGTCACCGATTGTTTGAATTTCGGCAACCCTTACAAACCGGAAAACTTCTGGCAATTACGTGAAGCCGTTGAAGGCGTGGCCGAAGCCTGCCGCGCGTTCGGAACACCTGTTACAGGCGGAAATGTCTCGTTGTACAATGAGAGCCCCCTCGGCGTCGTGGACCCCACGCCAACGATCGCGATGGTCGGACTTATTGACGATGAAAAGCACATTACCACGCAGTGGTTCAGAGACGAAGGCGACGTAATCATTCTCGCCGGCACTGTAGCGGCGGTCTCTGACCGAAGAAGTAAAGATGAGTTGTTAGGCGGCTCGCGTTATCTGAAGGTCTGCCACCGATTAAAAATCGGTCCGCCACCGCACGTCGATCTCGCACATGAAATCAAGGTGCAAAATGCCGTTCATGATTTGATTCGTGAAAGCCTCGTACAGAGCGCTCACGACTGCTCCGAAGGCGGACTTGCGGTCGCACTCGCTGAATCCTGCTTCAATCCCGACCGACTCTTTGGAGCGGACATTGCATTGAACGCAGGCGACACGCCTGCCGCTACAGTGCTGTTTAACGAATCCCAGTCGCGCATCATCATTTCCGTCACGCCCGAGAACCTCGACAAGGCAATCGCGATGTTACGCGAGCGTGACGTTCCATTTCAGCAGTTGGGCAAAGTCGGCGGTGACGAACTACAAATCCGGCTCAACGAACAAACCTTTTGCTGGCGCGCTGCCGAGATTTACGACGACTGGTGGAATGCGATGCGTCGCGCAGTTGAACAAGACGAAAGCATTCCTAGCTTGTGAATCGGCAAAGGCGCGATTGAATCCACGCCAATATGATGGATTATTTGGTGTGACTCGCCCCTCGAACAGACTGGACCCCGACGAGATGCCAGACTCGGCTGCTTTACCGCAGCACGAGTGCGGGCTTTTCGCCGTGTTCGGCCATCCGAAAGCCGCGGTGCTGACGTATTATGGTCTGTTTGCGTTGCAACATCGCGGACAGGAGAGCGCCGGGATCGTGACAAGCAACGGGCCGGGGACCAGCTTTCTCATGCACAAGGACATGGGTCTGGTGTCGCAGGTCTTTGGCCAGGAAGAACTGGCCAGGCTGAAGGGTACACGGGCGATCGGGCACACGCGTTACTCGACGACCGGCACCAGCACGATCAAGAATGCGCAACCTTTCGTGGTGGATTGCGTGCGCGGCCAGATGGCCATTGCGCATAACGGAAATCTAATTAATGCCGACGTCCTGCGCGATGAGCTGGAACGTAGAGGCTCCATTTTTCAGACTACCGCCGATAGCGAGATTATTTTGCATCTTCTAGCGCAGCCTTCGGACAATGGTGGAAACATCCTTGCAGCGTTGCGCCGGATTCAGGGTGCGTTTTCTCTTTTGATCATGAGCGAACGCGAACTCATCGCGGTGCGCGATCCTTTCGGCTGGCGGCCGCTCGCCCTCGGGAAAATCGATGACGGATATGTGCTGGCATCTGAAACATGCGCATTCGATCTGATCCACGCAGAGTTCATCCGCGAAATCGAACCGGGCGAAGTTCTGATTATTAATGAAAACGGATTGCGTTCGGAGCGGCCGTTCCCGGATGAGCGCCCCGCATTCTGCATGTTCGAATACGTTTATTTCGCGCGACCGGACAGCATCATGGGCGGCGTCAACGTCGGAAAAGTCCGAATGGAAATGGGACGCGAAATGGCACGCAGATTTCCTGTCAAGGCGGACATCGTTGTGCCCGTGCCGGACTCTGGGAACTATGCCGCGCTCGGTTTTGCCGAAGAGCTAAAGATTCCTTTCGGGCACGCGTTCGTTCGAAACCACTACATCGGCCGCACATTTTTGCAGCCGAGCCAGCTCATTCGCGATTTCGACGTGCGGGTGAAATTGAATTTGATCAAGGAAATGGTTGCCGGAAAACGC
>JBBQRI010000216.1:0-3769 GCA_038214915.1 Chthoniobacterales bacterium
TTGCCGGAGAACTACTTTCTTGCCTCAGCGCGTTTCATCGAGAAGAAAAATCTCTCTACGCTCATCGAAGCCTACGCAGAATATCGCCGACGGTCGGAGATCGCAGCGAAAGTGCCGTGGGATCTCGTCGTATTGGGTGACGGCCCGCTGCGGGAGACCCTCAACTCTCAGCTCTCAACTCTCAATCTGAATGAGCACGTGCATCTGCCAGGCTTCAAGCCGTACGACGAATTGCCGGTTTATTACGCGTTGGCGAATGCGTTTGTGCATGCCAGCACGACTGAGCAATGGGGCCTGGTTGTGAACGAAGCCATCGCATCAGGATTACCGGTGATTGTGTCTGAGCGGTGCGGATGCGTGCCGGAGCTCGTGCAAAGCAACGGGTTTACGTTTGATCCAACTAACGAGCATGAGTTGACCGCTCGGCTGTTACAGATGGCCTCATTGTCGGATCAGGATCGAAAGCGCCTCGGCGACAACAGCTACAGGATCGCAGCGAACTTTGCGCCGGAACGTTTTGGTGAAGGCCTAGAGCGTGCCGACAGCGTGGCGATGGGAGTTCCGCAAAAGAGATTTGGAATAATGGATCGCGCGCTCTTACTCGTCACAGCAAGTTATGGCCGATGAAAGGGAATGATCCGGTAGCGGCGTATTTCGACAAGCTTCCGGAGACTCACAAGCGCCAGTTCGAGGAACGCGCGTCGGGCGCAAACTTCAATTTCCAACAACGTCTGACACTCGCGTGTGAATTGGGTGGCGCGTCGTCGGGACGACTGCTCGACTGCGCGGCAGGCACGGGTGAGATAACATGCGCGTTACTAAAGTCGGGCAGATTTAATCACGCGACCGTCGTCGATGTGTCGCCGGCGATGTTGCAGAGCGCAAAGGACCTTCTCACTTCGCAAATTAAAAATGCGGAACTTGAATTCGTTCAGTCGGACGTGTTCAACTTCAAGCCATCTGATTCGCGTTTCGATCTTATTCTCTGCCTGGGATTGATTGCGCATACTGGACGGCTGGACATTTTACTACCGCATTTGAAATCGATGCTCACGCCTGGCGGGCGAATCATTTTGCAGGCAACACAGACCGATCATCTCGGAACACGTATTGTCCGCGCACTTACTTCGCGAAGTGAGCTGGCCCGGCGTGGATACAGGATTTCCTGGTTCTCCCAACGAAACATCTCCGACGCGTGCGACCGCGCCGGGTTGCGGATTCTGGAGACGCGGCGGCACAGTCTCGGTGTTCCATTCGGCGATCGCTTGTGGCCATGGGCGAATTTTCAACTGGAGACTCGGCTAGAAAAATGGGCGAGTCGCCACGGAGCCGACGCAATTTACCTGCTCGGAGCTCGATGAGAGTCGGTTTTTTGGTCAGCAGCATTTCCCGCGAAGCGGGCGGATTGTTTCAAAGCGTGCGCGGACTTGCCAAGGCGGTAGCGTCCACAAATGCGAATGTGCGGGTGTTTGGGATTCGCGACGAACAGAGTGCTGTCGATTTGCAGGAGTGGCGTCCGCTTTCTGCTCAGACGTTTCGTCCGCGACTGCGCGCGTGGGGCTACTCAAACCAGCTCGTCCCCGCAATGTTCGACGCGGATCTCGACATTCTGTCCGTGCACGGTTTGTGGAAATATTGCTCCGTCGGTTCACAACGCTGGCATCGGCAGACGCGTCGCCCCTATGTAGTTCATCCGCACGGCATGTTGGACTCGTGGGCCTTGCGAAACGCGCGTTGGAAGAAACGAATCGCAGCGGCCCTTTATGAAAGTCAACATTTGCGCGGGGCTGCCTGTCTGCGCGCGTTGTCGGAAGCCGAAGCACAATCGATCCGCAGTTATGGATTACGCAATCCGATTTGCGTGATTCCCAATGGGGTTGATTTGCCGGACGTCGGCGAAAGCAACGCGAAAACTCAGTCGGAGAGTCGAAAAACTCTTCTCTATCTCGGGCGACTTCACCCGAAGAAAAACATCTCGAATCTGATCCGCGCGTGGAACGAAACTTTTAACTCTCAACGCGGCAGCGGCGACCGTTGGGTCCTCGCAATCGCCGGATGGGATCAGGGCGGGTACGAGAGCGAACTCAAGCGTATTGCAGCTGGCACTTCGGTCGTTTTCCTCGGCCCGCAATTCGGCGCGGACAAAAGCGAATGCTATCGCGCGTGCGACGCATTTATCCTGCCGACATTGAGCGAAGGGCTTCCCATGACGGTGCTTGAAGCATGGGCGCATGCGAAACCCGTACTCATGACCGCCGAGTGTAATCTCCCGGAAGGTTTCGAGGCGAATGCAGCGCTGCGAATTGGAACGACTCCGGAGGAAATTGCCGCCGGTCTGAAAGTACTGCGCGAAATGAGTGATAATGATCGAAGCCAAATGGGCAATCGCGGGCGCGCCCTCGTAGCAACAAGATTTTCATGGCCACGAATCGGCGAACAGATGCGCGCGGTATATGACTGGGTGCTTGGCGCCGGAGCGGTGCCGGAGAGCGTGATTATACAACCTCAAGGATGATTCTTTCGTTTGGCGATAAGCAAACTGAGGATCTCTGGATCGATGAAAAATCGAAGCGGTACGGGAATATTGCTCGAGTCGCTCTTCGGAAGCTGTTGCAACTGCACGCTGCGGAGAAGCCCGGCGATCTCTCTGTGCCACCGGGAAATCAGCTCAAACCGCTTTCAGGAAAGCGGAGAGGCCAACATTCAATCCGCATCAATGATCAGTGGCGGATCTGTTTCGTTTGGACTGCGAACGGGCCGGAGAAAGTTACGATTTGTGACTAGCATTGAAAAACACTGACTTGATCCCCTGAGCCCGGGGATTATTGTGCATTACGCAATAGACAAATTATGGCTAACCCAATCCATCCTGGTGAGATTCTGTTGGAGGAGTATCTCAAACCTCTCGGCGTGTCGCAGAACAAACTCGCGCGATCATTGCGCATTACACCGAAGACCATTTCCGAAATCGTTCTCGGAAAGCGAGGAATCTC
Organism: Chthoniobacterales bacterium; assembly: GCA_038214915.1. Classification (GTDB taxonomy): domain Bacteria; phylum Verrucomicrobiota; class Verrucomicrobiia; order Chthoniobacterales; family UBA10450; genus Udaeobacter. The sequence goes on from JBBQRI010000216.1 coordinate 2,994, forward strand.
CCCAGAGATGTCCATTCGTCTTGGGAAGTTTTTTGGCCAATCACCTCGTTTCTGGCTTAACCTTCAGACCGAATACGATTTTCGGTGTGCATTGCGCGCAGAGAAACGGCTCACGGCTGACGTCCGCGTTTTGAAAGATCTAGTGGCGGCTTAAAACGCGAAGCGTCGAAAGGCTTCACGCCGTCGGTGCCGGGATGATCAAGTCAAAGAACGAGCTGGTGGTTTTTCCGATGCTGGACATTAAAGAAAATCGCCGAGCCAGAAAGTACTCACCGGGCGAGATGACTCGCCGTGTACTATGGACATTCGCACAGCCGCTTTTCCGATTCAGTCCCAGGCCTTGTTTCGGTTGGAGACGATTCCTGCTCCGCTGTTTCGGAGCAAAGATTGGGCGAAGTGTGCATGTCTATCCATCGGCGACAATTTATTTTCCGTGGCATCTCGAGGCTGGCGATGAAAGCGCGATCGGGGAGCACGTGTTTATTTATAATCTTGGCCGCGTGACGCTGGGTTCGCGCGTCACGATCTCGCATCGCGCGCATCTTTGCGCGGGAACACACGATCATACCAAGCCGGATTTTCCGCTGCTACGTCCGCCGATTGCGATTGGCTCCGACGCGTGGATTTGTGCGGACGCGTTTGTAGGCCCAGGTGTCACAGTTGGCGAGGGAGCAATTGTTGGTGCACGAGCAGTTGCGATGAAGGACGTAAAACCTCGAAGCATCGTCGTCGGAAATCCAGCGCGCGAAAGCAAGAAGCGCGAGAGCAGTCAATGA
>JBBQRI010000217.1:0-3738 GCA_038214915.1 Chthoniobacterales bacterium
TGGTATTCGCATACAACCCTCTAAATCGCTACACATCGCGCACCGTATCTCGTGGTTTGTATTCGCGATTTCGGCGACTCAAACAGTGGCAGCCCGACATCATATGCACCTCTGGTCCTCCAGCTACTCCATACCGCGATCACGATTTGTACAGGCTGCTAAACGCCCATGACGGTCCTCGAGCTTTCATTATACAAGGTAACGCCGAGTGGTATGTCACCGGCCAGACAGAACGTGATGCATTGCGAGCGCTTTATCGCTCGGCGCGGCGAATCATCTGCGTGTCGCGTGACAATGCGGAGCTATTGCAGAGACAACTGACATCGACTCTGCCTATTGCGATTTTGCCCAATCCAATCAGAACACGATTGGAACGGCCATTACCCTGGCCCGGCGATTTAGAGCAAGTGCGATTTGCGACAGTTGGTCGGTATGACGTAGGTAGTAAATGTCAGGACCGCGTCCTTCAGGCGCTCGCGACTTCGGAATGGAAAGGGCGCGACTGGCGACTTGGTCTTTTCGGCAGCGGTCCGGATGAAAAATATCTTCAAGACGTAATCCGCTACTACGGCTTGGAAGATCGCGTGGCGCTATGTGGCTTTGAACGGGACTTTATCAGGATATGGCGGGATCATCATCTCCATATCTTGATCTCGCGAGGCGAAGGGTTGGCGTTAGCGCTGATAGAGTCTATGTTCTGCGGCCGGCCTGCGGTGGTCACGCGCACCGGCGGGAATCATGAGCTACTGCGAGATAACAAAGATGGCTTTGTGAGCGCAGGTGAAGATCCGGAGGTCATACGCGAAACGTTGGAGCGAGCTTGGATAAACCGCCAGAGATGGCCGGAGATGGGAGAAGCCGCTTTCCAGCGAGCCAACGAATGGATACCGAGGGATTTATCAGTTCGTTTGTTTGAGACGATTTGCAATTCGAAAGGCTGATGCAAAAGGGTAACGGATTTCGCACCCATGCGCGATCGACGTTCAGGCGCATCTTTCATTTGCTCACCGGCTGGCTGGGAATTCGACGCTTCAGAGAGCATTCATTTTTTGGGACACTTTTGGACCAACCAGCGGCCGTAGCCGATTTTGGCGCGCACCGCGGAGAATTCTTTGCGGCTTTGAAATCCGAATATACGATTTCCCGGGCGCTTCTCGTCGAGGCGAATCCCACCTTGGCAGAGTCCCTGAAAGAAACATTCGGAAATGAGGCAGATGTTCTTCACGCTGCCTTGGTAAGCGCAAATAACAAAAGACCGATCCTGTTTACGCGCTCAACCGTTCCCGAGTCGTCGAGTATTTTTCGCGAATGGGCAGCGGCTTACGGGATAGCCGACCAAGTGGAGGTCCCTATAGTCGATTTCGCAGAGGCAGTTCGAAATTTGGGTGGGCGCGTAGACTTGGCAAAATTTGATATAGAAGGCGCTGAAGTGGATGTCTTACTAGCTGCGAGTGCATCTGATCTAGCTGCTTGCAGCCAGGTGACTGTGGAATTTCACGATAAGAGGCCGCCACTAACGCGACGCGACGTTGATCGCGTCGTTCAGCGTATGCGTTCGGAGGGTTACGGTATTCTAAAGGCTAACTGGCCGAAGGTTGATGATGTCTTGTTCGTGAATCTGAGGAGTCTGCCCGCGGCGAGACGGATGGAATTTCGCTGCCGCTTGGCGTTGGCTAATGCGTTGTTCATGGTGCGTCGAGTAATCTTTGCGAGCGGTCATTCATAAAATTGTTAGATGGAACCAGTTGTTCTAGCTTTGGCCAGTAACGAATCCTATTTCCCGGGACTATATTGCGCGATTGCGAGCGCATTAGGTTACTTCGACCCCAAACGAGAAGTCGATGTGAAGGTGCTCGACGGCGGTCTGTCGCGGTCTTCGCTGGATACCCTTTCCAAGCTGGTTGAGCGCATGGGCAAACACACGCGGCTGGATTTTGTGAAGGCAGATCCATCGATTTTTGGTAAGGCGACACTCGGGCCAGGGCAATCGCACATGACGTATTGCCGGATATTGCTGCCACACTTACTGGACGTACCACGTTTAATCTATCTCGACTCCGACCTATTGGTCTTCCGCGATCTGTCGGAACTTTTTGATCTTAAATTATCGGACCGCAACGTCCTTGTCGCAGTTCGTGACTCAGAAACGTTGTCACTTGCGCAAGACTCCCTGGTGCTGGCAAAGGCAATGAACCTTCCTGCGGAAAGCGCTTACTTTAATTGCGGTGTAATGTTGATGAACCTCGATGAACTCAGAAGACAGCATTTCTTCGAATCCGCTGTTGATTTTTTGAATCGTTGGAGCGGGAGCTCCCGATTCTGGGACCAGTCGGCTATCAATTTTCTACTGCACGGGCAGATCGAACAGTTACCTGAATTTTGGAACCGAGCGTCCTGGCGCTTTGATGCACAGCAAAATAATGACTTGAACTGCGTTCTTCACTATACCACGTGCGCGCCGTGGGTCGGCGGAGCCCGCACGCCTAGTCAGGTCTTGTTTGAGAGATTTGCAGAGGAGGCGGCCTTGCCGGTTAACCGGCAGTCAGTCGGGTTCAAAAGATCAGTTCGCCGAAATTTTTGCCGAAATGCGCTCGCGCCATTGCGGGCGCTTGCTTTTCCAATCGGCTCTTTCCTTTATGGAATTGCCGGGAAAAAGGAGAAGTCGGCTGGTTACAGGAAAGTCGCGCGTTACTGGTTGGATTACATTCGCAATGCGCCGACTCGGCGGCAGCTCCATCGGCGCCGAAGCGAGGAGATCATCAAAATGAAATTTGACCTTCGCACGTCCCCGCTTGCTTCATGAGGGTCTTACATCTTAACACTCATGCTTCAGGCGGTAGTCACGAATACGCGGTGCTTCTTTCGACCGCATTAGCCGAGCATGGCATTGAAAGCCACGTGCTCTCCAGGGATTCGCAGCAGCTGCAGCCGGGCAAACCTTTCCTGGATCGTGTTATTCGAAAAGCGTATGTCTCGTTTTCAACTGAACCGTGGCATGGGACGCGGCGACTTTTGTCACCACCGCGTCCTGAGGAGCTGCAAGGTTTCGATCTGGTGCATCTACACACTGTTGCAGATTGGTTCAATGTTCCCAGTTGGCTGGAGACACTGCCAACCGGGATAGGTGTGGTGATTACCTTGCACGATATGTGGCATTTCACGGGCGGCTGTTTCCTTTATCGCGGGTGCCATCGTTTCACCGGGACCTGCGTGCCATGTCCGATCTTGAAGACGCCTTTGAATCGCATTCTGGCAAAGGACGAGCAGCGCCGAAAATTGCAGGCTTATCGGAGCCGACGCGTTCAGTTTGTTGCCAACAGCCAATGGTTGGCGGATCTGGCCGACTGTAGCGCGATCGTTAGAGCCTGCGGCTGCTCTCAAGTCATTCCTCCCGGAATCGATACCGAGGTGTTTAGGCCACAGGAGAAGGCGCAATGCCGGGCGGAGCTTGGGATCCCGCCTGATGCGTTCGTAATTGCGGCCGGAGCGGCTTCGCTGACGGACATCAACAAGAATATTCCCTGGTTGTTGAAGCAACTTGCGGGATTGTCTGAACTCGAAGATGTGCTGGTCATGCTACTCGGCGAAGGGACTCTGGAGATTCCAATCGGTCTTAATGTTCGCCTAACGGGTGGCGTTGCTGATCGGATCAAGCGGGCCATGCTTTTCAATGTCGCCGATGTCTTTGTCAGTGCGTCATTAATGGAAACCTACGGGTTGACGCTGATTGAGGCGATG
>JBBQRI010000218.1:0-3737 GCA_038214915.1 Chthoniobacterales bacterium
GCAATCAGAAGCGGACGACGGAAGCTGGAGAATTCGCCCATTTGGATGGTGGCGACCAACCAGAAGGTCCAAGCCAGGCAAATCGTGAGCAGCACAACTCCGGAAACGCGAGAGCGCGGAAACTGCTTCACAACTTGTGCGAAGTCCGGTTTCATGAATCCGAACACGCCGACTACAACGAGAAACGCGCCGGCTATTACTCCTGCTGTGTGCAAAGTGAGTTGGTAAATCATGTGTCGAACTACGCTATTGGCGTGTGAGTTTGGATACGGTGACGCAAGTTTTCAACTTGCGATTGAATATGCGCTATTCCAGCAGGGGCATCCCGTAGAGGCTGAACCCGTTGGCGTGCTCAATTCGCACATTCACAAGCTCCCCAACAAGTTCGTCGCTTTCACCTGTTGGCCGTCGCTTTGGCGAAGGCGGAAATACGACAATCTTATTTGTGCGGGTTCGCCCCATCAGGCGCGCGCGGTTTGTTTTGCTGGGGCCTTCGCAAAGCACTTCCATCTGGCTTCCAACCAGGCGTTCGAGAATCCGGTGATTCGATTTGTTTACCACCTCGAGCAAATCTTGATTGCGCTGTTCTTTGACGTGTTCGTCGATTTGATCGGGCATTTCCGAGGCCGGAGTATAGCGCCGCGGTGAGTAGCGAAACACAAATGCGTTATCAAACTGGATTTCCTCAGCCAAATCGCGTGTCTGCCGGTAGTCGTCGTCCGTCTCGCCGGGAAACCCGACGATGATGTCGGTGGTAATCGCAACGCCATTGCGCGCCCGCCGGATACGCTCGACCAGATCGAAATACTTCTCCGTGGTGTACGCGCGGTGCATCGCTTTCAGAATCTTGTTCGAGCCGGATTGCAACGGCAGATGAACGTGCTCGGCAAGTTTTGGCAATCGGGAGATTGCGTCGACCAAGTCGTCGCGGAAACCGATCGGATGAGGGGACGTGAAACGAAGTCGCTCCAGCCCTTCGACCTCGTGAACGGATTCGAGCAACTGCACGAACGGGGACTTGTTGTCGACCTTCGGAAATTCATGGCGACCGTAAAGATTAACGATTTGCCCCAGTAGCGTGATTTCTTTGACTCCGCGCGAAACGAGATCGCGCACTTCGGCTACGATCCCGCCGATGGACCGGCTGCGTTCCGCTCCACGCGTCTGCGGCACGATGCAGAAAGTGCAGTGCATATTGCATCCTTGCATGATCGAGACAAAAGCCATCGCCTGCCTGGGCGTAAGTTGCTGGTCGCGAATGGTCGATTGCGAACCAGCTTCCTCCTCGACATCAACGACCGAAAATCGCAGATCATCCATCGCGCTTGGCGGCGCGCTCGGCGGTCGCGCCCTACCATTCTTTTTCTTGATCAACTCGTCGACGTAATCGGCCACGCGGTGAAACTTTTGTGTGCCAAGGACAAGATCGACGTGCGGCAAATCTTTCAGCAGCGACGCGCCGCGCGCCTGGGCCATGCAGCCGAGAAACCCGAAAACCATGTGCGGCCTTTCTTTCGCCAGCCGCCCGAGCATGCCCATCTTGCCAAGTGCTTTTTGGTCAGCCATGTCACGCACGCTGCATGTGTTCAGGAGCACGACGTCAGCCTCCGATTCGTGCTCGACCCGCTCGTAGCCGAGCGCCGCGAGCGAATGCGCGACCTGTTCGGAGTCGCGCTCGTTCATCTGGCAGCCATAAGTCTTGATGAAGAATTTCGGCATGGAGGATGGAAACAATACATAGTGACGCCACATGTGCCACGGGCACATTATCGGCTTTTCAACGTGTCCATTTGGGATTAGATCGCGGCGCGAATGAATGACGTTCCGGCGATTGGCATTATCGGTGGCAGCGGTCTCTACCGGATGGAGGAGTTGCGCGATACGGCTGAACACAAAATCGACACACCGTTTGGACCGCCGTCGGACGTACTCGTTGGGGGAAAACTAAGCGGGCGTCAGGTTTACTTTTTGCCCCGGCATGGCCGCGGGCATCGGATTCTACCGCACGAAATAAATTACCGCGCCAACATTTACGCGCTTCGCTCGTTAAATGTTCGCTGGATCATTTCAGTGGCGGCGGTCGGCAGCTTGCAGGAAAAATATGCGCCACGAGATCTGGTTTTACCTTCGCAGTTTTTCGATCGTACCAGTCAACGCACAGCGCATACATTTTTCGGCGAAGGCATTGCGGCGCACGTTGGATTCGCCGAACCGATCAGCGCGGACCTGCGCAATCTGTTGGCTGAATCGGCCAGATCACTGGGATACACCGTTCACAACGGCGGCACTTACGTGAACATGGATGGCCCGGCATTCTCCACGCGTGCGGAATCTGAATTCAATCATCGCAACGGGTTCGACGTGATCGCCATGACCAATCTTCCAGAGGCAAAGCTGGCTCGCGAAGCGGAGATCGCACTCGCTACAATGGCCATGATCACTGACTACGATTCTTGGAAAATCGAAGAGGAACCAGTGTCGGCTGAGATCGTTCTCAGTCATCTGCTCGCAAATGCAGAGACAGCCCGCAGAGTTATCGCAGACGTCATCCCGCGAATTCCCAATGAGCCGAACTGGCCGGAACATTCCGCGTTAGATACAGCGCTGGTGACCGACCGGAAGTTGTGGCCGGAAGCCACGATAGAAAGGCTGAGACCAATTTTGGGGCGCTTCGTCGCTGAATAAGATCAGGATTTCCGCTGCGTGTCGTTTCGTGACCTTTGCGATCGCGAGTGATTGAATTTCGAGGCGAAGCGATTGAGAATCACAAAATGAAAACGCGTTGCTTCGATCACATCGATTTGCGGGTGACAAACATGGAAACGGCGAAAAAGTTCTACGCAAAAATTCTGCCGCAGCTTGGGTTCGTTCACGAAAGTCCCGGCGACGATTACCATACGTTTTATGCTGGCGATGGTGAAGGGCCGTTAGAATTTTTCTGTCTCAGTGAGGACAAGAACCATCGTCCCAATGCCACACGGATCGCGTTCTGGGCAGACACGCGGGAAGAAGTGGATCGGATTGCGAAACTCGTGCGCGACGCCGGCGGGAAAAATCTTGAGGGTCCCGAAGTTTGCGAGGACTACAGCCCAGGTTACTACGCCTTCTTTTTCGAAGACCCCGATGGCAACAAGCTGGAGATTTGCTGCCGCGAGAAGCCGGTATTTGCGGATTAACCTGTAGAGGCAGCCGTGCCGGCTGCGACCATCGCGATTTTGCAGGCAACACACCTGCCGCTACACTTGCGAAGTGGCCGATTTAAGAACGAAGGACCCGGCGCATCACGAACCTGCCATTTTGCAGGGAGCGCGTCGCCATCGCTATCTCAAACTGATCGCGCTGTTCAAGATTGCCAAAGGCGTTCTGCTGCTACTGCTTGGTATCTCACTGCTTTTTCTGAATGCGCGGACCAGATGGATGGATGCCTTATCGGATTGGAGTGCGGACGAAATCCTGCTGGAGCATAGCAAAGCTATCTCTTATTTGCTCCACAAACTGCAAGCGGTTCTTGCAGGCGGCGCGTTGCACGCCACCGGTCTTTTGGCGCTCTTTTACGCGGCAGTTCTTTTTACCGAAGGAATCGGAGTGTATATGGAACAGCGCTGGGCGGAACTACTCATGATTTTCGCGACCGCTGGACTGATTCCACTCGAGATTCGTCACCTTTGGCATCGACCAGGACTAGTGGGTGCGGTCATTTTGCTGGCGAACTGTTTCATTGTCTGGTTCTTGTATCG
>JBBQRI010000219.1:0-3729 GCA_038214915.1 Chthoniobacterales bacterium
CCAGCGCTTCGCCAGCGCAGTTCGTAATTAGATTGAACCAGTGTCAGCCTGGCGCACGCACAATCGAGAATCGCAAATTAGATGAGCCGGCAGTCGGATTCGAACCGACGACCTGCTGATTACAAATCAGCTGCTCTACCAGCTGAGCTATGCCGGCTTTTCCCTCGGAGAATAGGCTGAAACGGTCAACCACAAAAGTCCATTCTGCCCACTAGGCAGTTTCGTTGGCTCCGGTAGCAGAGCTTAGGAGTCGCGTCGGCGAGTCATGCTCGCCAAATGGTTCGCGGGAAACAGCAGTCTCTTGGGGAAGCAACGTCGGTGCAGAACTTGGTCCGTTATCGACCGGTGGGAACGTATTTCGCGCGGTTCAGAATCAATGGGAGGCGCGTCTGGAAAAGTTTGGAGACGACGTGTTTTCTGTCGCCAAGCAGCGGCTGCCCGAAACCATGCGCGAGCATCGCGCGAGGTTGGAATCTGTGGCTGCCGTTGCGACTGGAAAGATGACAGTCGGTGATGCGGTGCAGGTCTACCTCGACAAAATCCGCGCGAGCGCATCGCTCAAACCGAGATCGAAAGACTACCGCTACATGATAATGGATTTCATTGATCGCTCGTGGCCGGCGCTTTTCGGAACGGACGTGCGCAAAGTAAGTGAGCGTGATTGCCAGGAATCGCTATTGCGGTTTCAGAAGCAATACGCGCCGTCAGTAGTAAACAATGCAATCGGAACATTGCGCGCGGTCTTCGCCGATGCTGTTGCCAGCGGTGCCCGCTTTGGGAATCCTACGGCCAACCTTTCGCGGATGCGAATTCGCGCGAAACGCCTCGAATTACCCTCTCGCGAGGAGTTTCTGCGCTTCGTCGAAGAGATTCAAACGGCTGGCGCGCGACAATCCAAGGATTGCGCGAATCTTGTGAAGTTCCTTGCATACAGCGGAGTGCGAATTGGTGAGGCGAGATACGTGACGTGGGTAGACGCAAATTTTGATCGACACCAGCTTCATGTCCGCGGCGATTTGGTCACCAGTGAGGATGAATCACGAGTAACGGCGCTCGAACAAGTCGATCTGACTGCTGCGCAAAAGCTCGACCTGCGGCATTATCCGGCAAGTAGCGTCGTTGTTTTCAATCGCGATTTTCGGAACTGCGCGCGCGGAGAACACCGAAAAGTAAAGAGTTGTTTGGCCGTGCACTCTGATCTCGCCGTCCGTAGCCTAGCGACCAATTTGACGCGACTCTTGCGCAAATAGACTGAACCTCCGCGATCTTAATCTGGACATCGTAATTCAGGGGTGCAGCCCTACTTCGGCGATCGCAAGCACGCGTGTTTCTAGCGGAGCAGATCAGTCCCGGCCGGCGGACCCTTCATCACAAACTGCGAATCATATCCTTCGTGAATCATACGCCCAGTGAAGCAACGCTTGCCTTTGTCTTCGCCGGCAATTCAAGTCACGCGGACGGCAGTTCTTCCGCACCTGTACGACGTGCCTTCTGATCGCCAGCCAGCGCGCAATCTGGCGTTGGTCGTCCTGGCACCGCCGTCCCATGTAGTAGCGACAGTACCATTGGAACCAGCCGCGCGGATCTTCATGATAAATCCACCCTTTATCCCGCCAAACCGAAAGGGGCTGCGAAGCGTTTACGCCAAAGTAGTTCAGACGCGAATCGTGGCGTTCATGACATAACTTGGCGTGTTTAAACCAGTGCAAAGGATATTCCATGGCACAGTCGGTCATGTACTTCCCGCCAAATATGCCGAGTTTCAGCATCTCCTTCGGCGTAAGTTCAGGTCGAAACCGTGGATTAAAACTTCGACCGACCCGCTTGGTTAGCAGGTACACATAGCCCTGCTGCATCAGGTCGTTCACTTCTATTCGCATAAATATCATCGCTGTTTTTCAGTGCCGGTGAGCCAAAAAGCTTTCGGAGTTGTTCTGTGCGGAAGGCGAAAATCTTCTCGACGTCGCGGCGCACCAAGAGCCAGTTGACCACCGCCCCACCGAGCACGGAGTAGCGCACGAAATCCGTGCAGAGTGTGCCGCCGTCGCTCTCTTTGAATCGATGTTCGTGAATCCATTTCCGGTAGGGTCCGCGACGCTGTTCGTCCACGAAACGCACGGGCGGTTCCCAAACCGTGATTTCTGAGCGCCACTTGAGCGGAAGGCCACGCACGCGGAGCTTATAATCAATCAACGTTCCGGCATGCATCTCGATCGGACTCGGCGTGAGCACGTGAAAATTTAGCCAGGGCGGAGTAAGGGTTTCCAGGTTCCCGGCATCGACGAAAAACCGGAACACTTCCTCGCGTTTTCGCGGCAACAGTAACTCACAGCGGAAAGAAAATTCTCGCATCGTCGAGTTAGATGGCAGCCGCTGGTGCGAGAAGGCGAAAGACTTCAGAAGATTGGGCAGCGTTTCCTTGCCAGGCAACGGCGCCATCGCGGATGAGAAATGCTCGTCGCGCGGGAAAACCTAAGAACGTTGGAACTCCAAACGCGGCGGCAATTTCCCCCTCAGGATCCGCGAGTAACCGGAATGGCAGTTGGTATTTTTCCTTAAATTTTTGCAAGCGGCCCGAAGTATCGCCACTAACGCCGAAAATCTGAATATCGCTCTCGTCCAATCGCGAAAATTCGTCACGAAATCGGCAGGCATGCGCGGTGCAAACCGGGGTGCTTGCGCGAAGATAAAAATAGACCAGAACTGGGCCGCGGGCGTAAGCGAGACCCAGATCAACCGGCACTCCCTCCTGATCGACAGCGGTCAGAGATGGTGCGCGATCCCCGATCTGTAACGATTTCTCTTGAGTAAACAATTCCGAGAGAGATCTCATACCCGGCGCGATCGGATCTTCGCTAATTCCGTCTGCAGATGAGACAGGTCGTGGATAGAAATCGCGCCAATCTCGTCGATCGGGACGCGATACGGTTCCGTCGCGCGACCGCAGACCAAAATGCTCACGCCGGGCGAAAGATAGCGCCGGAGCTCGCGCAATTCGCGTTCGAGATTGGGATCGTCCTCCGGATAAATAATGCTCAGAATAATCGCGCGCGCGCCATTTTGCACTGCGACCCCGGCGATCTCGGCCGCGGGCAAGCTTGGTCCGAGATAAATGGAGTGCCACCCTTGTTCGGCAGCGAGAGACGCAGCCATGACTGCTCCTAATTCGTGCAACTGGCCTTGAGGCGTGGCGACCACAACTGTCGAGTTATAGGTGACGCCAGCATATTGACGGGCCGGATTTAGAAGGAAGGCACGAATCGCCGCAGTGGCGAAATGTTCGTGCGCAATTTTTAAACTCCCCGCACTCCAGAGATCGCCCAATTTTTGCGCTAACGGTGCGATTACGTTGCGGAGCAATCCATTGAAGCCGGATTCAACCGTCGCGCGATCAAGCACCGTCTTTAATTTTTCGCCGTCAAACGCTCTTACCGCCCTAATGCAATTTCGGATGACTGGCGTATCCATCGTCACTTCCGCGACCGCCGCCGAACGTTTCTTTCTTCGGGGGTGCTGCGCGACCGTTCTCGTCAGCTTCAGCAGCTGGCCGGTAGATAAATTGGCCACACTGCCAATGGAATGGCCCAGCAGCGTCACCTGTCGCAAAAGCTTTAGGCGACGGATATCGCCTTCGTTATAGGAACGACGGTCTGTCTTGGTCCTTTTCGGAACGACCGCCCGGTATCTTTTCTCCCAGACGCGCAAGACGTGCGCGCTGATACCCGTCTG
>JBBQRI010000220.1:0-3678 GCA_038214915.1 Chthoniobacterales bacterium
ATTAATCTTGTTCCCCTGATTGAAGTTGTTCCTGTTGAAGTTCGCCTGGTTAAAGTTCTTGTTAACATTCTTGTTATAGTTATTCACGTACTTGTTATTCACGTTAACGTTGACATTGCCCCTTCCCCATCCGCAGTTCCAACCCCAGCCTCCACGCCATGCCGCTCCTAGCGCCACTCCTGTTCCAAAGGCAATCGCTGCGCCCGCTGCGTAGTACCCCGGAGGAGGATAATAAATGGGTGGATACGGGTAAGCAGGAGGGCCGTAAACTACAGTCGGATTGTAGGTGGGAACATAAACCACGTCGGGATTGGCTTGCTGCACTACGATAACTTGTTTGCCTCCGCTGGGTCCACTGACAGTCTGTGTCTGAACCGTCTGCTGCTCCGTCGTTTTTAAAGTCCCTTTACTCTGTGCCTTCGCACGCATGCTTTGAATTGCGTCCATCACATCCGATTCCTGTGCGAGGAATGCGTTCCCAAGGTCGGTTGTCCATTGGATATTATCGGCCATTCGACTTACGACATCGGGGAATGCTGCCATTGCCTGAATACTCGGGTCCCAGCTCTGCTTTTCCACCGCGTCCGAGAGCGCTTGGCCTTTCAGGCTCTTGTTCTTTTCCATCCACTGCTGAAGCTGGATGATCTCCAGTGGATATGTCGAAGCGACCAGAGTCTGGCTCAAAAGCTGATCGGTATACAAAGCAATCGGCGCCACCAGCGAATCCAATTGATCAGCTGGAAGTTTCGCTGCGGTTGGCTCGGTGTCGGGGGTCGTCGTAGTCATCTCTTGCGATTGCGCTTGCTGCGGTGCCGGCGTTTGCGCTGCAAGCGAGCTTGAGGAGATCAATGCGAGACCAAGGATCGTGATTCCGCCATCAACTAATTTTCGGCTTCGTGACTTCATAATTTTTTACTTTCAATAGTTGCCCGGGAAGAGTACTCAAACCTGATCGATCGGCATATAAGACTTTCGTCTAATAGAGCCCTCGGAGATAAACCGTAGTTTTAGAAAACCAAATGGAAGGAATTCATATGAATAATGTCAAGAAAATCGCAGTTCTATTGCTCGTCATCGCAGCGATGACCGGCTTAACTCAGGCGGCGACTCATCAATCCGGGCCAGACGCAACTCTGCGTCTGAGCGGGGGTTCATTCGCCGCTGGAATTGGTTTCAGTTGGGGATCAGGAACGCTCACCTACCAAGGCAAAGACTATCCAGTTAAGGTAAAGGGACTTTCGGTAGGCAAAGTCGGGATTACCAGCTCTTCTGCTTTTGGCGAGGTTTTCAACCTCAAGCATCTTCAGGATTTCAATGGTCATTACAATTTCGGTGCCGCGGGCACGCGCGGAGTGACTCTTGCCCGTGGGAAAAGTGGCAGCCTCATGACAAATCAGGCCGGTGTCATAGTCCGTATTTCCACCACGCAAAAAGGCGTTAATGTCAACGCCACCGGCGGCGGCGTTGATATGGAAATCACGAGATAACCGGCTTGCCTCACGAATACATCTGAGTGCGCCGGTGGCGGCGCACTCAGCGATGCTCGAATGGCCGAGCTTTCTTCACCCGCCGGGGTACTTGAGATCGGAACCCCCGCCCAATGGGTGCGGAAATGCTCGGCGACGTGGGTACGTGGGGTCACTCTGGCACGGGTTCTGAATACTCAGTGCGTCGCATCCGCAAGCGCGCCCGGCAGCGGCTGGCCTTGTAAGGCGAGAAGGCTGCCGTAACTGCGTCGGCGGCGTTAGTCCGAACGCATAACGCTGGTGATTCGGACCGACGTGATGGAAAGACCACGGGCACCATACGTGGCACAAAAATTCGCTCCTACAAAAACCGCATCCTCACCAGACGCCTCACCTGAACCACGGGCTTTTGTGCCCTGATATAAGAACTCCACTCGGACCGGAAATGAATTCGAGTTTGTAAAGCGCGCGATTCGGGAGCTGCCAGAACTCTCGTAGGAAACTGTTACACCGTCCTTTTTGTTTTGCCCTGTTACAATAGCGACTTGTAGAATCAAAATGAGAGCGGAAAGGAAGAAAATGTATCGACCCGTTCTAGAGAGAATGGTCATAGCACATTTCAACAACAAACTGACTGCCTGTGTCAATATCGGAAGTACGCCCTGTCCGAATCGTTACAGCCCAAAGCTTTCGGGCAATCCACGAGAATCCGCGCCTGTTTCGTCTCGGCGATGTAACACGAACCGATTACTTCGCCGCCAGTTGCGCCAACACGGTGATTTCATCGTGATGGTGAGTTGGTGATTCTCAGTCGGCTAAAGCAAGCTCACTTGTTGGACTTTCGTCTTATGAAGGCCCTCAGCGTTTACTGATTCTGCGCCTCTAAGCGCATCAATTCGATCCGGTAATTGGCTTTCGGGTTTCGCGGCGAGGGACCAGCGACGAGCATCACCCGTTCGGCGGTGATTCCGTTTTCGCGCACCCAACGCGCAATCCATTCGCGCCAATCGTCCGGTTCCTCAGCGAGATTTATCGAACACACCCCGTAGGAGAACGCGAGATTCTGACACGCAGCGGAATCGGAACTCGGCGCCATGATCCACACCGGCGGTTTGAAACGCGAAATGGCGCGCGCGACCATCCCGCCGCGCGTTGGCACGAGCACCAGATCGCATGGAACCGTGTACAGTGCTTGCTCGACCAGAGACGCCATGCGATCGCGGGCCCTGGTCGTTGCCTTATGCTGCGCGAAATCGTGTTGAACACTAAAGCTTCTGGGAGGCCGATGTGCTTCCGTGAACGCGGCGATCTTCGCCAGCATCGTGACTGATTCCTCGGGAAATTTGCCCACCGCCGACTCGCCAGAGAGCATGACACAGTCGGTGCCGTCGAGTATCGCATTGGCCACGTCGGTTGCCTCGGCGCGAGTAGGGAGACGGCTCGAAACCATCGATTCGAGCATCTGCGTCGCAGTAATGACGGGCTGTCCGGCAAGATTTGTTTTCGCAATAAGCTGCTTCTGAATGTAGGCAATCTTTTCGATCGGCACCTCCACTCCCAGATCGCCGCGCGCTATCATGATGCCATCGGCCGCGGCGAGAATTTCGTCGAAGTGCGCGAGCGCATCGGCTCGTTCGATTTTTGCAATAATGAAAGGCTGTCTGCCCATTTTTGCCGCAGCCGTGCGCACAGCGTTTATGTCCGCGGCGCGTTCAACAAACGACTGGCTCACGGCGTCAACACCATGTTCGAGCGCGAATTCAAGACAGGCGCGGTCGTTTTCGGTAAAGGCGCTGATGCCCAGATCAACGCCGGGAAGGTTCAGTCCTTTGCGTGAGCGCAGCTCGCCGCCAACAACGACGGTGCACTCCACATCATTGCCAACGACCCGCTCAACCACGAGCTGCACGAGACCATCGTTGAGAAAAATCTTGTCGCCGGGCTTCACTACGCGCGGCAACTGCTGGAAGGTCGTCGAGGCGCGCTGCGCATCGCCAACGATGTCCTCACTCGTTAACGTGAAATGCGCGCCCGGCGCGAGCTGAATCGGTTCAGGGTCGATTTTTCCGAGGCGCATTTTCGGTCCGGGAAGATCAGCCATAATTGCGATGCGCCGTCCCGTTTCGCGCGCTGCGTCACGGATGCGCCGGATAACTTCGGCGTGTTTCGAAGGGCTCCCGTGTGAAAAATTCAATCGCGCCACGTTCACGCC
>JBBQRI010000221.1:0-3644 GCA_038214915.1 Chthoniobacterales bacterium
TGGTAGAGCAGCTGATTTGTAATCAGCAGGTCGTCGGTTCGAATCCGACTGCCGGCTCATCTAATTTGCGATTCTCGATTGTGCGTGCGCCAGGCTGACACTGGTTCAATCTAATTACGAACTGCGCTGGCGAAGCGCTGGAGATAAATTCGTTGGAGATCTTCGGCACTTAGTTTGGCTGGGCCGAGATCGAATTCTACTTTTTCGATCGTGCCCCTGAAGTATTTAGGGAGTATTTTGGCGTACTCGAATTTAGGCACGACAGGGAGACCGTTGTCGGTGCCGATGTCCATGCCTGCGTACGAGGCGAACCGGAACGGCACGCTATGTTCCATTTTTGCTTCGGCTTGTTGCTTGCCGTTAATGAAGAGGCGGCTTGTGCCGCCGGTGCCGAACTCGCCGGGCTTATCTGCTGTGAACTCGTAGCGCACATTGACTTTGCCCGTGGGCAGCGCATCGCGCGAACTGATGGTGTCCAGTTTCAATCCAAGCAAGCTGTAGGTGTGCTTGAGATGTCCGTTCTCCACGTAAAGCGAAAAGCCGCCTAGAAAACTGGACTCGGCCACAATTACGCCCGCTATCCCAGGGCGCAGCCCAAATACGCCAGCACGGCCCGGATTGTCGAGGTCTGCGCTGATGCTGTAGGAACGATTGTAGATCGGCGGGATCATGCCGGACGAAATGTTTTCGGTTCCGTTGTAGTACGTGAATCTCGTCTGGTCTGGTAAACCTTTGGGAAAACCCCACACGGTCGCCATCTCGCCGAGCAACGGCAGCACCTGATATTTCTCTGCCTCCGACCAAAAGAGCGCGGTCAGCTCGCGTACTTTGTCGGGATATTTATCTGCAACGTTGTCCGCCTGCGAGAAATCTTCGTTGAGATTGTACAATTCGCACTTGTCGTTGTCGGGGCTCCACTTGCCGGGCGCGAATCGCTTGAGTGTTTCGGGATCGATCTTCCACGGGATTCGGTCGAGTCGCCAGCATGCAAGCCAACCGTCCTTGTACATCGCGCGGTTTCCGAGGATCTCGAAATATTGTTGGGTGTGACGCGAGGGCGCTTTGGAGTCGTCGAAGGTGAATAGAAAACTCACGCCATGCATCGGCATCTGAGCGACACCATTGACTTGCTTTGGCTCAGGCAGACCGGCCGCTTCAAGAATAGTCGGTGCGACATCTGCGCAATGAGTGAACTGACTGCGCAGACCGCCTTTGTCTTGAATGCGTTTCGGCCACGAGATCACCATTGGGTTACGAATGCCGCCGAGAGCAGATGCTACCTGCTTCCCCCATTGAAACGGTGCGTTTCCAGCCAACGCCCATGCCGCCGCATAATGCGGATCCATGTCGGGCCCTCCCCATTTTTCGAGCCCGCCGTACGCTTTAATGGCTTTCAACTGCTGTTCGGCTGTGAGTGGGACGCCATTCAGCGTGGTCATTTCGTTAAAGGTTCCTGTCTCAGTTCCCTCCATGCTGGCGCCGTTGTCGCCGAAGATGTAAATGATCAGCGTGTTATCAGTGAGTCCCATGTCGTTGATCGCTTTCACTACACGGCCAACAGCGTTATCCGTGTTTTCCTGGTAGCCGGCATAAACTTCCATCTGGTGCGCATACACTTTCTTCACGTCCGCCGGGACGCTGTCCCATGCCGGAAACGCAGGGTCGCGCTGCGTCAGTTTCGCGTTCGCGGGAATTACTCCGAGCTGCTTCTGACGTGCGAATGTTTCTTCGCGCAGCTTGTCCCAGCCCTGATCAAATTTGCCTTTGTACTTGTCGCTCCACTCCTTTGGTACTTGATGTGGCGCGTGAGTCGCCCCGGTTGAAAAATAAAGGAAGAATGGTTTGTCCGGCGCCTGCGCTTTCTGACCGCGAATCCAGGAAATCGAGTGCTCCACCATCGCGTCATTGAAATAGAAATTCTTGTCCTTCGGGACGCCAAGGATGCTGTTGTTCTCAGCCAAAACCGGATCGAACTGGCCGGTTTCGCCGCCGAGGAAGCCCCAGAAATAATCGAATCCGAGCGCGTTCGGCCAACGATCGAAAGGTCCGGCGGGTCCCTGCTGCGCATCCGGCGTAAGATGCCATTTGCCGATTGCAGCAGTGTTGTAACCGTTGAGCTGCAGAGTCTTGGCGATTGACGCGGCGCTCGTCGGCCAGTTCGTGCTGTAACCCGGCCAACCGCCAGCCAATTCACAAATCGACCCGAATCCCACAGCATGATGATTCCGTCCGGACAACAACGCCGCGCGCGTCGGGGAACAAAGTGCCGTGACGTGGAAGCGATTATAACGCAGTCCTTCGGCTGCCAGTTTGTCGAACGTCGGCGTAGCGACAGGCCCGCCGAACGTGGACGGATTTCCGAACCCCGCATCATCGATCAACACCAGCAGGATGTTTGGCGCATCTCGTGGCGCCTTTACCGGCTGGGTATACGACGCTACAGATCCTTCGAGCGTCCGCTTCGTAACGCCTTCAAATGGCTGCGGCGGACGCGGTAGAACAGTTCGATCCCATTCCGTATCTAAAGCCGCGACTGATATTGATTTAGCTGTGACCGCAAGTGCGATCGCGCTGAAGAAGATGATCCATTTTCGCATCCTGATTCCCTCCCGGAGCTTGCGAGGCTATACGAGGGGTCTTGAAAGCACACGCCAAAACCGCACAACCAATCACAAAGTTCTGGAGAATGTCTCAGCTGTTGGGTTGGGCGTGCCGAAGGCACCGCTCTATTCGTGCATCTGGACTAAAGCGCCGGAGTCGTCCAACACGCGGATAATTGCCCGCTGGGACCGGGAGTGGGAGCGATACTTTGCGTACGCCATCGCGTAACGGACTGCGTCGGGCCCTGCATACCAGATCGGGCCGTATCGAAACAGCTCACTAATTAGATCAATGCCTTCTCTATCCTTGCGCGGACGAACCTCGTAAAGGTCGTGGCTGGCCGTCAACCCAAGGCTGCTCTGTTCGGGACACATGGCTTCCATACGTGTTATGTTTCCTGTTATCTTTCAAACGAATTTGCAGCGATAAAAGAGACATTTCTGTTACTTTTTGTCAGGCCGAGTCGGTTTCCGCCAAGAAATGACGGCAAGGTCTTTTTGATTGCGGCAGTCCAGGATGTTCAGGGAGGTTCGGGTGCAACATGCCCGCCTGCACCGTTTAGGATCGCCAGCTTCGACGTCACGCAGTTCGTGTCCGGCGGCAACCACTCCAGCTTTTCCAACCAACGGAACTAAACGGACCTGACGGATAGCTGATCGTTAGGTTGCGACTCAGGCCCCAGTTTTTCCGGCGAAATGCAGATGTTCGAGAATCTCACTGCGGAAGCGTAGAAACGAGTCGCTAGTGCGATCACGTGGTCGCGCGAGGTCGATATGAATCTCGCGATCGATTCGCCCGGGCGCCGAGGTCATGATGAGGATGCGATGGCTCATGTAGATCGCTTCATCAATGTCATGGGTGACGAGCAGCATCGTGGTGCGACGATTCTCCCAAAGGCGCAGCACTTCATCCTGCATGCGCATGCGCGTGAAAGCGTCAAGCGCGCCGAGTGGTTCGTCGAGGAGCAGAACCTTCGGGTGATTGATGAGTGCTCGTGCAAGCGCAACACGCTGAGCCATGCCACCGGAAAGATGATGCGGATA
>JBBQRI010000222.1:0-3549 GCA_038214915.1 Chthoniobacterales bacterium
CTGCGCACGCGCGGCCGTAAAGGCGACGCGTGCCGCGACCGTGTCTCCTTTCATTCGAGCAACCAAACCCTGCACGTAATATCGGGGTAGATTAACACCGTAATTTGGTGCAAAGGTATTCTCAGTGAGCGCCGCCAGGGCGCGATCGGTGGCGACAGGATCGTGCTCCGCCCTGGCGAGAAAAAAGCGCTGCTGCACCAGATTTCCCGCCGATGTTGGGTCATCCCTGAGAATCCTTTCGATAACAGCATGCAATGGTCGAGTATCGGCTCGCTCGTCGACGTCGATCCAAGCACGAAACACCAGGTGCAAATCGTTGTTTGGTTCGAGGGCAATGAGGCGATCTAAAGTCGCTCTGGCTTGCCCGTAGTCGGACATCAAATTGTAAGTCACCGCGGCACCAGTGAGAACCCTAACGTTTCGCGGATCCAGCTCACTTGCACGCTTCAGGTTGCGGACGGCATCATGCCAACGGTTCTGCCGGCGGTCGATGTACCCAGTCCATTCAAAAATTCGTGCGTTGTTGGGCAGGGTGCGGCCGGCGATGGCAAGCTCGTCACGGGCGTGGTCGTAATCGAAGTAGCCAAAATAGAGATGCGTAGCCCGGGCAAGGTGCGCTTCGCCTGAATCTGGTTTCAAGCGAAAAGCGGCATTGATGGCGGAGTTCGCCAAGGCCAGCCGAGCGGGCGTGTGATCATGACTTTCGAAGTAGAGCTCGTCGTGCGCCCCAGCTAATCTGCAGTATGCGAGAAGAAACGCTGGATCCCGGGCGATCGCCTGGTTGAGTAACTCCACTGCTTGGAAAAGAGCCTTTTCTTGCTCTTTCTCTGGCGCGTAGCCGGTCTGGTCGATCAGAGCCGAAGCGCGAATATAAAGGTCGTAGGCAACAAGGTCCCTGGTTGGTCGCTCTTGCATGGCTACCTTTTCGCGAGCTGAAATTTTGGCTCTAAGCCGATTTGCGATTGATTGCGCCACTTCCGTCTCGATGGCGAACACATCATTCAAATCCCGGTCGTATTCCTCCGCCCAGATTCCCGCATCGGTGCGAGCGTCCACCAACTGCGCATTTAGGTGCACCTTCCCGCCAGAACACCGCACCGTTCCCTCCAACACGTGGGAGACACGCAGCGCATTGCCGATCTGGCGCACATCCTGTTTGCCGCGATATTGCATGACGCTCGTGCGGCTGATCACCTTCAGGTCGGCGATTTTCGCCAGTTTGATCAAAATGTCGTCCTGGACGCCGTCGGCAAAAAACGCGCGCTCTTTCTCGTCGCTAAGATTTTCAAACGGTAGCACGGCGATTCCAGATGTTACCGGTTGGCGAATGAATTCACTTTTCGAAATGATCCAACCCGCCGCTGCTGCGAGAGCTATGAGCGACGTTGCTAAGAGCGCGCTGGTTGGATTGCGACGCACCCACTTTCTCCCACGAGTTACGACTCCAGTGCGGCGGGCCAGAATCGGCTCATGCTTTAGCCAGCGTTCGAGATCTTCCGCCAGCGCAACAGCGGAAGAGTAGCGGCGCTTTGGATCTTTCTCGAGAGATTTGAGGCAGATCGTTGAGAGATCGCGATCTATTGTCGGATTCAACGCGCGCGGTTGTCGCGGCTCGGTATCCAACAGCAATTTGACCGTCTCGTACGTTGTGCCACCGGCAAAAGGCGGATGACCTGTTAGCATTTGGTAAAGCACTGCCCCAATTCCATAAACATCTGTCACACTGCTGACGGCCGCGTTGTTTCCCACCGCTTGCTCCGGCGCCATGTAACTGGGCGTGCCTAGCACTTCCAGCGTGCGCGTGACCGTGCTCTCAGTTTCGACGAGTCGTGCCAGGCCGAAGTCGGTCAAGTGCGGTTCGCCTTTTTGATCGAGCAGGATGTTTCCCGGTTTGATATCGCGATGAAGAATGCCGTGCTCGTGCGCGTAGTGAACGGTGCGCGCTACCTTGGCGATTAGTTCGGCCGCTTGTCGAACTGGCATTGGCTGACGCTTGGCTACCTCGTCAAGGTGGCCGCCCTCGACTAACTTCATGCTGAAATAGCAGGAGCCATCACGTTCGCCGACTTCGTAGATGGGAACGATGCCGGAATGATCAAGGCTGGCGGCCGCTTCCGCTTCCCGTCGAAAACGCTTCAGATGCGCTTCCGAAGCCCAATGGCCTAGGCCGATTACTTTGAGTGCAACTGTGCGGTTCAGACTCTTCTGCCGAGCGCGATAAACGACACCCTGGCCGCCACGACCGATTACCTCCAACAATTCATAGTCGCCAAAGTCGGCGAATGTCTTTAAGCGATCCGATTTCTTTCTTCTCCCCGGAAGTGGCCCGCCTGGCGGGCCGGGGTCATCGACCCCGGCTACAGGATTGTCCGTGAACAGATCAAGCCCCGTCTCAAACAGGCAAGCGGTACAAAGGCCTTCGGGTGCGTCGGCGAAGATTTCTGATCCGCACTTTCGACAAATCCTGGGTGCGCTGCTCATGATGGGAGAGTCGCCCGCGCGCGCTCCATCATGTACTGCGCCGAATCTGTCATACGTTACGCTCGCAATACAGTGATCAAATGGCGCAGCTCATCCTCGACATCGCTGGCAACGGCGACAGTGTGACCGATCTCTTCGCGCAACAAAAGTTGATAACGCTGGCGAAACCGATGGAAGGCTTGCCGAAGTGCATTATCCGTCATGCCCAATTGCGCAGCGATTTCCGCTCGTGACGGTGCTCCTAGTTCATCTGGCAACAATTGCTTTAACAAATCGAACAATTCAGCATTGCCGGCCATAACGTATTCGTCGCGTAATCGTCGCAAGACCTGCTCCATAAGAGTTAAGGCCCAACGACGTTCATAAATTCGATCTGCGCTCAGATGATCTGCCGGCTCGATGTCGGCGCGCCCGATGGCGGCAAGTTCCTCCAACGGGACGGGCTGTTGTCCTTTACCTCGTTTCACTGTCACCGCGCGGCGGTGTTGACTAACAAGAAAATGCTTCAGCGACGTCAGCAGATAAGAACGCAAACGTCCTTTCTCTTTGCGAACATCATCAAAATTCCGGCGCTGTAGCAGCAGGGCAAAAAAGGCCTGAGTTAGATCTTCCGCCTCCTCGTGTCCGGTACCTTCTCGCCTGATGAAACTGTAAACAGGTCGCCAATACGTATGGCAAAGTTTTTCGAGCGCCTCTTGTGCTGCCGGCGATTGACCTTGCGCTTCAAGGACCACGCTCCAATTCGTCGTGGAAAATATCGCGTGCCTGTGTAGTCCGCTACTCTCCGAACCAACTTTGGTCAGCGACGTGATTTCGTCTTCAGCAGACACTTGCTATCCAATTCGAGCATTCCAGATCATACAATCTCAAAACTGTGCGAGCTGCGCAGGGGTGATCGGCACAAACTCGTTTTCATGCAAAACGATTCGCTTACTTCCGCGAATGAGCTGCCACCATTGTCTCGCGGAGCCGAGCACGATCGCAAGCACAAGCACGAGGAAGAAAACGGCAACGAGCGCATCAAACCGCCAGACACCTGCCTGTCGCACCAATTCAGCTGCCTTAGTG
>JBBQRI010000223.1:0-3510 GCA_038214915.1 Chthoniobacterales bacterium
TGCGGAAAACGGCTTCGGCGTCAGAGAGCCACGCATGTTATGAACGACAATGTCGGTACCACGCGACTTCATACCTGCGGTCCAGCTTGTAACCAGGCCCCGAGACAAGCCAATCAACGCAACGACGGCGGCGATACCCACTGAAATTCCCAAAAGCGTCAAACCGGTGCGGATCGGTCGGCGCTTGAGACCACGCGTGATAACATCGAAAAAAGTCATCTCATTCGTGCCTGGGAAGTTTTGCCGGATCGCCATCGAAAACAACCTGGCCGTCCTTCATCTGGATCGCACGCGATGCGCGCGACGCAACACTCATATCGTGGGTGATGAGGATCAGCGTCATGCGACGGTCGCGGTGAACAGAGGTGATTAGATCGAGTATGTGTTTCGCGCTTTCGCTATCCAGATTCCCGGTGGGTTCGTCGGCCAGAAGGACCGAAGGAGAATTCGCCAGGCTTCTGGCGATGGCGACGCGCTGGCGCTCGCCGCCGGAAAGTTTCGCGGGAAAATGATTCACTCGCTGTTCGAGTCCGACCGCTTTCAATAATTCGAGAGCGCGCGTTTTTCGCGCCGCGCGCGACTGGCGATTTTCGAACATCGGAATCTGGACATTCTCAATCGCGGTGAACGTGGGAAGCAGATGAAAGGCTTGAAAGATGAAGCCGACCTCGTGAGCCCGATAGGCCGCGGGGTCGGCCAAATCGAGCAGTGATTCGCCCCGATACTTCAACGTTCCAGCGGTCGGCCGGTCGAGTGCGCCGAACATTTGCAACAAAGTCGTCTTCCCGCTCCCACTCGGGCCAACGATTGCGACAAACTCGCCTTCCCCGATTTGAAAGTCCACACCTCGCAAAGCGTGCACCTGGCCATCGTCGTAATCCTTTTTGAGGCCAGCCGCCTCAAAGACGAAAGGCGACCTGGCATTTTGTGTGGATTCCGACGGCGTGCTCATGATGAAACAAGAAGCCGCGGAAGGAACTGCGGGGCGCGCTGGCGGCTATGTTGTGACTTAATGCAGGTAAGCCTGTTCGTCGCGCAGAGCTTCATTCGTCGGTTTCTTATTTGCGACGAATTCACGATGCTCACGTAATCGGTTGTCAGTGAAATCGCACCATTGCGCTCCGACGCGAGGATTCGCCAGGCTGCGGATCAGGTCCGGCAACGCTTGCCGATAGCTCATAAATGGAGCGACGTCGTCGGGTCTTTTCGGTGTGAGCACGGAGGTAAACTGAGGCAGCACGCGATGCGGAAGTCCGGCATTTTGATGATGCACGCCGTGGTAAGGTTCGTGAAGCAACGTGTAAGCAAACAAATGGCCGAGCCAGCTCTTCGACACAATGCTTCGGGTAGAGCTATTCACGGTATTGCCGGTCAGGCCAACGTGTTCGATGTATTTGCGCCAGCTCTGAAGATTTGCCGCTATCAATCCCGGGACCAGATACATCCAGAGGAAATATTTCCACACCCCAAAAAAGGCGATTGCCGTCAGAATGAGAGTCCAGACACCAATTGTTAGGGCAAGCTCAGCCCAAATTCTCCTTCTCACCTTGCGGCTACGGACTAACGAGGGTCGGCGCAGGAAAACGCGCAAGAAGATTAATGGTGAATAGAACAGGCCGACGGTGAGTTCGAGGAGCGCAGCCAACCGTCGCGCCCAACGCGGCGCGTTGGTGAGGACTAACGGCCAAAGCTCAGTATCGCGCTCGGTGGCAAGGTGCATGTGATGCATTTGATGCACCACCCGATACAGGCTGAACGGCAAGAAACTAAATACGCCGAGAATCACACCATCGAATTCATTCAAACGACGGCTCTTTCGCAACAGGCCATGCGAGGCCTCGTGAAAGCCAATCAACAGCCCGTGCATGAGATGGGCGGCGACCAGGATGAGAGGCAGCGCCAGCCAAAGCCATCCACTCCACACCATAGCGCAGAGCGCGACTTCGGTGAGAGCGAGCGAGAACACGAGGGTCTGGAATGCGACGCAGCTCACGTCGTGCTTTTCGTGCAGCTCGGGAACGCCTTCGGCGGTTGTCGCTATCTTTGCCATTTCAGTTTGTCAGGATGGCTGTTCGCCTCTCCGGCACGCGGCAAATGCTTTCCAGCACTGTCCTGAATAGACGCCCCAGTTCTTCTATTTCCGGTTGTGAAAAGAGATTTTCCCGGAACAGCCAAACCACTTCAAGCATGTCGCCCAGTTCGGTTATCTCGCATCCCAGATCGAATCGGGGCGTTCCAGTCGAGCGCATCCTTAGCTTAAGTGAGAGCTCTCGAATTTCCACGTCGGGCACGGGATGATTTTGTAAAGCAAATCGCACTTCAAAAATGGGGTTGTGTTTCGGCGACGGACGTTCGCCTATTGCCCGAACAAGTTCGGCAAACGGCATTGCGTTTGCAAATGAATCGACTGTGGATTGGTGAACGATTCGTAAATGCTCTGAAAATGGGCGGCCTCGTTCCACCTGACCGCGCAGTGGCACGACGCCGGAAAAATATCCCATCGTCTCGCGGACATCCTGCCTCGTGCGGTTCGCAACCGGCGTTCCCACTACGATGTCTTCGGCGCCGGTCCACCGCGAAAGCGTAACTTGGAAGGCTGCAAGCAAAGTGCTAAAAAGCGTGGCGCCGCTGCGTCGGGCCAACTCCCGCACGGATCCGCTGATCTCCGCCGGTAATTGCGAAACAAATCGTCGCGGCAGAAAGACGACGTCGGCTCCGTCCGGCACGCTCCAAAGACGCTGTATGCCCGTGAGGCGGGATCTCCAGAAAGCGATGCGTGGTTCCAGCTCGGCCGGTTGCCAGAATGCCATCTCGGCGGCGCTCCAGGCTGAATAAGAAGTCGGCACCGGCGAAAGCCTGTCAGGCCCGCGCATGCGTTGTTGGACATAGGCGGCGCAAAGATCCTGAACAAACACACCCAACGTCCAGCCATCGGCGATTGCATGGTGAATTGCAAATACCATCAGCTGTTCATCGGCCGCACGGCGAAGCACCTCTACTCTGTATAGAGGACCCTGAACCACATCGAATGGCTCGGAAAAAGTTTGGAGGGCAAGCTCTTCGATTTTCTCAACCGGTGTCTGCGGCGAGATGTCGCGAAACCGCATCGCTGGCTCGGCGCGAGCTCGGATCAACTGAACAGGTCCGTTTTTTCCCGGCAAAATCGACAGTCGCAACACCTCTTGTCGATTGACCACTCGTTGCAGGGAAGCGATACAATCGTCCGGAGTGATCAGACCTCTTACGTTAATAACACAGCAAATGTGGTTGGACACATCTCCCGCCGGGGCCGGCGACGTTTCCCACAATTCGCGCTGTGGCAAAGTCAGCGGATGGAGACAGGCTTCGCCTCTCTCAAGCCATTGCCGGAAACGAGCGCGTTTCTCCTCAGACATTGGGGGTTGCCTCGAGCAGGGGTTCGTCGTCGCCCAACAGCCGGCCGATCTCTTCAGTCGAAAGTGCGTCAAGATCGACCTCGACTGTAGAGGTCGCGAGCTGTGCCACTGGCAT
>JBBQRI010000224.1:0-3484 GCA_038214915.1 Chthoniobacterales bacterium
CGGTGCCGCGCTGGATTCCGGCAAGCCCGTCATCGTAGGCGACGTGAGCAAGGATCTCCGGTATCTGCCGACGTTTCATACAACTCGTTCCGAGATCATTGTGCCGATGCGCAACGACCACCGGCACGTTCTCGGGATGCTAGATGCCGAAAGCGATAAATTGAACGCGTTCGCTGATGAGGACCTTCAGTTTCTCGAACGGGCAGGCGGTCTGATCGCTCATTGCCTCCATTAGGTCGGCGCGGCTGCCGGTCGCGCCCCAACAATGGCAGATTCGATTGAGGAAATTGTCGATGGCGTTGCTGCGCCGTTTTTCTTCGGTCAAATCCTGATCCAAAAGCGTGAGGGCGCCGGTTTCGTCCTGTTGCATCGCGATGACGAATCGCTCGATCAGTTGCAGAGGTATCAGAACGCGGAAAACTCGATCGAAATCGCAAAGTACGATGACGCGGGAAATTATCGTCCGCTCAAAACGGCGCCGAACTTACGACATGGCTGGCAACTGGAGCTCGCCACCGTCGAAGAACTGAGACGCGCGCTCGATTATTTTTATCCAAGCCGACTTGCGGTTTTCACGGCTTGGAAAAACGGCTACCTCAAAACGACGGCCTTGCGTGAGACACTGGATCGTCAGTCAGGAATGTATCGCGCTGCCGCAAAAATTTCCGATCCACAGATCAACGATCTTGTGGCGAACTTTTGTCGGTCCGATAGCGGTTGCCTCAGAACCATCTTGTGGAAATGCGATGCGCGCGGGGCAGATCCTTCCACGAAATTGCCGAAGGAAAAGTTTGATCCCGCTTGCGATCAGACGAGCGCCTGTAGCCGTCGCCCTGTGGGCGACGCGACGCGCGGGTCGCAATCAGCGCAGTGCCGCGCTTCGCATAGCAAAGCGGCTACAGTGCCGTTGCTTTGCCAGGAACCGTGCAATCTGCTAATCGCGGAATGCCGGAAAGTTGTGAAAGCCGAATGATCATTCGCGCGCGCACAGTTGTCACGATGGACGGACCGCCCATCGAGAATGGCGCGATTGTGGTGTCCGGAAATCGGATCGTCGATGTTGGAAAACTTGACGAAGTCAAAACGCGAAACGCTGGTGAAGTAATCGATCTTGGCGAGCAGGCGCTGATGCCCGGACTAATCAACGCGCATTGCCACCTCGATTACACCTGTTTACGCGGCAAAATCCCGCCGCAAAAATCTTTTGCCGACTGGGTCCGGACGATTAACGCGGAAAAGGCAACGTTCTCGCCAAAAGATTATATCGCTTCAATTAACGACGGCTTCGCTGAAGCCAAGCGATTCGGTACAACCACGATTGCAAATCTCACAGTGTTTCCAGAGTTGATTCCGCAGATTCAGCCGCCGGTTCGCACGTGTTGGTTTGCGGAACTGATCGATATCCGCGCGCCGAAGCGCGCAAATGAACTTGTCGATCGTGCAATTGAATCACTCGGTAGGGCGCAACCGTGGGGCCTCGCGCCGCACGCGTTGTTCACGGCGTCGACAGACTTGTTTCGGCGTTGCGAGGAGATCGCGCAAAACGACAACGTTTTGCTGACCACGCATTTAGCCGAGTCGCGCGAAGAGATGGAGATGTTCCGCGACGCTTCGGGGCCGCTCTACGAGTTCATCAAGAGCATCGGGCGACCGATGGATGACTGCGGAAACAAAACGCCGCTGGGATTATTCTTGGATTTGATTGATAGCGGCGGTTCATCGAACCGCGAGCGGGCGATTGAGGTCAATCGCCCCTACCTTTCCTGGATTGTCGCGCACCTGAACGAATTAACCGAAAGCGACTTCGAGTTGCTGGAAAGATCCAATTCAAAATTTCACGTCGTGCACTGTCCGCGAAGTCACAACTATTTTGACCACAGCCCATTCGCGTTCGATCGTCTGCGCTCGTTCGGCTTTAACATTTGCCTCGGCACGGACAGCCTCGCGAGTAACGAAAGCCTCAGCTTGTTTGCCGAGATGCGCGCGTTTCAAAAGGAATTCCCAAGCGTTTCGGCTGAGGAAATTTTTCAAATGGTGACCGTAAATCCCGCGCGCGCGTTGCGATACGAAAATGCGCTGGGCCAAATACGGCCCGGCTTTGGAGCAGATCTCATCGCGGTCCCGTGCTCAACCTCAACGGATATCTTCGAGCAAATCCTCGCCTTCGATGCGCCCGTTAGCTGGTCGATGGTAAACGGAAATGGGATCGCGTCTGTTCCGGGGGGCGCAGACTGCTAGCCTGCCGTGGCCGGCGGCTTGGCCACCACACAAGCCTTGTGCTCCCAGAGTTGCTTGCCTGCTGCTGACGACGCTCGTAAACTCGGCGCATGGCCGCACAGGGAATGCAGCAGAGGCAAAGCCTCGCGTTGCAGCAGGTTCTGTCGCCGCAGCTGCAACAGAGCCTGCTCATTCTCCAGACTCCGCTGCTCGAGCTGCGCAACCTGGTTCAACAGGAGATGGAAACAAATCCCGTGCTGGAAGAGTTGCCGGAGGATTCAGGCGCCGACGAGCGCAGCGAGGCTGAAGCCTCAGCCGACGACAATTTTAAGGACGAATTCGAAAAATTGGCGAGCTTGGATGAGGAATGGCGTGATTACATGGCGCAGTCGGCCAGCTCCAACTTCGATGGCCGGCGCGGTTCGAAGGAAGCAGACGAGAAGCGCCAGTTCCTGTTCGATTCCATTCCAGTCCAGGAAACGCTTCAGCAAAATCTCATCGCGCAACTCAACCAGACCGTGCTCAGCGCCGATGACCGGAAAACTGCGGAGCTGATCATTGGCAACATCGACGACGACGGATTTCTCCAAAGCACCACTGAAGAAATGGCGCTGAACTCGGGAATTCCACAGGACGAGTTCGAAAGGGGGCTTGGATTAATCCAAACTTTTTATCCTGCGGGAGTTGGCGCGCGTGATTTACGCGAGTGTTTGCTGATCCAATTGCGCCGACAGGGCAAGGAACAGAGCCTCGAGTACAGGATCGTGTCCGAGCACATGGATGACCTGGGCAAGCACCGTTTTCCGGAGATCGCGCGCCGAATGGCGATCAGCGTCGAGGAGGTGCAAAAGACTGCCGATAACATCGCGCGATTGAATCCTCGCCCCGGCCAGGTTTTCGCTGCCGCGCCGCAGAATTACGTGTTGCCGGACGTGATCGCGGAAAAGGTGGACGGCGAATATCAGATCGCCTTCAACAACGAACAGATTCCCCATCTGCGAATCAGCAATCTGTACAAGGACATCATTGGATCCGGCGACGCGCAGAGCAGTGACACCAAAGATTACATTCGAGACAAAATCCGCAGCGGCAAATTTTTGATCCGCTCGATCCATCAACGGCAGCAAACAATTATGAATATCGCGCAGCAGATCGTTTCACGGCAGCGCGATTTCCTCGAGCACGGCCCATCGCATTTGAAGCCGATGATCATGGCAGAAGTCGCCGATGCCGTCGGCGTACATGAGACGACGGTTAGCCGCGCGGT
>JBBQRI010000225.1:0-3480 GCA_038214915.1 Chthoniobacterales bacterium
CGCCCTTTTCCGGTTTTGGCGACAGTTCAACTGCCAAAGTCTCTTCACACGGCTCACCCTCCGATTTTGGCTTGCTGGCTTTGGCTTCCCCAAGTGCTTGTGTTAATCCATACACTCGACAGGTGGTCTCGGCGGCGATCAGTTTCGCTGTTTCATCCGCTTTGATCCATTTTCCGTCAGAGATCGCACCGAAAAGATATCCGCTTTGGACCTCCACGATTGGATGCAGGTCGGCTGCTGACGAAGCTCCTGTGCAGATCAGTAAAGCAGCGAGACCAGCGAAAATTCTTTCAAGTGTCGGCTTCAAATTTATAGCTCTCCGGCCATTGCCGATCATTTAAGCGAGTCCTCCCGGTTTGGGAACGTAAAATCGGCATCTTTTGAGGATATTGCGGGTTGATTTTCCGTCGAATGACTCTTGATCGCTCTCATGAACACTTCGCCAAAATCCTTCAGTTTCTGTTCGCCGACGCCCGGAATGCGGCGGAACTCCGTTGAATTCGTCGGATATTTTCTCGCCATTTCACGCAGTGACACGTCTGAGAAGATGATGTAAGCGGGCACACCTCGTTCATCTGCGAGCTGCCGACGTAACGCGCGTAAGCGCTCAAACAACGCTTCGTCGCATTCAATCGCGCCTGCTTTGCGTCGAGCGGCTCTCTCGGCAATATCGATTTGCTTGGTCAAAATAATCGGTGTCCGCTTTTTCAACGCCTCGATACCCCCAGGCGTAAGCGACAACGTAGCAAACTTGCCTGGTGCGCATTCGACCAGCCCCAGCCGCAATAGTTCGCGGCCGACTGCCTGCCATTCGCCTCGTTTCAATTCGCCACCGATGCCATAAGTGGACAGTTCGTTGTGACCTCGTTGCCTGATCGCTTCCGTGTCTGCGCCGCGAAGCACATCCACAACGTGACCCAAGCCAAAGCCGAATCCATGCCTGGCGTGGATGCGATACACGCAGGAAAGGAATTTTTGCGCCTGCACTGTTCCGTCGAATGTCTCGCGCGGCTGCAAACAACTGTCGCAACTGTCACACGATTGCAGCGGAAACGTTTCACCAAAATACTCCAGCAACACAGCGCGCCGGCATTCGCGCGTCTCGGCGTAATGGACCATCTGCTGAAGCTGTGCACGGGCGATACGCGCCTCCTTCTCGGTTTTTTCGTCGATGAAATGCCGTTGCTTGGCAACATCGCCCGGGCTGAAGAGCAATACGCATTCGCTGGGTAATCCGTCGCGTCCGGCGCGTCCGGTCTCCTGGTAATAGCTCTCCAGATTTTTCGGCAGATCGTAATGCACAACAAAACGCACGTTTGGTTTATTGATGCCCATTCCGAACGCGATCGTGGCAGTGATGACGCGCACGTCGTCGCGCAGAAATGCATCCTGATGTTTTGTGCGTTCCACATTCGTTAGTCCCGCGTGATACGGGTTCGCGCTTACGTCGTCCTCGTTCAAATTTCGCGCGAGTGATTCAGTGCTCTTGCGGCTTGCACAATAAATGATGCCGCTGTCGTTGGGCCGGCTGCGAATAAACGCCAAAAGTTGTTCGTAAGGCGCCGTCTTCGGAACCACGCGATACGTTAGATTCGGGCGATTAAAGCTGGCCACGTAAGTGCGCGGATCGCGCAGGTTTAATTCTTTGATGATATCGCCGCGCACGCGTTCCGTCGCGGTAGCGGTAAGCGCCATGATCGGCACATCGGGCAAATGTTTTCGTAGTTTCTTTAGCTCGCGATAATCCGGCCTGAAATCGTGGCCCCATTCGCTGATGCAATGCGCTTCGTCGATGGCGAATTGCGCAATGTCCCAGTTAAGCGCGCGCTCCAGGAAGGTGTCCAACATCAACCGCTCCGGTGCGACGTAGAGCATTCGATACTCGCCGCGATGCAAGCCGCGCCAGCGCGCCTTTGCCTCTTCCCGATCCAGCGTTGAGTTCAAATACGTTGCGGGGATGCCACTGGTCTGTAACGCATCAACTTGGTCCTTCATCAGCGCAATCAGCGGCGACACCACGATCGTCAGTCCATCGCGCACCAAAGCCGGCAACTGAAAACAAAGCGACTTCCCTCCGCCCGTCGGCATAAGCACTAACACGTCCCGCCCGGCGAGTGCATCCCCGATGATTTCTGCCTGCAACGGCCGGAATTGGTCGTAACCGAAATATTTCTTGAGCGCGCGGAGCAAGTCCACTGTGTTTTCATAAAACAACTCGCGTATTGTGCACAGCGAATTTGCGCAACACGGAGCGACGCCTTGCAAGCCGTCAATATCCGCGAATCTAGAGATCCCTCACGCTCCGCACTCGACCGAGAGCGCGGCTTCAATCCTGTCGGACTCGCACTGGTAGATGGTGGTCTGTCCGCCTTCGTAGTAAAATGAGTGGACGATCACTTCGAGTTTTCCGTCGCCATTCAAATCAAGGACGGCGGCAATCTTATAGATATTCGGAGCGTTGGACGCATCCGCCTTCGAGTAAAGCTCGCCGGCTACGAGTTGGGTTTGCACTTTGCCAGCCACCACGCGCCTCAGCATGACTATGGAATAACTTCCGCGCTTAGGGGCTTGCATTGGCGCTTCGTCACGCTGGTTAAAATAATTCGTCGCGTTGATTAACACCTCGTCCTCGCCATCGCCCTCAAGATCGATCCGAAGGATGCGGGTGATTCGCACTTTAGGATCAGCGATTCCGTGAGACTTCAAGAAATCGCGGACAGCATCCACGTAAACTGACTGCGTGGTGTCAGCAATTATGGGTTCTCGCGGTAACGCATTCCATGAAGCGGCCAATCCGATCGCGCTATCTTTTGGTTTTGATGACAGCGAAACCATCAAGGTGTCAGGGCACGGTTCTTCGACCGATGTCGGTTTGGCCGCTGTTATTTCGCCGACCTGTTTAGTTAGGCTGTAAACCTGGTAAGTTGTCTTCTTGCCTGTCGATTTAGCTGCTTGGTTAGCCTTGATCCATTTTCCGTTTTCGCTTCTACCGAAAAAGTAGCCTGTCTCGATTTCAATTATCGGGTGCGGATCGGCCGCACTGACCGTTTCCGCGTTGAATGACGCAAGAAAACTAAACAGCACTGCTGCTGTTGTCTTGATGTTCACAAAGTGCGTGTTTACCCGCGCGGCAGCTGTTTGCCTAGAATTGTTTGCTTGTGCGCCGTGCCGAAACATTGCAAAACATGAGATCGGCGTGGTCAAATCAGTAGGATTTATTTGCTATCGTTGGGACAAATCCCTGTTCGTCTTTACGGTGTGCGCCGTTGCAGCACTCGCGAATGCCGCCAATCCGGCTGATCAAATTTATGACGAATCGCTGGACGGACGTTTCGGGTTTCGAGACTCCTTCGCGGGCGCTGCAAAAACCGAAGAATCGGACACCGATGCCGTTTCCGCGATTGAAGTCGTCGAAATCTCTTCAAAGCGAGTCGTCCTGCCGTCACCGAAAGAAGCGCTGACGCCCATTCACCTGCGGCG
>JBBQRI010000226.1:0-3439 GCA_038214915.1 Chthoniobacterales bacterium
GCTTCTTTTAATTGGCGAGAGAGCTTTTCGACGCGTTGCCGCATGATTTTACCCGCCTTGAACTTCACCGTCGCACGCGGCGGAATGACAAAACTGCTGCCCGGTTGATTAGGGTTTCGTCCGATCCGCGGTCTTGTAAGGCGCGGTAGAAACACGCCGAAGTTTCTCAACTCAACCGGAATATTGTTGGCCAGGCTGTCGGTGATTTTATCGAGGGTTTTTTGCACCACATCGAAGACCTGATGCTGAACCATTCCAGTCTGATTGCTGATCGACACCACGATGTCGCGCTTGGTTAATTTCGCCATATCTATTTTAGTAATCGTTCCTTGTGACTCTGCCGGTGGCTAAATGTAGCACAAAAAAGCAACTTTTAAATCGGGTATTCCTTGAACGCGTGCTTGGTTTGCTGTGGTAGACCGGGTGGCAACGCTTCAGTTGCTAATTTTTGGCGAAGTGCGCCGTCTCCAATCTTCACGAGCTGGCGGTGCGGCGTAATGCTCTGGAGCAATCTCATGCGCGGTGCGGAAATGGACTTTCGCCACCTCGCGCAATGCCTGTGGCCCGCCCATTTCGACCAATTTTTTTGCAGTCTCTTTCACGCCGGACGACACGCCGCGTTGCAATCGCATACCAAGTTCTTTGCCTTTGCGTTCGAGCCAGTTGATGAATTCCTCGCGCGCGATGATCGATGCGGCCGCCACCGCGATGTCGGATTCCGCTCGCGGCCGTTGCTCAAGGACAATGTTGCGCCCATGCCTCATCAAGGACTCCTTGATTACGCGCGCGTCGGCGAACTGGTCTGATAAAGACCGCGGGCAGCCCGGCTTTCGCCCGAGCAAATTCTCGATCACGCGCGCGTGCCCCCATCCGAGGAGCCGGTTCAAATTGCCAAACTTCTCGTACAGCTCGTTGTACTTGGCCGGGCCGATCAGAACTGTTTCCACCAGGCCTTGTGAAGTTTTCCGAATCGTGTCCGCCAGCGCGTGAATCCGCGCGTCGGAGCTTATCCGCTTGCTGTCCACGACGCCGGCGTCGAGAAGCTTGCGCGCGATAGCGCGATCAACGTAAACCCCAGATATTACTAAGGGCCCGAAGAAATCGCCTTTCCCGCTCTCGTCCACACCGAAATGCGGGTCGAACATTTCGGGCGAGTGCACTTCTTCATAGCCGAGCTTCGCTTCGCCCAGAACCTTAGGCTCCAATTCGAATTGAACGAACTCCTCGAAGCCCTTGCCCTGCACCAGCACCTTTGGCCCTTTCTCATAAACGGCCACGCTCAGCTTGTTCTTCCGCGCAAAAAAAATTGTCCATTCCTTCGGCGCGAACTCGAACCCGGACTCCTCCAGCAAAGCGCGAAGCTTTCCCACTTGCTGTTGCGTCAGCGCGTGCGTGTATGAAGTCATTGATGCCACAGGTTAACACAGATGAAACACAGATCGGAACGAGTTCAGCAATCCAGCTCGAAAAATCCATGTTAGCCTGTGTTCATCTGTGGCTTTCCAATCGGCCAAATTTCGTCGTCGCCTGCTGAGTTGGTATCGTCGGCATGGGCGCGATCTCCCCTGGCGCCGGATCCGCGATCCGTACGCAATCCTCGTTTCCGAGTTCATGCTCCAGCAAACGCAGGTCGCCACCGTGATCCCCTATTATCACAAGTGGCTACGCGGGTTTCCCGATTTCACCTCACTGGCGCGCGCTTCCGAAAACCAAGTGCTTCGGGCGTGGCAAGGCCTTGGCTACTACGCTCGCGCGCGAAATCTCCACGCCACAGCAAAAACGGTTATGGATCGACATGGCGGAAACTTCCCACGGGGAATCGAGCAAATGCGACAACTTTCCGGAATCGGGAAATACACCGCGCACGCAGTGGCCAGCTTTGCTTTTAATCAATCGGTCCCAATCGTCGAAGCGAACACCGGTCGCGTTTTGGCGCGGCTTTTCGATTTGCGCGAATCAATCGATTCCGACCTGGGCCGGCGAACACTGTGGCAACATGCCGCGAGTCTTCTCCCAAAATCCGATGCCGCGACTTTCAACTCGGCTCTTCTCGATCTTGGCGCGCTCATTTGCGTAGCACGGAAGCCGAAATGCGATGCGTGCCCGGTTAAAGCATTTTGCCGCGCAAAAAATCCGGCTGCGCTCCCCGTAAAGAATTCGAGACCCCAAACGAAACGACTCATCGAAACGCATGCACTAATCGTTAGGGGCGGCCGGATTTTGCTCGAGCAATCCCGCCACCGGTGGCGCGGAATGTGGATCTTGCCGCCGCTCGTTATTGACGGCTTAAAGCAGCCGCGTTTTCAACGGCCGCCAGTTTATGAGTCCGTGTTTCCATTTACCCATCATCGAGTCACGCTTTCTGTTTATCGTCGCCCTGCGCCAAAGCGAATCGCTCCCGGACAGCAGTGGTTTGGATCGATCGAGGAGGTCCCAATGCCTTCACCCCACCGGCGCGCAGCGCAAAGCTTGATCCAAACGCTCGTTGAACCTTGAACATTTCTCTGCGATAACCTTTCGACGTATGCAAAGCATGACTGGATACGGTCGTGGCGAGACCGATCACGCCGGAACAAAATTTACTGTCGAACTAAATTCCGTGAATCGGAAACAGAGCGACGTCGTGGTCAATTTGCCGCGCGATCTCGTTGAGCTCGAGCCGCGCATTCGCCAGACAATCAACGAAAATATTTCGCGCGGTCGCACGAGCGCGACGGTCAGTCTTCATAGCGGCGCGAACGGCGCGCGGAAGCTCGCGCTCAACACGGAACTCGCCCGCTCGTATCACGAAGCGATGCGCGCGTTGCAAAAGGAATTGAACGCGCCCGGCGAGATCACCATCGCCACCATCCTGCAAGCGCCCGGCGTGATGCGGTTTCCGGAAGAAGCCCTGAATCCCGAAGATACATGGCCGGCCGTCGAAGGCGCTCTGCGTGCCGCGCTCGCAGACCTGATAAAAATGCGCGAACGCGAGGGCAAACATCTGGCCAAGGATTTGATTCACCGTCTCAAAGCAATTCGAAAAAAACTCAAGGAAGTCCGGACACTGCATCCCGAGGTGGTGAAACGGTACCGCACTACGCTGCTCGATCGAATCCAAAAAGCAGGGCTGCCGCTGGCTAACGAGGACGAGCGCGTCTTGAAAGAAATTACGTTCTTCGCCGATCGCGCTGATGTATCGGAAGAACTGACGCGGCTTGAGAGTCATCTTGCTCAATTTGCCCATCATTTGCGCAGGAAAGAGCCGGTTGGACGCACACTGGAATTCATCACGCAGGAGATTTTTCGCGAACTCAACACGCTTGGAGCGAAAGCGAATGACGCTGCAATCTCCCAACGCGTCATCGGCTGCAAGGCCGAACTGGAGAAGATCCGCGAGCAAGTTCAAAATCTTGAGTAACCGATTCAGCCGGCACGGAATTCTCTTCGTCATTTCCGC
>JBBQRI010000227.1:0-3350 GCA_038214915.1 Chthoniobacterales bacterium
AGATTAGCGGCGACAATTTCGTAATCGTTGCGCGATTCTCGGCGCTGTCGGCGGACTGATTGGAGCATTTACCGGTTACAAAGTCCGGAGAAAATTGGTCAGCGCGTTGAACGTCAAAGACATTTTCATCGCCCTTGTGGAAGACTTGGTCACGATCGGACGCGCCTGTTTCTTTGTCTCACGCTGAATCGGAATCGGGTCACATTTACAATTTAACATTCTGAATTCACTCACTGCGGAGCGATCGCGGGCCGTTGCGCTCTGTATCGAAAGTGACGAGTGACAGGTGACAAGCAGTCAGGACCAATGATGAGTTCGAAGATAAAACTTCAAGTCACGGCCTATGGCAGGGCCATCGGAGCATCAAGACCTGAATATCTGGTCAACCGCGGAATGGGGGGCTAACCTCTGGCGATAACATCGAAGATCAGGTATTAAGCGAGCATGACGGATCCGCGCTTCGTCCCGGCGCCTAAGATCGACAATCGATCGGACGACGAACTGCTTCAGCGCGCGAGAGAATTTTACGAGACGATGAATCGCCGGCGCACGATCCGCGATTATTCCGATCGACCGGTGCCGCGTGCCGTGATCGAGTATTGTCTGCGCGCGGCGGGCACAGCGCCGAGCGGCGCGAATTTGCAACCGTGGCATTTCGTGGCGGTAAGCGATCCGGCGATCAAACGCGAGATACGCTTCGCGGCTGAGATCGAGGAGAAAGAATTTTACGAACATCGCGCGCCGAAAGCGTGGCTGGAAGCGCTCGCCCCGTTAGGCACAGATTCGAACAAACCATTTCTCGAAACCGTGCCGTGGCTCATCGCAGCATTCGCGCAGCCATTTCGCATTCTTGCCGATGGGACGCGCTCGCCGACCTATTACGCGATTGAGTCAGTGGGAATCGCGACCGGAACACTGGTGACTGCACTGCATTTGTGCGGCTTGGTAGCATTGACGCACACGCCGAGCCCGATGGGATTTCTGAACAAAATTCTCGAACGTCCTTCCCATGAGAAACCGTTTGTCCTTTTAGTTGTTGGTCATCCAGCGCCGAATGCTCGTGTTCCCGACATCGCGCGCAAGCCGCTAAGTGAGATCAGCTCATTTGTAGATGGGGTTCAACGAAAGTCGAAATGAGAATGGAGCGAGGCGGAACGAGCTCCGAAAGCGTTTATTATCGAGTCCGTTAACCGAAACTATCCGCCTGCGGGTCCTCAAAGTCACCTCCCAAGCCAAGGGCGGCGAAGATGGAACGCATCTCATCGGGCTGAGGCACTCACTGCGGAGCGATCGCGGGCCGTTGCGCTTTCAAAATGTATTTCTGAATCTTGCCGGTCGCAGTTTTGGGTAGCTCGTTGACGAAGGTGACACTGTGCGGCGCTTTGAAGTGCGCGAGGTTCGCGCGGGCGAAATCGCACAGCTCGCGCTCATCGGTCTGCGCGCCTTCGTGGAGAACAACAAAGGCATGCGGCGCTTCGCCCCATTTTTCATGTGGGAATCCGACGATCGCTACTTCCTGCACGGCCGAGTGTCTCAAAAGAACGCCTTCAACTTCAACGGAAGAAATGTTTTCGCCGCCGCTGATGATGACGTCCTTCATGCGGTCGCGAATTTCAACGTAACCGTCCGGATGCACGACGGCGGCGTCGCCCGTATGAAACCAACCGCCGCGCAACGCCTTCTTGGTCGCTTCGGGGTCGTTGTAGTAGCCGGCCATGACCACGTTGCCGCGGGCGATGATTTCACCCTGAGTAACACCATCACGCGGCACGTCGTTGCCTTGCGTATCCACGACACGCAACTCGCCCGACGTAATCAACTCAACACCTTGACGCGCTTTGATCGCTGCCCGTTCGCTGATGGGGAGGGGCGCATGTTCGGCGCGCGCCTCGCAAACGGTGATGAACGGCGCTGTTTCGGTCAGTCCGTAAACGTGCGTGATTGTCCAGCCCAAATCTTCTTCAAGCCGCTGGATCGTGGAAGCCGCGGGCGGCGCACCGGCCGTGACAACGTGAATTCTTTTCGGAGCGAGGCGACGAAGATTTGCCGGCGCATTTGCCAATGAAATCAAAACCGTCGGCGCTGCGCACAGTGTGGTGACTTGCTCGGTGGCCATTAATTCGAAGACGGCGCGCGGTTCGACTTTGCGCAGACAAATGTGAGTCGCTCCCGCTGCAGTTACCGCCCAAACGAAAGTCCAACCGTTGGCGTGAAACATCGGCAACGTCCACAGATAACGATCGGCACACATCATGGGCGCATAAAGCAGCGTGCCGACAGAATTCATCCAGGCATTACGATGTGTGATCATGACGCCCTTCGGACGCGAGGTGGTGCCGCTGGTGTAATTGATTGTGAGCAGATCGGTCTCGTGAATTTCCGCGCGCGAGAATTCAGCCGAGCTCGCGTCGATCATTGCTTCATAGTTGAGCCAGCCCTCGGCTTCTCCTGTGAGAGCGATGTAGTGTTCAACCTTGGGAAGCTGGTCGCGAATGCCGTCGATCGCAGCAAGGTAATCGCGGTCTGCGCAGACCATGCGCGAACCACTATGGTTGATCAGATAAACGAAATCGTCGGTCGTTAGGCGATAATTTAACGGCACCAGCACAGCACCGATTTGCGGAACCGCATAGAACGATTCGAGCTGCGCGTGAGTGTTCGGTGAGAGATAGGCAACACGGTCACCGGGGGCGATTCCAAGTTTCTGCAAAGCCGCCGACCAACGATCGCATCGATCGAGAAACTGCGCGTAGGTCCAGCGTAAGTCGCCATCGATTACGGCGACACGCTCGGGATAAAGTTTCCGGGCGCGGCGAGCAAATTCGAGAGGCGTCAGCGGCGTTTCCATAGGTCCCTTGAGATGGTCAAACTTCCGAGAACGGTAGCGACCTTATCAAACATCATCGGATGTTGAAAGTTTAGAGCAAGTGCGAACAAGGAGCTTCGTGACGTCTGTGTTTATTCCAAGTTACTACTGTGAATCCTGCTGAAGAACCGTCATGTTGACTCGAGCACATGAAAAATTTGATCATGTCGTTGGCGCTCTTGATGTCGCTCGCCTCGGCGATTCCCGCGCAGGAAGAATCAACGCCGCCTGCCGCTGAAAAGAAAGCGTATCCGCAGGTCCCAAAGGAATATGAAGTCGGCGAGGACACCGTTTCGCCGGATAAACGGTTCGCGATTCTTTATGCAGTGCGGGACCAGGATTCAAATGAAGCGCCAACACTGCCTAACGTGCTAGTTCGCCTTCAACCGTACGCGGTATTGAAGGAAATTGAAGACGATCGAGGTGCTACGTGGAAGGGTGGGCGCGGCGCGCCGGAGGCAAAGTGGAACGGCAACGACTGGGT
>JBBQRI010000228.1:0-3313 GCA_038214915.1 Chthoniobacterales bacterium
ACGCCCACGCTGAAATTCGATGCTAACACGATCGCTACAGAGTGCGCTGTCTCTTCGATCGTCTTGCGTTGCTGCTGAGAGTGGCCGGTCGTTCCAATGACGAGCGATTTGCCATGCTGTGACGTGGCGCGGCAGACTTCATCGATGTTGTCGGCCTGACTGAAGTCAATTGCTACGTCACAATTTTTCATCGCCGGCTCGATCGGGTCCCCTAGATCACATCGTGCGGCGATCTCGATTTCCCGATCGCTCTGCGCCAGATCGAGCACAGTTTTTCCCATGCGCCCGGCCGCGCCGATGAGCATTACGCGCACGGGAGAATTCTTCATGGTCGTGAGCAGCCAGCTATCGCTTCGATTCGAAGTCTTCCAGCGTCTTGAGCAGGCGCCCCTGATTCGCCTCGCTCATCTCGCACAGCGGCAAACGAACTTCAGGCGACATCGCTCCGCGCCAGCCGAGGGCTGTCTTTACGGGAACCGGGTTAGGCTCGATGAACAAATCTTTGAACAGCGGCAGCAATTTCCTGTGCAATTTCTCCGCCGATTTCAAATCGCCCGATTCGCATGCGCGCACGAGGCCGCACACTTCAGATGGAAACAAATTCGAGGCCACGCTCACCACACCCGTAGCGCCAACGGCCATAAACGGGAGCGTGAGCGAATCGTCGCCGCTCAAAATCGTAAACGCATCTGGCAAACGCCGGCGCAACTCGCTAACGCGCTCCACGCTACCGCTCGCTTCCTTGATCGATACGATGTTGCGACATTCTTTGGCCAGACGAGCCACGATCTCCGGCACGATGTCCACGCTGCAACGGCCAGGGATGTTGTAGAGCATTATCGGCAGCGACGTGGCGTCGGCGATTGCTTTGAAATGGCGGAAGAGTCCTTCCTGGCTCGGCTTGTTGTAATACGGCGCGACGAGCAGCGCGGCGTCAACTCCGAGCTTCTCGGCGAGCTTCGTATCGCCGATGGCGTGTTGTGTGGCGTTTGAACCTGTTCCTGCGAGTACGAGGCAACGTTTGTTTGCCTTTGCGACTGCAACGCGGATCACTTGTTCCCGTTCCTCATGGGATAGCGTTGGTGATTCGCCAGTGGTGCCGATCGCGACGATCCCAGCAATACCTGCGGCGATTTGTTTTTCGATGAGATCTTCGAACGCAGAAACGTCAATGCCGCCATCGCTAAATGGTGTGACCAATGCCGTGAACGTGCCGCGAAACATCTCTATTCAATTGTCATGTCGAGCGAAGTCGAGACATCTCTGATTAGTTCTGCCTCGAATTGAGATTCCTCGATTCCGCTCGGAATGACAACAGCAGGTTAGATTTCAATGCTTCCTTCGAACACAAACTCCGCCGGGCCGGTGAGTGTGACGTTACGAAACCGGTCGCCGCTCTTTTCGAAGCCGACCTCAAGTTCGTCACCACCCCGAGCGATCACAGTGATGGGGCCGTTCGTGTTCTCACTGGCAGCGAAGATGAGCGCGCTGGCGACTATTCCCGTCCCACACGCGAGCGTTTCGTCTTCCACGCCGCGTTCATAGGTGCGGATGGCGATTTTGTCGGGTCCGCGTCTTTCGATGAAGTTCACGTTTGTGCCATTCGGCGAAAACATTTTGTGATGACGAATCGCTGCGCCTTCGCGTCGCACATCGGCATCATCGATTTTTGCGGGGATCACGACATGTGGGACCCCGCTGTTAATGAAGTGAACGGTTTTGTTTTCAGCCACCAAGGGTAAGTCGACGTTGAGTCGCAGGTCCGTGGGCTCGGTCATTCGAAGGGTCACCAAATCGCCCTTCAATTCCGCGGAAATCACGCCGGCCGGTGTTTCAAAAGAAATTTTTGCCTTCTGTCCACCGACTTTGTTTGCAAAGCGTGCGAAGCAGCGCGCGCCATTGCCGCACATCTCCGCTTCTCCGCCGTCAGCGTTGAAATAGCGCATTCGGAAATCCGCGCGGTTTGTTGGCTTTTCGAGTAACAAGATGCCGTCGGCGCCGATGCCGCGGTGCCGATCACACAATTGCGCGATTTGGTTGCGATCCAAATCAATGTCTCCTGTCCTGTTATCAAACAGGATAAAATCGTTCCCAGCGCCATTCATTTTCGTGAAGCGCAGCATGTGCTTCGTTTAGCACACGTCCGGCGGCAACGCCAACGCGGCGCTTGTTGTTTCGCGCGAGCCGTTGCGAGATCATGTTTCGGTGTTTACTTATGCGCCGTGACAAACCGAGCTGCGTGGATCGCGATAGTCGTTCTCAGCCTGGCTCCGCAGCTCTCGTTCGCGGGCGATTGCAACGACCTAGTTCTAGAGCAGGTCAACGGGATGCCGAAAGGCGGCCGATATTCTGTTTCGCATTTTGCAAAGATTCGTTTGCAATCGTCTGCACATTTTGAGTCGGGGAAATTCTTTATTATCCCTGCGGGACCGAGTTTCTGTTCGGGCGCGACGTATTTGGTGTTTATCAGAACGATCGAAGCTTTGCGCGAACGCGGTCAGCTTCGTCTGGACTACGGCACGCTTGAGCGCCTGATCATTCGTGACCAGCGCGATGGAGAAGGGGTCTGGGGCCGCTGGAACGCAAATGGCCCGGGCACCGCGCGTCTGTTTCACGAGCTGCGGCTCGGTCGAAATTTCGACGGTATCGATCAAGCGAAGCCGGGTGATTTCATGAAAATTTTCTGGTCGCGCCAAGTGGGCAGAAACGAACACGGACACTCCACGATTTTTCTCGGAATGGAGAATCGACCGGACGGTCAGTACGTTCGTTACTGGTCGAGCAATATTCCCTCGGGTTACGGCGAGAAAAGCGTGCCGCGAAGCAAGATCGCGTACGCGATTTTTTCGCGTTTCGAAACGCCGGCTAATCTGGAGCGAATCACTAGCGCACCGCTTGTTGACACGTATTTGGCCTCCCTTCTCCGAAGTCGCTCGAGTGTTTCAGAGGCTGGTGCCAAGTGCGGGTTATAGTGGCCTGCTGCTAAATGCGTCGTCCGGCGCAGCAGTGGTGGCAGGCGCGCAACAGGTACGGCAGCGGTATGCGCTTGCCTTTCGAAAGGCTTGTCTCTAAAACGACCTCATGCTTCTCGAAACCTTAAAACGTCATTGGTGGGTTCCAGTTTTACGGGGTGTCGCTGCAATTATCTTCGGAGTAATCGCGTTCACTCATCCGGTTATGGCTGCCGCGACACTTGTGTTGTTCTTTGGAGCCTGGGTCTTGATTGACGGTATTTTTCGAATCGTAGGCGCGCTCGGGCATCGTGACTCGGATCCAGACTGGGGATTCAATCTGATCATCGGAATTCTCGGAG
>JBBQRI010000229.1:0-3302 GCA_038214915.1 Chthoniobacterales bacterium
CCCGCCCCAGAGTCCACTGGCATCAACCGGCAATAAATTCGCGACGCGATTCAGCATTTCGCGGGCTGCTCTGTTCGTGAATGTGAGCAGCAGAATATTTCGCGGATTGATGCCGTTTTCGAGCAGATATGCCACGCGATATGTAAGGGTGCGCGTTTTCCCCGAGCCAGCGCCGGCGATCACAAGGATCGGCCCGGGCGGAGCGCTGACCGCTGCGAGCTGCTGTTCGTTCAACTCCGCGGCGTAATCAATGTGGACCGACGTGGATACCGGCGCGTGTTGGAGCGTGTATTGACGTGACATGTGCTGATTGCAGACTCGAATTGTGATTACTGATGCAAAGAACCGCAGCAATTAGACCTTCGCAAATCACGTTCTGACCGCGGAGAATTGCTGCAAACCCCTGGTGCATGCCATTGGCAAAAGCGATTGAAAGCAGGTTAACGATAACCCTGCCCGCAATCAGTCGCAGCGGAGCGATTGAAGAAGAGAAATGCCGATAAAAGATTTGGGATCGCCCGGAACGGACGATCCCAAACATGCTTTCGCAGAACTGTTACGCGCTTTAGGCCTGCCGTGTGTTTACCTCTAATTGCAGCCAGGTAGCTTGAAGCTGCCGATTCGGGTCTGCCAACCGGCCGTACTGGTTCCTTGTCCAGCCAACGTGTAATACTCGTTCGTGTACCAGAACGTGCAGTCGTCACTGGGATCGATGCTCATCGAGGTGTAGTCTCCCCAGCGCGAGTTTGTGGTCGTCTGCACGCCAGTGCCGCTGACGATCGTGCCTTCGCCCAGAGTCATTAGGCCCAGCGGATCGCCGGCCAGCCGTCCCGTGTAGCGACTACCAGGAAAGACATCGATCCCGTTCACTACGCTATAGCCAAGCGCCATATTCCCTTTCTTGTCCTGTGCAATGCTACCCATCCAGCGATGGACGCCGTCGCCCGGGGCGTATGTGCCCTGTTGGTAAATGCTGTAGGTGCCCCCT
This sequence comes from Chthoniobacterales bacterium, assembly GCA_038214915.1. Classification (GTDB taxonomy): domain Bacteria; phylum Verrucomicrobiota; class Verrucomicrobiia; order Chthoniobacterales; family UBA10450; genus Udaeobacter. Next base: position 989 of record JBBQRI010000229.1, read on the forward strand.
GTCCTCCGGATCTCGTACCATCGTGCGCCGGCAACGCCGGGCGCTGCCTCGACCGACTGGTTGGTCACCAACGACTCGTACGTGCCGAAATTCCGATAAGCGAGCCGAAAGGTCGGCCGCTGGCGGTACGACAAGATGTCGAGGAACTGCGCAGGGTTAACGATTCCGGGCTCCGGCAGGCAGTCGCGGGACGTTGGCGCGCAAGGATAGATCGAGTCGAAAGGCGCAGTGGGCAGTTGTGTGGCGAGAGCGATCGAAGCTGTGGGATGCGCACTCCACTTGATGCTCAGCTCCCAAATGTTGAGTGCGTCGAATGTCGCGCCATAACCAGCGGCATCGTCCTGTGTGCCTACAACCGGTGCCGGGGCACCATCAATGGGCCGGCGGTTGCCGTCCATGTCAGGCGGGAGGAGACCGTCGCCGACGAGCTCAAGTGGTACGGTGCCCGACGGGGACACGTTGGCTTCGAGGAAGAATTGGACTGCGCGCGCGTTCGGCTCGCCGTTCACCATCTTGTTCTTCTCAAGGGCGTAAACGCTGATCCCGTACCTGTCGATCAACCCAAAGTCCCGTGTCGTGAGGATATACGAATTCGACCACACGCCGTACTTCGGGTAGTCGGGGAAGAAATAGCCACCATCGACGTCATCTGCCTGGGTGATGAACGCGTAGCGATAGTAGGCGCCCGTGGGGTCGCCGGTCTGCGAAACCGCCACGCAGTTGTAAAAGGGCAGCGATGGATCATCGAGTCCGCGCGTTGTGAACTGACTCAAGAGCCAATGGTCGGTAGTCTGGTCGTAGAGTACGACAGGGTCACCTGATGGATCGGTGCAGTCTTCAATCGGAAAACCTGCCCACAGCGAACCGGTATCAACCGGCCCCAGCAGCAGATTTCCCGCTTTGTCGTAGACCGCGAACACGAGGTTGATCATCTCAACAAAATTGTTTGGGCCTACGTCGCCGTTCGGATCGGGTGGGTTCACGCGGCCGCCGAAGATGTTGAAATTGTCCTGGTTCGACATTCCCTCGAAAGTAAGTAATGGAGCGGGGATGGTCGGAGTCAGGTTGAACAGCTGACGTACACCATCGGCACGGTAGGGCCGGACTCGCTGAGCCCGCAAACTTTCTGATCTTCGCCCCTCTGGTCGCACCTCCAATACTGCGCCCGGTGGGAAGGGCAAAGGTCTCGCAACCCTTGCCAAATTGCGAAGAGCAGGCGACACATCGAACGCCACCGGGTTTAAGAATTTTGGAGTAATCCGTGGAATAACAGGCCGCGTGCGCGCACTCGGCTGGGCAACAGCGGGTGGCGATACCGTTAGGAACACCAATGCTACCGCGGTTAGCACAAGGAGAACCGCAGCCAGAATACGTATATGCGTAAACGCATGATTCCCACTGATTCGACGGAGAGTTTTCATATGTTTTTTTTGTTGAAGTTGGAGTTGTTTATTCCCTCCACTTTCCCGACAACGGAGTGTGGTGACGTTACGAAAACTCAGTCAAGCCTTTTACTCTTACATTTTTGTAATGCGGCTATCGTTCCTGTGGTGACGAAAATGATCAGGAGCGGCCGCTCTTGACGTATCAGCAATCCTACCGAGCGATCTCAGTCTTGATGATCTACCCTGCGCTAGGAACTGCAGGCAAGCGTATCGCGCAAACTTACGCCGGAAAAATCGTTGGTGATCAGCTGAATTAAGCAGCTATCACCATGGCGCGCTTCCGGCCAGTCGCGTCGAGAATCCGCTTTCGCAAGCGCAATGATTTCGGCGTCGCTTCCACATACTCATCGATGTCGATGTATTCAATCGCGCGCTCCAGACTCATGCACAGCGGCGCTTCGAGCTGAATCCCTTTGCCGTCACCCTGGCTCCGCATGTTAGTAAGATGTTTTGCTTTACAAGGATTGACCGGCAAATCTTCCGGCCGTGCGTTTTCGCCGACGATCATTCCTTCGTAAACGTCCTCCTGTGGGCCGATGAAAAGCCGGCCGCGCTCCTGAATGTTGTTGAGCGCGTAAGCCGTGCTGACTCCCGATTCCATCGACACCATCACACCACGACCGCGTCCTCCGATTTCGCCTTTGAACGGCGCGTATTCGCGAAAGAGATGACTCATCAAACCTTCGCCACGGGTCAGGTTGACGAGATCGGTTTCGAAGCCAATCAGGCCACGAGTCGGAATAATCGCCTCGATCGACACGCGTGTCGCGTGATGATCCATGCCAACAACCTCACCCTTGCGATTAGCAACCAATTGCAAAATGTCACCGAGATTTTCGTTTGGTAGATCGACATAAAGATTTTCCAGG
>JBBQRI010000230.1:0-3236 GCA_038214915.1 Chthoniobacterales bacterium
TCGAGCGCTTCATCCGCCGTTTGCACGTGTTCTGTTTCGCTCTCGAGTACGCGCTCGGCTTGTTGGAGATCGAAAAATGCGCTGCGCACTTCCGAGGCCACGCTGCGCCGCGCTGCTGCCAAGGCTAGGACCGCCGCCTCACGCCGGGCGCGCGTCGCCTGCATGCGCCCTTTGGTCGCGCGCCCATCGAAGATGTTCCACGTGGCGTTAATGCCGACCACGCCGCCGTAGTTAAATTCGGGACCGACGTTCGGGTCACGCTCGCTGTAAACTTCATACCCTGAGAAGGCGCGCACTTGTGGACGCGTCGCGCTCCGGTCCAAAACGTACTGGCGATCTTCGATTTCGATGTCTTTCGCGCGGACTTTGATGATCCCACGGTTCGCGTCAGCCCGCGCGAGGCAGTCGTTAAGGTCCGGATGATTGGGCCGATATTGCAATTGTCCCGAAATTTCGAACGGAGGCGCCTGTGCGCCGGGGGCGAGATCGGTCCCGAAAAGTTCCGCCAGTCGCAAATACGAGTTTTTCAAGTCCGTCTGCGCGTTAAAGAATTCCGGCCGCTCGTTGGCGACTGCCACCTCGGCTCGCTGCACATTTAATTTGCCGACAATCCCGGCGTTGAAATTTTCCTGCTCGCCTTTGAATTCCTGTTCGAACACTCGCACGGAATCTTCGTGCACGTGAACTTTCGCCCGGTTCAGCAACAGTTCATTGAAGGCGATTCGCACATCCATGGTGACGCGGCTGATCGTCTCCTGAAGGTCGTAATTTGCCTTGGCGATGTTCAACTGCGCGATTGCCACCTGACTGCTGACTGCTCCGCCCGTATAAAGGTTCTGTTCGAGCTTTACTATCGCGTTGTAATCTTCCTGCCGAAGGTTTGTCTGGCTCTCGGTCTGCCGTTTATCGTACAGCCCGCTTGAGCTCAGCGACGGAAGATATCCTGAACGGGCTTCGATGAAACCACCGCGAGCCCCCATCACCTTCTTGTGCGCGATGAGGATCTCAGGGTTGCGTGCCTGGGCCAGGGCAACTGCTTGTTCGATGCCATAAACCGGCATCGCCTCCAACGAGCTTGAGGACTCGGCCAAAGCGGCAGCGATCATCATACTGATAGCCGCGAATTTCGAACACATGTGGTTTATCTCCTGGCGGAGGCCGTCCCTGCCTCAGGACGCCTCTGACTGTTGCCCTTATATCAGGCCTTGCAAGCCGGTGCGACTTCAGACACATTCAGGCTTCGCGGCCCGGTTTCGGGGGCCTAACTAGGCGGGACGCGGCGTCGACCCAGCCTAATTTATCGCTTGCTCCGAATTACTTAGTTCAGTTAGTTTTCAGTTTTTAGAAATGAGAAAAATCAGAATCGCAATCGTGGGCGTTGGAAACTGCGCCAGCTCGCTCGTGCAGGGAATCAATTTTTATGATGGCCCCTCCGTCAACGGTACCAGCATTGGCTTAATGCACCGTCAGATCGGCGGGTATCGTCCGAGTGACATTGAAGTTGTGGCTGCTTTCGATATTGACCGGCGCAAGGTCGGCCTGGACGTGAGCAAGGCTATTTTTTCTCCGCCCAATTGCACAAAGGTGTTCTGTGAAAAAATCAAGCTCACCGGCGCGATCGTAAAAATGGGGTGCGTTCTGGATGGCTACCCGCCACACATGCAGGACCAGGATCCGCTGCGCACATTTCTTCCACTTGAGAAGGAAACCACTCGCGAAGACATTATCGCCGAGCTGAAAAATTCCTCTGCGGAACTGATGGTCAATTATCTTCCCGTCGGGTCCGAGCAGGCCACCCGATTTTATGCCGGTTGCGCGCTGGAAGCCGGACTTGGGTTTGTCAATAACATCCCAGTCTTTATCGCGAGCGATCCGGCTTGGGCGAAACGATTCGCCGATAAAAATCTGCCGCTTATTGGGGACGATATTAAGGCGCAGGTGGGCGCCACCATCGTGCATCGGGCATTGGTCGATCTCTTTCGCAAGCGCGGCGTGAAAGTCGTGCGCACTTATCAGTTAAACACAGGCGGCAACACCGATTTCCTGAACATGCTGAATCGCACGAGGTTGGCGTCGAAGAAAACTTCCAAGACGGAGGCAGTGCAGTCCGTGATGGGCGATCGCTTGGCGGACGAAAACATCCATATCGGCCCGAGCGATTATGTGCCATGGCAACTCGACAACAAGATTGCGTTCATTCGCGTGGAAGGCCGCCTGTTTGGCGATGTGCCGATGGAAATTGACTTGAAACTATCAGTCGAAGATTCGCCCAACTCAGCCGGGGTAGCCATCGACGCGATCCGCTGCTGCAAGGTTGCGCTCGACCGCGGCATCGGCGGCGTGTTGCATTCACCTTCCGCCTATTTTTCAAAGCATCCGCCCGTGCAAATGACCGACGACGAAGCGTACCGTTGCGTCGAACAATTCATTCGCGGCGACCGAGAGAACTAGTCAGTGCGAGCGTAACGAGGTACCCGGACCGTTTTGGGTCCGTGGTTTTGTTCTGCCGTCAAAAGCCATCGGCCGCATTCGGCCGAATTTCATTTTCCAGTTGCGCGGGCGGAAGTTGTTCCAGCCGCCGCCATTCCATTTGCAGTTCCCCGGCAGAATAGAGCAGCAAATGGCCAAGCGCAGTCGAGAACAAGCCGGCTTCTACTTCGAGGCCGGCAATCTCCGTGACCGCCTTCCAATAAGCGGCCAATTGTGGCCGGTAAGTTTCGCGAAAGATTTCGACGTCGCTTGGAGAAACATCGTTCGTTTTCCAATCAAGTAGAAGGCACTTGCCAGCTTTGCGGTTAATCATGATCGAATCGATCAAGCCTTCAAGCACGCTGCGATCGTTTCGGAGCCATGAAAATGGAAATTCCGCATGAAACAACGTTTCATCGCTCGCAAGAAAACGAGCGATGGTGGCGTCGCTGAACAAATTCCGGCGCGTGGCGTTCCAGTCTTTTACCGCGGCTTTCGCGTCGGGAGAAATCGGCAATTCTTTTTCGAATAACTTTTGTGCGGAATCGATTCCACCTTTCCAATCCAGACCTTGGAAAAATTTGTGCCACCAGCGGCCGTAGAGGGTGGCCAGAGTATCGAGCCGCGAGCGCATTCGCGCGTCTGCCGGAACTTCCGAATCGAGAGCGCTTGGTGTGATCTTTCGCACGAATTCCGAAGCGCGTTTCGCAGCGCGCTTGAGTTCGCTGTAGGTTAACGGTTCGATTTCAGAGCCGTTTTTCTGTGAC
>JBBQRI010000231.1:0-3212 GCA_038214915.1 Chthoniobacterales bacterium
ACCGCCGTACGATCATGCCGGTCCGTCTGTTCGTGCGAGTGATGAAGTCAATGGCTTGTTGCGCGATCAAGGAAAGATTCGCCAGCAATTCTCGGGGCTGCTTGGAGCCACGGCTATTGGACGCGGCGCTGGTTCGCTGCCAGCCGAGCTTTACTGGGAACTTCTCGACGCGAATGATCAGGGCGTTGTGACGTTGGGCTCGTCTTACAGCCGCGGCGGAGCCGGCGGCACTTATCAATCCGCCGACGTCCTTTACTATGCCAGCGGGGGTTACTATGTCGCACTCACGCTTCATCAGCTGTGGCCTGTTACCGTCGAAGGAAAACCTTCTACGCTAGTCTGGCGCGGCGACATGATTTCGTCGGCCGAGCTGGGATCGCTGCATGGCGTCGAACGGCTGGGCTCGGAATCAGTGATGATGAAAAATATCACCAAAGCTGTTACGGCGTTTCGCCGCAACACCAGCGGCGGCCGGTGAACGAATGAAAATGTCCGTGGTGCGATCGCTTTTTTTAATCTTAGCCGCGCTGATTTTCTTTGTCAGGACGGCGCTTTCCCAGGAAAGCAACGGGTTTTGGCCACTGTCGGGCGAGTTTTCTGCCGAAGTCACATATGTTGGCGAAGGGGATGTCGAACGTGGAGGAAAACACGTCAACAACTTTGATGAAATCTATTCGGATATCCAGCTCGTGTTAACGCCACGGATGAAACTTGGCGTGCTCCGATTAGGCGCGGAATGGGAGCGGTTCTCATTTGGCCTTCCAAAGGGCGCCGCCCTACCCAATACACTGCAGTCCTTCAGCACGATTATCGGAATCGATACGCAGTTGTCGGATTCCATTCTCATCAGAGCGCAAATTCAGCCTGGCCTGTACAATTCAGGCCTGGGTCATTTGTTTTGGGATGATTTCAATATGCCTTTTGTCATCGGCGGCACGTACATTTTCAGTCCTAACCTGCAGCTTATCCTCGGCCTGAGCATCGATGTGGAGCGGAATTACCCTGTGATTCCTGCCGCAGGTGTTCGCTGGAAAATAGGGCCACAATGGTTGCTGGACGCTGTCCTGCCAACGCCGCGCCTGCAGTATGAAATGACTCGTGATTTCTCACTCTATGCGGGAGCCACCATCACCGAGGCGACTTTCCGGACTGATGACGCGTTTGGCGACTCGCACGGAATTCCGCGCCTCAACCACGCAGTAGTAACATACAGCGAAATCTTCCAGTGAAAACCGGTGCCGGTTTTCACTGGAAGATTTCGCCGATTGTGACGTTCACGGGTGAGGTCGGCTATCAGCCGTACAGGAACTTTGATTTTTATCGCGCTGACGTGCGCTATCACCAGGACGGCGGCGCCCCCTACGGCACGATTTCGTTGCACGGCGCATTCTGATTGCAGCCGCCATCGTTGATGCCGGCCCGGGTCACCGACCCGTCTACAACTCAGCCCAGATTCCGATCCAGCGCGCCGATCTTTCGCGTCTCCGGCCACCGCCATGCAACGCCCAGCACAACAAGGATCGTTCCGATGCCTCCCGCAACGACCGAAATGACCGGGCCAAAAAGCGCAGCGGTTAATCCCGATTCGAACGCGCCGAACTCGTTCGATGTGCCGATGAAAATGTTGTTCACGGATGACACGCGTCCGCGCATTTCATCCGGCGTAACCAATTGCACGATCGATCCGCGGATGATCACGCTCACACTGTCGAACGCTCCGAGGAAAAAAAGCACACCCAGCGATAACCAGAATACTTTCGACAAGCCAAACAGGATCGTTGCAAGACCAAACCCCGTCACGCACCACAGCAACGCTTTGCCGGCATGTTTCATGGGCGGCAAATGCGCAATGACCAGCGCCATCAGAAAAGCCCCGACTGCCGGCATCGCGCGCATCCAGCCGAGACCCACGGGGCCGCAGTGAAGAATTTGATCCGCAAAGATTGGCATCAGCGCCGTCGCACCGCCCAGCAGAACGGCAAACAAATCCAGAGTAATCGTGGCGAGGATTACGTTTCTGCTAAACACAAATCTCAGCCCGGCCATGAGACTCTTCCAGGTGCTCGCGTCGCTCTGGTCTCGCTTTTGCGTGCTGCGGCGAATGAGTAGGACCAGAAGGAAAAACGAAAACGAGCAGATCGCGTCCAGTACATATACAAACGAAAACCCGACGAAAGCGACTAAGAACCCGCTCAAAGCCGGACCAACGACAGATCCGATTTGAAAAACGCTGTTATTCCAGGTGACGGCGTTCGCGAATGCGTCCCGCGGAACCAGGGTCGGAAAAAACGAGCTGCGCGCAGCCCAACTGAACGTGCGCGCCGACGCTCCGATGAACAGAAGCAGGTAAATCAGCGGGACAGACGCGTCATCGAAATGAAACATCGGGTGATGGCGCTCGAATATCGCTGCAACAGCCGCCAGAGCTCGATTGCCTTCACGCAACGGCGCGATCTGTGGAATGAGAAGGTGCTTATAGGAAACCAGAGCGAGCGCCAGCGACGTGACCGCGCTAAAGATCTGCGACCAAAGGATGATGTGCTTGCGGCTGAATCGATCCGCCAAATGGCCGGCCGGCAGCGAAAGCGTAACCACTGGGACGGCGATCGCTAAGCCAACAAGCCCGAGTGCAGTCGCTGAGTGGGTCCTGGCATAAATCTCCCATTCCACCGCTACGGCGAGCATCAATCGCCCGGTAATCGACAGTAAATTGCCACCTGTAAACAGAGCGAAATCTCCGAAGCGGAACGCAGCGTATGGATCGTGCGTTCTAGGCTCGGTTTCGATTGGCAGCGGGACGGCCGGCCGTTGCCGGTCCGGTGATCGATAGGAACCAGGGTCAATAGAATGGGGCATGCTCAACGGCGCAGGATCAAACGCGCACCAGAGTCTAGATTGACCGGGCGGCACGGCAACCCTCCGCGCGCCTGTCCGGTAACCGCTCCGGAGGCGTCAATTTGCCCTGCCCGGCGCCAACCTACTGGGGTAAGAAATTTCCTTAAAGGGCGCTAATTTTTCTTCCATCTCAGAGTTTCACTGCCTAAACTCGGCGGCCTTAAGGCAAAATGGACAACATCATCGAGGCGAAAGAACTGCAGATTGAGCGCAAGCACTTCTACGTCGAGCTCCGGGAAAATGAGCGCGGCAGGTTCTTGCGTATCACCGAGGAAGCTCACGGCCGCCGCAACAGCATCATCGTGCCTAGCACGGGC
>JBBQRI010000232.1:0-3175 GCA_038214915.1 Chthoniobacterales bacterium
GCCGCGCCATTGACCAAAACCGGAATGAAAAAAATAGTCCGTCTGCGGAAAGCGTCCCTTACCGCCCGTGGAAGGACTCCTTGGTTTCATAGACTCTGACCAACAACTGAGTTGGAACCAGTGACACAATATCACGTTCAAAAAATCAATCAGCCTGAAAAATTAACTTTTCGATCGCGACGAAGCCGCGACACACTCGAACGCAAAGATGAAAACGGCCGTGTATTACGCTGGCAAGTCGTTGATGAAATGCGTGTTTGGCTGTGCCGGGCGTATTCACGTGATTGGCCGACACAATGTAAACCGCTCCGGTGGATTTTTGTTGGCGTCGAATCACCTCAGTCACTTCGATCCGTTTCTGATTTCGCTACCGGTGCGACGAAAGATCGACTGGATGACCATGGCCGAATTCTTTCGCCCGCCTGTGATCGGTTTTTTTCTGCGCTCGATTGACGCGTTTTCGGCGGAGCGGGACCGGGCCGACCTCAAAACAATTCGCACTGCGATCGACCGGCTAAAGAGCGGACGCATTGTGGGCATTTTTCCTGAGGGGGGCATTCGCGATGGTGCGCGCTCTTTGCTCGAAGGCGCTCCGCTGCGGCCGGGCGCAGCTACCCTCGCGCAGATTGCCGATGTTCCCATCGTGCCGTGCGTAATTCTCGGTACGGATCGCTTTTATTCCAAAAACCCGTGGATGCCGTTCCGGCGCACGCCGGTGTGGATCGCGTTTGGAAAGCCGATTTCATGTTTTCCAGAATTACAAAAATCTCAGGCGCGCGAACGAATCGAATCCGAACTGGCTGCCGCTTTCAAAAATCTTTACGCTGAATTGCGCAAGAATTTTCACCTCACGACGGACGATCTGCCGCAGTCGCTGCAGGAGCGCTCCGGCGTGCGGCAGGATGCAGCTGCTTCGCAAACTGCAGACACGTCTGTGCGCTCCAAAGTTCGCCGCGTAAGAACGACACCTGTCGATTTACTTCTCTGCGCATCGATCAATTGGCTTCATCGACGCCACCCGCTCAATGGGCACAGTCGACAAGAGATGGAGCGTTATCTAACCGCGTGCGAGCGGCTCTCGCCTCAGGAATATTATGTCCCTCCGCAAGCGATCGGTAGCAACGGCGCCTCCGATTCAAAGCCGACGGTGAATGGCATGCGCGATGCACGTATGACAACACTGTCGTGGCGCAGCCCGATCGAAACAGCTTTTGCAGCGAACAACACCGCGCACGTGGATTTTTTCCGAACGGATGCACGCACATGGACTGAAGCGCCAACGGTGTTCCTGCTGCACGCACTGATGTCATCCAGTCCGACCGGTTATTACCGCTGGGCAGAGAAATTTAATCAACTCGGCTGGAACGCGTGTTTCGTTCATTTGCCATACCACTTTTCGCGTGTCCCGACCGGTTACTGGAATGGCGAACTGGCGATCACACCGGATCTGATTCGGAACGCAGAAGGACTACGTCAGGGCGTAATCGAACTGCGGCAAATAATGGAATCATTGCGGGGACACGGCTGCCGTGAGTTTGGCGTGCTGGCTACCAGTTACGGCGGATGGATTGGCGCGCTACTGACGCTCGTGGAGAGCGATTTCCGATTTGTGGCCTTGATGTCGCCGATCGTGAACGTCGAGCACGCCATCTGGCATAGTCCGGCAGCGCGTCGTGTTCGGCGCGAACTGGTTCAGGCAAACATCGAGCGCGCTCTGGTTGCGCGGCATTTTCATCTGAGCTCACCTTTGCACGGCCGTCCCGTGTGCAATCCCACGCGGATTCTATTCGTCACAGGGGAATTCGATTCGATTGTTCCACCAGCGGAAATCGAAGCGATCCACCAAACATGGCGCGGCTCGGAATTGTTACGCGTGCGACAAGGACATTTCGGCCATCGCATGATGAGGGAAACAATCGCGCACCTGAAACAACGCGGCGATCTGTGACTGTCCGATAGATTAGAATCACATGTTAACGAGAAAGTCCAAGAAGCTCCAAACTCGCTTTCAAATCGCTGAGTGCCGCATCGGCGAGCGCATTGTGTCCTTTTCACGGACGCCTGCCACCCATCGACTGGATGCAGTAATTCCGCGCGGCTGAGGTCTGCCGTCGCCAGTGCATTAGAATATCGCAACTGAATGTGCTCGGTCTGATGGACGAATTCGTGATTCAACGCTTCCACGATTGCGCGCATCCCTTCGTTCACCATCGCCGCAAGTCGAATCAAATTGCGCCGATAAGCGGATGGAATGCAGGCGCTGTCGCCGAGCATGGCAACGTGCGGCAACCTGGCAATCAACTCCGCGCGCGTGATCTCCCCTTTTCGGTAGGTCAAATAAACAGGATGTAAGCGTGACTCAGGTTCAGCAACCCGCTCCAGAAAGTTCGGGCTGACAACAGAGCAGACTTCATCTCGCCCCGGCTAGGTTGTACTCACTCGGTTCAGGCAGCATGCCTGCAGTTTACTCATCGAGCCAGTCCATCGACTCAAGCAACCTGCGAAATTGCGGATTGTCAGCGGAGAGCACAGGCAGCCATTCTCCGACCGGTTCGCGTTTCCACCACGCTTTGTCGTCAATCGGCGAAAATCGGTAACGATAAAGTCGTGCTCGAATGTAATGGGGCGGCGCGTCGGGAAACGGATTGTTCGCGATTAGCGATAGCGTATTACGATCGTTGTGGAGAAGTTTCCAGACAAAATGCAACGTCCACGGATACTCGGCCGGTGACGACATCGCGGCGAACCAGATTTGCCAATCAATCCGCGGCTGGTATGGCGCGACGAACGGTGGACGGCGATTCGGATCGCCGGGCTTGGCTTTAAACTCGTACTCTTTCCATTTGGTTTCGCCAGTAATCAGCGCGTCATCTGTCCCCTCGAAAATAATTTCGTCACGTTCGCGACCTACTGTGCCGAATGCGCCGTAAGTGTTGACGAGATCAAGCGGATCATACGAGTAATTCATCAGCTGCCGGCCGGAGGCGAGATTAAGCACCGTCGGTAGGCTGAGCCAGATCACCATAATCGTTAACGCAACAGCAATACCATTGTTTACGCGCGACGGTTGCGAATTCTGAGCCGCGCGTTGTGCGCGTCTCACGATTGATCGCGGCAAAAAACGACCAAGAAAACTATCATCAAAGCACGCCAGAAACGGAATGATCGTGAGATA
>JBBQRI010000233.1:0-3104 GCA_038214915.1 Chthoniobacterales bacterium
GCCATCGAAGCGCTCTTCTTTGCCATAATCGTGGCGATATCAGCATGGCCAGTAATTACGGCCATCGGCGCGCTGGATGAATTTTTCCGAAGCGCGCCAGGGTGAGAAGTACAAGGTGGATCGTCTTGTCCTCAAGGCGATGGCAGATGAAGCGCCGAAGACCAGATATCAGGCAGCAAAGCCGCAGGCTGTTGCAAACGCGTTGAGGACAAAGCGTTCCATTTTCGCCAGCGCGAAAATCTCGACACTGAACGCGCCGCGTTTACGATCACCAGCTTGTGGGACGGAACAATCGAACGCGGCACAATCGCGAAATTGAGAGAAAATTTTTGGTCAAATGGTTACCTGATAACTTCAAGCGGTCGCGGCGCTTCATTATCGAGCAAGGTTATCTGGCCACGGAATCCGCAGGTAGACAGGTACGGCTTCGAAAAACAAACAAAACTACGTCGCTGACATTTAAGGTCGGTCGGGGCAGCCATCGCGAAGAACGCGAGATCAAACTGAGCCAAAAGCAATTCGCGGCGCTCTGGCCTGGTACGGCCGGGAGAAGACTGCGGAAAGTGCGCTACGAAATTCCTTGGGAAGATCTGCTGATCGAACTGGATATTTATCGGGGCAGACATGCCGGTCTTGTAGTTGCCGAGGTGGAATTTCCTGATGGTGCTAGCTGCCGCAGATTCAAAGCGCCCTGGTGGTTTGGGCGGGAAGTCACAGGCGAAAAGCGCTACAGCAACGTGCGACTCGCTCTTACCTAGAAAACACGCCATGGCCTTCCGTTTGAAGATGCGCGAACCCCTGCCGGAAGGACTCAAGCGCGTTTTCTGCGAAGAAATCGACTCGGCCTTTCACATGTGCCAACACCCCGCCAAAGAGCGTGGCGTCACTGTGCACGAAGTGCGCAAGCATCTGAAGAAGCTGCGTGCGGCGATGCGGCTTGCGATCGGCCAGGTCGGCAAAAATTGCCATGCGCAGGAGAATCGTTGTGTGCGTGAGGTCGGAAGGTTGGTCTCCGACTTGCGCGACGCGCAGGTGCGACTGCAAACATTCATTGAGCTACGCAATAAGGCGTCGAGAAAAAAGGAACGACAACTCTTTCCTCGCACCGAGGAATTGTTGTTGCTCGAACGGGAAAGTTTTTCCGCGGCGTTCGCCGGTTGGCAAAGCCGGGCGATTCCGCAATTAGAAAGCGTCAAAGCGCGTCTGATGGAGTGGCCGCTGGATGGTCTAAATTGGAAACAAATTTGCGGCGCAGTGTGCAAAATTTACAGGCGCGGCCAGCGCGCACTTGCGGAAACGATTGATGATCCGGAGCCGGAACACTTTCACGCCTGGCGCAAGCGCGTGAAAGATGTTTGGTATCAGCTGCGCATTTTGCAGCCACTGAACCGAACGGTTTTGGAAGAAATGGTTCATGATGCGGAGGTGCTGGGTGAATTGCTGGGGAGCGAGCACGATCTCGATTTTCTTTGGGCGCGTCTGAAGAAGGAAAGCGGTGATGAGGCGCTCGCCGACGAATTGGCGCAGCTCCAGAAATTGATTACCAAACGCCGCAAACGACTGCGCCGCGATGCACTGGAACTCGGCCGGCGTTTCTACGCCGAGCCATCCAAGGCGTTTACAAAACGCATCTCCATCTTCGCCGGTAAAGGAACGTGAGATTGTATCATCCGCGTCATCCGCGGTCGTAAGCTTCAAGATATTTGATTCCCGACCCTGTGTTAAAAACGACCACGCGTTCGCCAGACGTAATTTTCCCAGCTAGACGAAGCAGTTTCAAAGCTGCGAAACAAGCAGCGCCTTCGGGACAGATGAAGAGACCTTCGCTTGCTCCAACCTCACGCGCGACACGGATCATTTCTTCGTCATCGACGGCAATCGCGCCCCCATTGGACTCACGAAGAATTTTCAGCATCAGGAAATCACCGATCGCTTTTGGAACCCGCAAGCCGGAAGCAATCGTGTACGCATCCTGAAATTCTGCAGCGGTTTTTTCTCCGGCCTCGAACGCGCGAACGATCGGCGCGCAACCGGCAGCTTGCACCGCGAACATCCGTGGCCGGTTTTTCCCGATCCAGCCGAATGCTTCCATTTCGTCGAACGCCTTCCACATCCCGATGAGACCAGTGCCGCCGCCGGCCGGATAAAGAATTACATCCGGCAATTGCCAGTTCAGTTGCTCCGCTAATTCGTAACCGAGCGTCTTTTTTCCTTCGATCCGATACGGCTCTTTGAGCGTGGACATATCGAACCACCCTTCATTTACTTTGCGCCGGGCGATTTCTGCGGCGCAATCAGTGATCAATCCGTCAATCAGCGTGACGTAAGCCCCCATCTCGCGGGACTCGATAATGTTCGCCCGCGGTGTGTCGCGCGGCATGAAGATGTGCGCCTCCACACCGGCTCGAGCCGCATACGCAGAAAGCGCGCCACCGGCATTACCCGCGCTGGGGACCGCGAGCTTTGTTGCGCCGAGGTATTTTGCCATCGAAACAGCCACGCTCATTCCCCGTGCCTTGAAGCTTTGTGTCGGATTGAGCGACTCGTCTTTGATCCAAAGGTCGACATCATCGGCGAATTTGCGTGCACGGAGCAGCGGTGTTCCGCCTTCACCTAACGAGACCGGCTCAACATCGGGTGGCAACGGCAACACTTCGCGATAACGCCACAACGATTTTTCCCGCGCGAGCAGTGTCTCGCGTGTCATGGTTCGGCTCGCCGCGGCGAGATCAACGATTGCAAAGAGCGGTTTCTGGCAGGAGCGACAGAGATTTTGCAGCCGAGACCATTCGTGCTCAAGCCGGCACGCGCTGCATTCGAGATACGTGAGAAACATTGTAGCAATGGAGCGTACATCTCCCGCGGGCGCATGTGCCTCGCGTAATGGCGATGGCCGCACTCGCCATCGCACCCCACAGCACCGCTTGCGACTCGTGTTAGATTAAAAGGAAATGGATTTGAAGACGCTGACTGAAATTCGCCGGGAGGCACAAAACGGCGCGGTGCCAGCGCGCGTGCATGTACAGGTGGAAGCTGCCACTGCAAAGACGCAACGTGAAGGCAAACCGTACTGCGAACTGGCTCTCGCAGATGCGTGCGATCGG
>JBBQRI010000234.1:0-3093 GCA_038214915.1 Chthoniobacterales bacterium
AATTTTCAGCGTGCGATGTGGCAAGCTAAAGCGGGCCAGAAGCACCGCTCCGATAATAATTGCAATAGACAACGCGTGCCCCAGCACCATGGGCGGCAGCGCGCGGAAAACGGCTGTCCGTTTTTGCTCCTGCAGTCCAAGAGCCACGGCAAACAGCCAGCCCATGGCAGGATTGATTCCGTGAAAAATGCCCAGCCCAAAGACCGCCAGCCACGGCCAGAGGTCGCTCACGGAAAACAATAGGAATCGCTCGAGGAATCACCTCCTTCGAGGCGAACTTGATGAACCCGGTAATCGTTGCTTTCCAGGAAAAAGTTTTTGTCGAACGCAATGCCGCCGTTGGGACCGGCATCAAGCTTCACCATCCAACTGCCCACACCATCGGGATAAAATTGCTCGTCCCATGCGGCATAAAGCGAGTTGGTGAAATAGATGCGCTTGCCATCGCGGCTCACTTCCACCATTTGCGGACCGCCCGCTAGCGGTTGATTCGGGTTCTTCGGATGCGGCGTGCGATTCACAATTCCACCAATGCGCACAGAGCCGGTTTTTTTCGGGTTGAATGGATCAGACACGTCGTATTGCAAAAACTCGCCTGTTCCCCAGCACGAAACGTAAAGAAACTTGTCATCCAAGGATAAGTTGATGTCCGTCACCAGTGGCGGCACAGCTTTGAAATCTTTGAGCATCGCAGGCAGCTTATCCGGGTCGGCAGGTTCGGCGGGAATCTCGATCACTTTCTTGACGTCCCACGCGCCGTTGTCGCGATGCCAAAGCCAGATTGAGGCGGACAAATCCTTCAGCGAAACCACCACGCCGACGAAGCCGTAAGCCTTCCTCGGATCATGCGCGGGCCGCATCTCGAGAACCATTTGCTGCTCGTTGCCCAAATCGAGCGTTTGAAGGTGTCGCCGGCGGCGCAGATCCCACACATGCATTTGATGCCCGTATTTACTGCCTAACAACAGATCGGGTTGCAGGCCGTTCTCGATCATGTTCGGCGTGCCCCATTCGCTGCTGAGCAATGTGTCGAACCCGAGGTGCCACCAAAAATCGTAATGCAAAAACTGCGCACCGCGGTCGACTTCCCACTGCCCGAGGACTTCGAACGTCTCGCAATCGAGCATGAAAATGCCGCCCGGGCCCTCGCCGTTGCGATCTCCGAGCGCGCTAACGTAAATGGCTTCCGGACCACAGTGAATAGTGTGCGGGCGTGAATAATTCGTGCGCGCGAAAACTTCCTCCGGCTCGATGACTTTGACGACCTGTGGTTTTCGCGGGTCGGGCTTCGTATCGATGATGTGGATACGCGAGGAGCGGATCCCGGGCACAACCAGGTAACGCCGCTCGACGTGCGGATGCGGCGCGTACGGACACAGCGCCGAACTGCACGCGTTCCATCCGAAATGGTGCAGCTCATCACCGAATTTTGGCATCCTGACCTCCCCGACGCGTTGACCGTATGTGGACGACTCGGGATCGACATCAACAACCAGCAACGCATCGTTCAGTTTGCTGCCGGGAGGATTCAGCGCAGCGACGAACGCGTGTTTTTCCGGAGGGGCCTGCATTGCCAGGCGTGGCGAAGGATAAAACGTGGGATCTGGTTTGAGTAATGGCATAAGATTTCGGTGTTTGGTGTTTTAGTCCATTAACTCTCGACGAGACAGAACTTTCAAGAGCAATTCGGGGCGATCACTTCAACCAAACGGCTTGCCTCCCGAATCGAAATTTTTT
This sequence comes from Chthoniobacterales bacterium, assembly GCA_038214915.1. Lineage (GTDB taxonomy): Bacteria > Verrucomicrobiota > Verrucomicrobiia > Chthoniobacterales > UBA10450 > Udaeobacter. The sequence goes on from JBBQRI010000234.1 coordinate 1,738, forward strand.
GTGGCCGAAATTTTTCCAGCCCGCCTGGATCGCAAGCTCGCGCATTTCGACAACTGAAAATGCGCGTTGGGCGGAAAGACGCGCATCAAAGCGCGTCATCGGTTCGCGAAAGATAAGTGCGGTCAACATGTAAACGCCCGCCCGGAGTAGAAAGCCGCGTCGCAAATCCGACACCAGCACAAATCTTTTCGATAATGCGCCACATCGTCGCAGGAGTTTTACGGCGTCGTCATCGCTGAAATGATGAAGAGCTAACGAACAAAGCGCGATGTCGTAGCCTTGGGCGCAATCCCATTCCAGAACGTTCGCTGAATGGTAGGAAATTTCCGGGTACTCGGCGCTCAAGCTCCGGGCGATTTCCAGCGTCGCAGCTTGCTGATCGACTGCATCCACCTCGATTTGCGCGCCGACCTTTCGCGCGTAATCCACGACCAATCGCGGAATGTCGCCCGAACCCGTGGCAAGATCGACAACGCGCATTTGGGCGCCCGGCTTTATCCAGCGCCGCATGAAAGTTAAAACGAGACGGTGGCTGCCGAACCAGCGATTAAGTTGCCGAAGCCGTTCGAGATCGCGCTCCAACTCGATCGAAACCGGTTGCGGCCGATCCATCATTTCCAGAACGGCCGGATCGAAGCTTCGCTTCATTTGCTGTAGCGGCGCTCTATGAGCGCCGGAGTTGCGCCAGATGGTCGGCGGTCATAGACCGCCGCTACAGTCCCAAAAATTTCTGCCAGGATTCCGGCAACTCCGCGTTTTCGATTTCGCTTGCTATGCGTCCCTCGAATTCCGGATGGAAAATCGTGCTGGTACCGTAAACCATGATAACATCTTCCGACCCTTCTACGCGAATCGCGTGCGCGACGCCGGGTGGAACAACCACTCCCACATTGTTGCTGCTGCGATGATTGTCGCCATCGATGAAGAAACGCATGATGCGTTTGGAAAAGCCAGCACGCACCTCGCACAAAATCATCTCCACAGTCCCTTGGAGAAAAAACATGACGTCCCACTGCTCGTCATCGTAACGACGCAGCGAATAATTTTGCGGACCGCGCATGAACAAACGGCGCAGCCATTTCTCGGCGGTCGTATCGGGCGGAATGCTCGGTGGATGCACGTGAAATCCCTTCGCGCTCTGTGCAAACATGCGCGCGGCCGACCATTGCTTCGGCCAGAGGCCAATCCGCGCGAGAATCCCTTCGTCGCGCCGCACAAATTCGCCGAAGCACCCACGGTGACGCTGCGAATGAATTTTTCGTGGAAAAATTTCCACGCCGGGAATCCACGCGCGCTTTACCTCTGGCCTTGAACGGTCTGCCGCCGCTAGCTCGCTGGCATCAATACCGGAATACG
>JBBQRI010000235.1:0-3009 GCA_038214915.1 Chthoniobacterales bacterium
CTGCGTAGTCGGCTAACTCCGAAAAACCAGCGGTGGAAGCCGCCTTACGAATTTCTGCCCGCGTCAAGACTGTTATCGGGGTTGACCACCAGGCAAAGACCCTTGCAAACTCATTCGCCGTCCAGCTGCCGTCCGAAACAACAGTAAGCTCTGGCAACGAATTCCATGAGCGATGTAAGGAATACAGACTTTCTCGCAACATCAACCAGTGCTTTCGGTCGGTTACCGTGAGATAGCAAAAGTTTGCAAGTGGTTTGGCTGGTTGAGCAGGAACCGGCCAGCGCGAAAGCATCGTTTGCGCGATTTCGCCCAATCGTACAGACACATTTAATCCGCTGAATGGCCGCAGAAGGCCGGCAGCAAATTTTCGCGCGAACGCCTTTCGTTGAGCCGAAAGACTCGAGTGTGTGTAGTCAGTCATTCCGGGCCAACGGTACTTGCCTCACCCTAATCGGCGTACAACAAAACCATCTCATTGGCCCCGGGCGTAATTCGTCAGCGTATTGTTTCAGATAAGGCAGCAACCAGAATCTTATCCACAGCGCGCGAGGTTCATGAAAATCCCAAAACGTTCGCGCCTGAGTTCGCGCTTCTTCGACTACATGGGTTGATTTCAGTTTTGATGAGACGGTCTCGCCCATTCTGCCGTCAACATGGTCGTGAATTTCCACAATGATATGTGCACTTATCAGGTTAGGAATGTTTCCGGATTCCAACAGATGGCCTTCCGCCCCTTCTATATCGATGATTATAAGTGATGGCTGCCCATTGAGCATCGCAGTTTTGAGTTGTTCCTGCCCACAATGGCCGATTATTTTTACCCGCGACTGCATCCGGTTCAGTTCCACATTCCGAGTGAGGAGCCGCCGTCCTTCTTCGCTGCTTTCAAATGCGGTAACAGTCGCCTGCGGCCATAACATTGCGCAGCCAATGGCGTAATATCCCTCCGCCGCTCCGACATCGATGATGTGTTGGAAAGGAACAGTAGACCATCTTAGAAGGAAGGGGGCGAGCTCGGATTCGTAAACGCCCAGGATTTTGGGAGCAGCTGCGCCACACACAGCTTCGCCGTGATACCGCATTCCCTTGAACGGACCGCCTACTACAATCTGGGATTTCTTTAATCGCTGGAGGAAGCGAGGCGCAATAACTGAGCGTTTAAATCGTGCCGGGAGATAATGTGCGAATGTGGGCATGGATTCGTAATTTCGTCCGACATTCAACGCAAGCCGTAATTGGCCTTCACGGCACACGTCATTTCGCTCAGATTAACTAATTGATCGCACTTCTCCACAGCGCTGAGGCGATGAGCGGCCACAACCATCGTGAGCTTACCCGCAAGACTACGCAACGCCTTGAGGAGCTTTGCTTCGGTAGCAACATCGAGCGCGCTAGTTGCTTCGTCCAGAATCAGCAGCGATGGACGATGGTAAAGCGCGCGCGCAAGGCCAATGCGCTGGCGCTGCCCGCCTGAGAGGCGAACACCGCGTTCCCCAACGTTTGTATCAAGGCCATCAGGCAGTTGCGTTTCGATGAAGTCGAGTAGCTGCGCCATCGCGCATGCCTCGCGCAAGCGCGCGTCATCGATCTCGTTGTCAGGCACGCCAAACGCGATATTGCGTGCGACAGTGTCGTCGATGAGAAAAATATCCTGCGGCACGTAACCGATCGATGCCTGCCACGAAGGCACAAGTGCAGGTGTGAGTAGTTGACCATCGATCAGGATGTCGCCCGCCGTCGGGAGGTAGAGTCCAAGCAACAAATCAACAAGCGTTGATTTTCCGGAACCGGTTGGGCCAATCACACCGAGCGAACTGTTCTTCGGGATAATTAATGAAAGCCCCTCCACGGCGGACCGCGAGACGCCGGGATACCGGTAGCTAACGTCGCGCAGGGTAATCGCGGTATCCCAAGAAAAAGGACGCGCTGGTGTGACAGGCTCGGTGCTTATCGCACGCGGAACCGATTTGTCAGTCTCCGCCGCAACAAATTCGTCGTACACTTCGTCAACCGCATGACGCATGGAGCTGACCTGTGTGAGCTCCGCGTAAAGCAACTGGAGCGAGGGCAGCAGCCGATAACCTGCAAGCGCCATAACACCGAGGTTCGGGAGGATATCGGAAAAATCGCGTCCTCTGGCTGCCAAAACTAATACAGCAACCACGAGGCCGCCGAAAGCAAGCGGCTCCACAAAATAGCGAGCGCTATTGGCGAAAACAGGCGTGCGAGCATACATCCGCGCGATAATCGCTGAGTGGCCCGCAAATCGGGCGAGAAAATGTTCTTCAGCACAATGCACTTTTACGGGCTTGATCCCGCTAAGCATCTGATGCGCCTCACGGTACGACCCAGTCACATGTATTTTTAGATTCTCATCCACCTCCCGACGTTTGCGCGTAAGAAGTTGAAACGTGACTGCATAAAATCCGCCCAGAATGACAGCCGCCGAAATCGCGATTATCGGTTGCACCAAAAACAGCGTAGCCAGCAGAAGCACTGCGGTGAGCACGCGCGCGACCGTGTCCAGTAATGGGAGGAGTACGCCGCCGGCGTAATTGGTGACGTCGCCCATGATTTTTTTCAGCAGATCGCCAGAGTTGCGCTGAAGAAAATAGGTATATGGCTGTGAGGCCATTCGGCGGAGCAGCCGCACGCGCAGCCAATGTGCAAAGTTTTGAGCGTAACGAGTGCGCCCGTATTCCGACAAAAGATTCACTGCATTTGATAGAAGGAGAGCGACGATCGCGATTATCCCGGCCACCAGAAGGAGTTGCCGATTTTCCATCGGCGGAAACAGACTTAAAAACTGCGTGCCAAAATGAGAGCGACGGATGCGCTCGGGATCAGCGGCAATCGCCAAAAAGGGAAAGATCGACGTGATGCCAATAACTTGGAAAAGGGCCTGCGCAAGAGACAGCGAAAAAATCGCGGCAAGCTTGCCCCTGCCATATGGTCGCGCGAGAAAGAGAACGCGCCGAATTAAATCAGCGACGTTATGAATAAATAGGG
>JBBQRI010000236.1:0-2895 GCA_038214915.1 Chthoniobacterales bacterium
TTGCTTCACTTGGGCCGTGCATCTGACGAAAGCGCGCGACGTTCCAGAGTTTCGTCGCAAAGTTTCGGCCTTCCTCGATTTGTCGTTCATCGAACCGAATATCCTGGCCAGTGGGCGCGATGCGCATCAGACCAAATCGCAAGCCGTCGGCACCGTACTTATCGATCAACTCGAGCGGATCAGGCGAATTGCCGAGCGACTTCGACATTTTGCGGCCCTGGCTGTCGCGAACAATGCTGGTGAAGAAAACGTGGTGAAACGGAACGTTGTCTTCAATCTTGCTGGATTTCGCTGGCTTGAACTCGAGCCCGGCGATGATCATGCGCGCGACCCAGAAGAAAATGATGTCCGCCGCGGTTACGAGCACACTAGTCGGATAAAATTTCGTTCGTGTCTGCGGATCCATCGTCTCGTAGGCCCATAGCCACGATGAAAACCAGGTGTCGACCGTGTCTTCATCCTGGATCCAGTTTTCGGGATCGGGCGGCGGCTCGATGCCGACGTAAATTTCCTCGCCCCTTTGGGATTTGGAATTTGGGATTTGAGATTTCCGGTACCACGCCGGTATCCGGTGTCCCCACCATACCTGACGGCTGATGCACCAGTCGCGAATGTTCTCCAGCCATTGCGCGTAAACCTTTTCCCAATGTGCTGGAAAGAACCGGATGAGATGATCACGCACCACCGCCAGCGCCTCTCTTGTTTTCGGGTACCGCAGAAACCATTGTTCACTGAGTCGCGGCTCAATTGGCACGTCGCTGCGATCACTGAACCCGATGTTGTTCTCGTATGGTTCGGCTTTCGCTAAAAGTCCCCTCGCCTCCAGTAGTTCCGCCGCCTTTTTGCGCGCTTCGAAGCGCTCCAGTCCGTGCAACTCTGGAACCGCGGGGCAATTGATACGGCCTCGAGGAGTCAGAACGTCGATGGTCGGTAAGTGATGACGCTCGCCTATTTCAAAATCGAGCGCGTCGTGGGCCGGAGTAACCTTTAGAACACCGGTCCCAAACTCCGGATCGATTGCTTCGTCGGCGATGATTGGAATTTTCTCCCGTGCGAGCGGACGCCAGGCATGTTTGCCTAACAAGTCGAGATAGCGTTTATCGCCCGGATGAAACGCCATCCCGGTATCGGCCATGATCGTTTCAGGCCGTGTAGTTGCGACCTCAAGAAAGCGTCCAGGTTCTTCCACAATCTCGTACCGAACGAAATACAAATACCCTTTCTGCGGCTTGTTAATCACCTCCTCGTCGGAAACGGCAGTTTGCGCCGCAGGATCCCAATTAATCATCCGGCGACCGCGATAGATCAGGCCCTTGTCGTAAAGATCGACAAAGACTTTTTGGACGGCAGCGGCATAAGTGTCATCAAGCGTATAACGCTGGCGCGACCAATCGCAGGAACAGCCGAGTCGCTTGAGCTGTTCGATGATGATGCCGCCGTGTTTGTCCTGCCAATCCAGTACTCGCCGCAAAAATTCTTCGCGACCAAGATCGTGGCGCGTTTTGTTTTCAGTCCGGCGCAGATATTTCTCCACCGCGGTCTGCGTCCCGATTCCCGCATGATCCATTCCCGGCAACCAAAGGACTTCGAACCCCTGCATCCGCGCGCGGCGTGCGAGAATGTCCTGAATCGTGTCGTTCAAAACATGGCCGAGCGTGAGCATGCCCGTAATGTTCGGCGGGGGCATCACGATCGAAAACGCTGGCTTCGAGGACTCCGGATTTGCTACGAAATCGCGATTCTCCAGCCACCGTTGATACCACTTCGGTTCAACCGCGTTCGGATCGTACCTCTTGGGAAGCTCAGCCATCGCGATCAATCATCCGAAAGTGGAGCGCGTTTGCAAATGACCAGGGTATGGCGCGCAACATATTCTGCCTCTCCCTTGGTCAAGGGAGAGGATTCACGTTGCAGATCCAACCCTCACCCTAGCCCTCTCCCTTTGAAAGGAAGAGGCGACATGTATTTGCGGCACGTTACCATTGCGATGACTTTTCCCGCTACATGAGCAACCCGCGACCGATCGGCGTTTTTGATTCCGGCATTGGTGGGCTAACCGTGGTCAAGGCGCTCCGTGAGCGGCTGCCAAACGAAAAAATTGTCTACCTCGGCGACACGGCACGCGTTCCGTACGGCCCGAAGAGTCCCGAGACCGTGCAGCGCTATGCATTAGAGCTGGCGCATATGTTGATGCAAAAAAATTCAAAGGCGCTCGTCGTTGCGTGTAACACGGTCTCATCAGTCGCACTACCTGTGCTGACCAAGAAATTTCCTGTCCCTGTGATCGGGGTGATCGAGCCGGGAGCGCGAGCGGCGTTGCAGGCAACCCGTAACCAGCATGTCGGCGTGATCGGAACTCGAGCGACGATCCGCAGCGGTGCGTACGAAAAGGCGCTACGCGCGACCGACAACAATGTGCGCGTGAGCAGTCGTGCGTGTCCGTTGCTCGTCCCGTTGATCGAAGAAGGGTTGCTCGACGACGACGTAACCGACCGGGTGATTGTCCGTTATCTTGAGCCCCTGCTTGCCGACGGGATCGACACGCTCGTGCTTGGCTGCACTCATTATCCGCTGCTCAGCGCCGCGATTGCACGCGTGCTCGGACGCCAAATCACGCTCGTCGATTCCGCGGAAAATTGCGCGACCGCAGTGCAGAAAACGTTGGATCGACAATCGCTGCGCTCGCCGGCCACAGAGCGTGGTGAGCTGCACGTCGCGCTCACCGATGCTGCCGATAATTTTCTCAACGTCGCACGCGACGCCCTGCAGTTGAGCTTCGGCGAGATCGAGCTCCGATCTTTGCCTTAGATTTTGGCAATCTCTCGACCACCAGTTTGTAGGAGTGGTCGATCATTTTTCGCAGTTCGATATCAGGAATGCCACTCTCAATCTCAA
>JBBQRI010000237.1:0-2888 GCA_038214915.1 Chthoniobacterales bacterium
TGCGTTACAAGGTGGACACGAATCACGATATCGTTAACCTCGAGTTCGATGAACCGACTTTGAGCATTCGCGAAATTCGCAGCATTTTCCTCAAGCTTGGCCTTGAACCGCTTATCATCGGCGCGATTCCGGCCGAACTGCACTCGCGAACAAAGACCGAGCGGCTGAACGGCTAGCGACGTAATCGGCGATTAGTGATCAGAACAAAACGTTGCGGACACGCGAATTAGCCGTTCACTGATCATCTATTCCATAATGGTCCGCTTCTTTAGCGCTCTGGGCGCGCCGCTGCTCTCGTTTTGTCAATATTTGGGGGAGTTGGTCCTACTGGCGGCCGACACTTTTCGTTCCATCTTCACGCACAAGCTCCGATGGAAATTATTTCTCAATCAAGTCGTTGAGATTGGTTTGCTTTCGCAGCTCGTCGTCATAATCACCGGTGCGTTCACTGGTGCGGTGTTCTCGGCTCAAACATTTTTCCAATTTAACAAGCTGGGCATGGGCTCCGCCGTAGGCGCGGTAGTTTCGGTTTCGCTCTGCCGCGAGCTCGCGCCGGTGCTGACTGCTCTGATGGTAGCCGGACGCGTGGGCGCAGCGATGTCAGCCGAGATCGGCACGATGAAAGTCACTGAGCAAATCGATGCCTTGCGCGCACTCGCGGTTTATCCGGTTGATTACCTAGTGGTGCCGCGCGTACTGGCCATGATGGTCTCGATGCCACTTCTGGTGGCGGAGTGCATCGCCGTTGGCATCGCAGCCGGTTATCTCGTTGCGATTTTCATGCTCGACATTAATGGCACTTACTACATGGCGAACATGGTGCGCTGGACGCGCAGCCGCGATATCATCATGGGTCTGTCAAAGGCGTTCTGTTTCGGAATACTCATCGTATTCATCAGTTGCCACAAAGGGTTGACCACACGCGAAGGAGCGGTTGGCGTTGGTCGGGCCACCACTGAGGCGGTGGTGAACTCCTCGCTCGTGGTTCTGGTTTGCAATTTTTTTCTCACCATGTTGTTCAACATTATTTATCCGGCGGGGTATCAGTAATGCTGCACAGTTGAGACTTGCACGCTGAGCGTTCAGAATTTAAGCCTGCGATGATCGAAGCCCCTTCATCTCCAAAAATGTCCACGGAACCTCCTCTGGTTTCGGATAATTCGTCGCCCATGATTGCGGTGCGTTCGTTGCGAAAGAAAATCGGGCAACAGGAAATTTTGCGCGGCGTCGATCTTAAGATCAGCAGCGGTGAGACGCTGGCCATCATTGGGCGCAGCGGTGGCGGCAAGAGCGTTTTGCTGAAACACATGGTTGGGTTGATGGAGCCCGACTCCGGGGAAATTTGGATCCAGGGCCAAAACATCATTGGAATGAACGAGCGCCAGCTCGGGGCGATTCGCATAAAGGTCGGCATTCTATTTCAAGGTGGCGCGCTTTTCGATTCGATGACCGTTGAAGACAACATTGCCTTTCCTTTGCGCGAAGCCGGCGAGCGCGATCGGAAAGCGCTGCGGTCGAAAGTTAGTGAGATGCTCGAGGTGATGGAAATGGAAGGTCAGGAAGATAAGATGCCGGAAAGTTTGAGCGGCGGTATGAAAAAGCGGGTCGGGCTGGCGCGCGCCATCATTCGCCGGCCCTCGTGTGTATTGTACGATGAGCCGACAGCCGGTCTTGATCCCGTAGTCGCGGATAGCATCAATCGATTGATTCGCCGGCTCCAACGGCTCTTTGGAATGACCAGCGTGGTTGTCACCCACGATATGAAAAGCGCGTTTGATGTGGCCGACCGAATCGCCTACCTGCACGAAGGCAGGATCTATTTTAATGGAACGGCGAATCAGCTTCAGCAATCAACCGATCCAATTATTCAGGATTTCCTCCTCGGCCGATCAGACGGTCGGGGCGATTGACCTTAACTGCTTGCAGTCTCGCGGGCGAAATGCGCTCGAGTGAGCCGTCGCTTACCTTGCGAAAATCAGCATCAGGATCGACAATTAAGATCCAAAATGAACAGGCACGAGCGAGGTTTGGAATTCAAAGTAGGCATTTTTGTTTTTGTGGGATTGGCGATGTTAGCCGCGCTGGTCGTGCAATTCGGGAGGCTGGGTGAAGGCTTTAAGACGTATTACACCATCACTGTGCGCTTTAACGATGCGGGCGGACTGCTGAAAGGCACCGATGTCTTGCTCGCCGGAGCGAGAATCGGAAAAGTCGCAAGTGGCCCGAAGCTAGTTCGCGAGGGCGATGGCGTGGCTGTACCTCTGAAAATCTATGATTACATTAAGATCCCTGAGGGAACGAAGTTCACAGTCGGCAGTTCGGGTTTGCTTGGCGATCGGTTCGTGAATGTAACGATACCGCCCGGACCGCCGAAGGCGTATCTGCCGCCGAATGCCGATGTCAATGGTGCACGCGAGACCGGCATCGACGATCTCACACGCTCAGGCGGTGCGCTTGTGAACGACCTCCGTGGCACGGTGCAAAAGATCGACACGACTGTGACCCGTCTAAATCAAGACACGCTTTCCCCGGCGAACATGGAAAACCTGAAGGCGAGCATGGAACACTTGAACCAGGCTACGAGCGCGCTGGCAGAATCTTCCAAGAAACTGGATGGCGTGATCGGGCAGGCCGATTCGACGATGGCCTCCGCAAAAACAGCCGCGGACGGTTTACAGAATGCAATTGGTGATACGCGCAAAGTTTTGCGCAGCGCCATGCAAGGCAAAGGTTTGGTGGCGACACTGCTGAACGATCAACAACTCGCGAACGATCTGCACGCGCTGATCACTAATCTGCGCGCACACGGCGTGTTATTTTATCGCGACAGCGCCGCAAGTGGTCAGACCGCGCCGCGCCCGCAAGCCACGCCGTCACGAAGAGCTCCG
>JBBQRI010000238.1:0-2876 GCA_038214915.1 Chthoniobacterales bacterium
AAATCACGTTTCATCTGGCGGCGCAGCACATGAAAATACTGCGCTGCGGTGGTGAGATTGCAGACCTGGATGTTGTCATCGGCACACTCCTGGAGGAAGCGCTCGATACGAGCACTCGAATGTTCCGGGCCCTGGCCTTCATACCCGTGCGGGAGTAATAACACAATCCCGCTGGGTTGTTGCCATTTCGATTCTGCTGAGACGATGAACTGATCAATGATTGGTTGCGCCTCATTGACAAAATCACCGAATTGCCCCTCCCACAGGCAAAGCATTTTTGGATACTCAAGCGAGTAACCATAATCGAATCCGAGCACGGCAGCCTCAGAGAGCGGGCTGTTGTAAATGCAGATGCGCGCTTGCTTTTCAGCCAGGTGCATCAACGGCACATACGATTTGCCCGTCTTCGCGTCGTAAAGCACTGAGTGGCGCGTGCTGAACGTGCCGCGCGAACTGTCCTGACCCGATAACCGAACTGGAATTCCCTCAAGAAGAAGCGACCCAAATGCGAGCGCTTCGGCGTAATGCCATTCATACGACCCCCCATCCTCGAAGACTTTGCGCTGGTGGTCGATCACGATGCGTTGGATTTTTGGCTGGACCTCGAAACCGTCCGGGATATGCGTCAGACCTTCGACAATCGTTTTCAGCGTTTTCTCGCTGATAGCCGTGGGCTCAGACTCGCTCGTGTATTCAGGTTGAAAGATGGCCGTTGATTCTCTGAATTTTGCTTTCTGGTTCGCTCTGCGTTTTTCGATCGCGTTCACTTCATCCCGCGTCATTTCCAGTCGCAAGCCGAACTCGGTCTCGAGCGACGCAGCGTCGTCTTCGCTCAGCGTTCCGGCATCGAGCAACTCGCGTTTATAAAGCTGCGTGACAGACGGACGTTTCTCGATCTTTGCGTAAAGATCGGGCTGCGTGAACGACGGTTCGTCACCCTCGTTGTGGCCATAGCGGCGATAGCAATACAAGTCGATCACTACGTCTCGCCCGAATCGCTGGCGGAAATCGAACGCCAAATCGCTGACAAACTTCACTGCGAGCGGGTCATCGCCGTTCACATGAAAAATCGGTGCCTCGATCATTTTGGCGATATCCGTGGCGTAACGCGATGATCGCGCATCTTTCGGAAGCGTAGTGAAGCCGATCTGATTATTCACGACAGCGTGAATAGTGCCGCCAGTACAGTAACCGTGTAACTGCGACAAATTCAGCGTCTCGGCTACGATTCCCTGTGCGATGAATGCCGCATCGCCGTGCACGAGCAGCGGCAAGACCTTTTTCCGGTGCTCGGAATCGCCGCGAATTCGTTGCCGGGCGCGTGCTTTGCCTTCGACCACTGGATCGACAGCTTCCAAATGGCTCGGGTTCGACGAGAGTCGGATCTCGACCTCGGCGCCCGAAGCGAGCCTGCGCACGGCCTGATAACCGAGATGATATTTCACGTCGCCATCGCCAGCGACCAAATCGGGAATGTAATTCTCGCTAAATTCGGTGAAAATGACCTTGAGTGATTTCCGCAGGAAATTCGCCAGCACATTGAGCCGTCCACGATGTGCCATGCCCATGCAAATCTCCTCAACGCCGCCGTCCGGGCATTTGTGCAGGATTGTCTCCAAAACGACCATCAGCGTTTCCGCTCCCTGTAACGAGAAACGCTTTTGTCCGACGAAGCGGGTATGCAGAAAAATCTCGAACGACTCGGCTTCGAGCAGCGCCCGCAACAGCGCGACTTGGACCGCACGAGGCGTTGAATGTTTGTGCGGAAGTGTTTCCAGTTGCCGCCGGATCCATTCGCGGATGTGTGGATCCTGAATATGCATGAACTCCGATCCGATCGAGTCGGCATAAATTCTGTCGAGCCCCGCGACCATGTCGCGCAACGTCATCGGCCGATTGTCTAGGAAGAACTTCGATGAAACGCGGAGATCGAGGTCGGAGTCAGTGAACCCAAACTCGCTCAGACGCAGCAATGGATTTGTCGGCCGCGTCTCTGCCAGCGGATCTACGCGTGCGATCGTGTGACCCAGCGAGCAATAAGCGTAAACCAACCCATCGACGCGCGTCTGCAACGCTGCTTCACGAGCCTCGACCCCGGCTTCGGCTGCCCCGTTGCGCTCCGGAAGGTTCCCCAGTTCGAATCCTTCAAAAAAGGCAGACCACCCGGAATCGACCGAGTCAGGGTTCTCCTGCCAAAGGCGATACTTTTCCTCGATCAGTTGAAGATTTGCGCGAGCGTCAATTGAGGTGCGCATAATGAATCAATCTCGGATGTTTACGCAGTGCGGCAAGTTGACAGTCCGAAGGCCGCCTCGTTACTTGCTGCGCGTATGCGTCTGAAAAATCGTGCTGTCTGCGCGGTCGCGGCGTTCGTGGTGGTCGCGGCTTCAGCGCCGTGTTTTGCACAGGCCGATCCGGCTTCGGAACCAGCTGTTTTGGCTGTGGCGAAGGTTTTGCCTGCGGTAGTGAATATCAATACCGAGCGAGTCGTTAAGCGCACTGTGCGCGACCCGTTCGACGATTTTTACGCGCAATTCTTCGGTTACAATCGCTTTCGACCGCGCGAAGTCCGTCAGACGCTGCAAAGTCTGGGGTCTGGTTTCATAATAGATCCGGCGGGTTACATCGTCACGAACCAGCACGTAGTAGAGCGTGCTGCGGATTTGAAGATTCACGTAACCGCTCACGACGGGAAAACATATCGCGCGCATTACATTACCGGCGACGACAAGACCGATCTGGCCTTTATCAAAATCGACGCGCAAACCGATTTCCCGTTCATCAATCTCGACGATATTTCTCCGAACTTGCTCGGTCAGACAGTGATGGTAGTGGGCAATGCCGTTGGATACGGCAGCTCTATCAGCCGGGGCGTG
>JBBQRI010000239.1:0-2794 GCA_038214915.1 Chthoniobacterales bacterium
ATTTCGCGACGAAGTGAAAACGAAGATGCACGGATTTCTCAATGTGCTGGGAGCCGCAGTCCTTGCGGCGGAGCATCAATGGGACGCAGATCAGGCGGCGATGATGCTCGAGGACGAAGATTCGGGCTCGTTTTCGTTTACCGACGATTTCTTCGCATGGGGCGGCTGGAAAATCGATACGGAACGCCTGCCATACCGCCGCAAATTCGTGACGTCTTTCGGCAGTTGCAGCTTCGATGAGCCGCGCGACGATCTGCGCGCGCTCAAATTATTGTAGGGCTTCTGTGTCAGACGCCGCAGGTTGGCGTTTCACAGAAACGCCCTACAATTCCAAAGAATGCCTCTCAAATCCTTCATCGAAGTTTCACCGGATTCCCCCTTTCCATTAGAAAATCTTCCCTTCGGGGTTTTCCAGCCGCGACAATGCAAACCGCGTGTGGGCGTTGCGATTGGGGATTTGATTCTTGATCTCTCCGCGTTGGAAGAACTCGAGCATTTTCGGTCGCCGGAATTTCGGAACCAAAAGGTATTCTCTGAGGACTCGCTGAATTCATTTCTTGCGCTCGGTCGTCCGGCGTGGCGAAAGACGCGCGAGATTCTTCAGCACGTGCTCTCGGCGGATACACCAATACTGCGCGATGACGCGCGGCTGCGGGAAAAAATGTTTCATGCGCAAAAGGATGTGGCGATGAAACTTCCAGCGCGCATCGGCAATTACACTGATTTTTATTCGTCGTATCATCACGCGCACAACGTCGGCACGATGCTTCGCGGTCCTGAGAACGCGCTGATGCCAAATTGGAAGTGGTTGCCGGTCGCGTACCATGGGCGTGCGAGTTCGGTCGTCGTCAGCGGGATGGATGTGCGCCGGCCGAGCGGACAGACGAAAGCACCGGACGCAACCGCGCCGACATTCGGCCCGAGCAAGAGCTTCGATTACGAGCTGGAAATGGCGTTTCTGATCGGGCCAGGCAATTCGTTAGGCGAACCGGTGCCGATCGATCGCGCCACCGACCACATTTTCGGACTGGTCGTGATGAACGACTGGAGCGCGCGCGACATTCAGGCGTGGGAATATCAGCCGCTGGGCCCGTTCCTGGCGAAGAACTTCGCGACGAGCATTTCGCCATGGGTGGTGACGCTCGAAGCGCTCGAACCGTTCAGGAAATCCCTGCCGTCACAGAATCCCGAGCCGCTCCCGTATTTGTGCGCAAAAAAGGATTTCACATTCGATATCCAGCTTGAAGCGCAGCTTCAAACGTCATCGATGAATGCGCAGCATGTGATCACGCGCACGAATTTCCAAAATCTTTACTGGAGCATTTCGCAGCAGCTTGCCCATCATACTGTCAACGGCTGCAACCTGGAATCGGGCGATTTGTTAGCAAGCGGCACCATAAGCGGGGCAACGGAAGAATCGCGCGGTTGCATGCTGGAATTGACCTGGCGCGGCGCGAATCCCTTGAAGCTGCCTAACGGCGAAACGCGCAAATGGCTCGAAGACGGCGATCGCCTAACGATCACCGGCTGGTGCCAGGGCGATGGTTACCGCGTCGGTTTCGGCGAAGTAAGCGGGCGTATTTTGCCGGCGTCGTGAACTCGACGGCAAACCCTGTCCTAATCTAAATACGACGGCAGCGAAGGTGGATCGGCTTGTCCGCAAGACGATGCCTTTTTGTTCGCCGAGGGCGCAAGAAATCTCCTCCTATGTCGCTGGCTCAATCGTTACACTGATGCGAATGAAAGTTTATCGCGGTTTCCCGGAGCGATTGCATCACAGGGTGCCGCATTGGGTCGAACCCGGTGCACTGTTTCACATCCGCATCAGACTTAATCGTAAGAAACAGCAAAGGACCTTGGTTGATCCGTCTCTTGCGCCTGTCCTTCTGGATTCAGCAAAGCTCTATGAACAGAACATGCGATGGCATATCACACTTTTCCTTTTAATGCCTGACCATGTGCACACCGTGCTGTCTTTTCCGCGCGACAAATCGATGAGCGAAGTCGTTCGAGACTGGAAACGCTTTCATACCCGAACGTATTGCGTGATGTGGCAGGAAGGATATTTTGATCATCGGCTGCGGTATGATGAACGGGGCACTCAGCTCTCAGCAAAACTGAATACATTCGGGAGAATCCCGTAGCTGCCGGTTTTTGCGCCAGAGATGAAGACTGGCGTTGGGTGATCGATCCCTTCGCGAGCAAAGGTGGATTGGCTTGGCTTCAAGACAATGCTACTGGCTGCGACGAAGACGCAGATATCCGGCGGCAAAGCCGTGTGGCTAAGTCAACGCGTTGAGGACAACGCGTTCCACCTTTAGTCCTAATGGCGACAAATCCTGTCGTCTACTTACTGCCAGGTTTTATCGCGGGGATTTTGGCGAGATCGGGCGGGAGTTTGTCGGCGGGGAACGTCTCGACATTCATTTCGACTAGGCTCACGAACGGACAGCTAAAGTCCGGTTTGGTTGCGCCGCTGCGATCGACAATCACGCCGACTGCAGAGACCACGCCGCCATGCACGCGCACGATGTCGATTGTCTCCTGCACGCGGCCGCCGCGGGTGACGACGTCTTCGACCACAACGAATTTCTCGTTAGGCAAAATTTGAAAACCGCGGCGCAAGGCGAGTTTGCCTTCGTCTTTCTCCGCGAAAATGTGGCGTTTGCCTAACGAGCGGCCGACTTCCTGGCCGACGATGATTCCACCGAGGGCCGGCGAGATTACTGTGTCGCAATCAAACTGGCGCAGCTTGTCGGCGAGCCAGCCACAGACCTTTGCGGCCACGTCGGTG
>JBBQRI010000240.1:0-2737 GCA_038214915.1 Chthoniobacterales bacterium
TGAATTCAATCGTCGTGTTTTCGTTAGCGCCCGCGCGCCAAACTTTGCCGTAAGGAACGAGGCCGCCCCAAATTTTTCGCCCGTTCACCAATGGGCGATGGTAATTGATCGCAATATCAGTCAACGCAATGCGCTGTTTGACCTCGGCAGCCTGGCTGACATCAGGCAGCTTCAAATCGCTTTGTGCGAAAGCGATTTGGCCGAGCCCGACAGTGGCGAAACAAAGAGCGAATGGCTTAAGCGTAATTGTTTTCATATTGTGGCGGTTACCCTTCCCAGATTTTCGATACTCCGCTACCAGATAATTCACGAGATCCTTCAGAATTGTGGATTGGTCTTCTTATTCGGCGTTCCATGTCCGAGTCGGTCGCAACGAACCGTATTCCTGCGACAGCTAAAAAACACAAGAACTGCCGCGGCCGGTTTCTGTCATTCCGAGCGAAGTCGAGGAATGGAGCGAGTGGGACGAGCGACATGGACGGAAATGCCGCGACGGTAGCGGCGAGTGAGTCGGGAGACGAACAAGTTCAATCTCTAACTGATTTTTCTGATAACGCGCGTACCAGCAATTTCGAGAGATGTCTCGACTTCGCTCGAGATGACAAAGGGCAAAGCTTGCGCCGCGCTAATTGACCTCGTACGTCGTAATCTCAAGTTGGTGGCCGTCGGGATCGCGGAAATAAATCGAGTGCGCGATTTCGTGATCCTGGAATTCGAATTTGATTCCGCACTTCTTTAGCTCCTGCTGCGCAGCAAGAAAATTTTCCCGGTCCGCGCGAAAGGCGAGATGAAGCATTCGAATTTCGCGGTGTGTAGACGTTTTCGGCTCTTCGTTCGCGGGGAACAAGGCGATCCCGGTATTTCCTTTGCCGATAAAAGTTGGCACCCCATCCCACATGCCTTCGTGAAGTCGCTTGAACCCGAGAACGTCGATGTACCATTTGGCCGATCGTTCGATGTCGCGCACGCCCATGGCTACGTGATCAATACCTTCAAGTTGCATGAGATGTTGGACAGAAGTTACAGAATCGCTGAGACCATAAAGGTGGAACGCGTTGTCCTCAACGCGTTGGCAAGCGCCCGAACCGATACCGTCGTTAATCTCAGTAGGTCTAAAGCTGCACTTCCTTGACGGTAGACTTGGTCGGCGATGGCGAGGGCGACAGCGGTGACATCACGTAGATTTGGTCGAGCACTTTCAACATGAGGGCATTGGCCGTCACCTTTCGTCGGCGCTTATGGGATATTTAAACGTCATTTTGCCAATGATCATTGTCGCTGGCGCACCTCAAAATGTCGAAGACACATTCATAACGCCTAACGAGACACAAGATCGGCGACCGCGAGCCCGGTCAAGCGTAAGTCACAGTCAAAAGATGGATGGCAAACACGCCGACGGCAGATCGGCGGCTGGCTCGCGGTTCGCTGCATCGCCTGTGCTAGGCGTTGGCGTGTTCATGCGTTTAGTTGCCAGAAGACTGCTTTAAGTATTCGCTCAGGACTTCGATTCGCTGATTGATTAACTTGAGCTGTGCGTTCGCAAAATCCACCCGCATACCGCTGCCCCCCACCGCGCCGCCGACGCGCGCGATTAGCATGGCTTCATCGTCACGCCACTTGATCCATGAGCGTTCAGCTTCTTTCAACGCCTTTTGACCATCGGCGTCCAGTTTGCCCGTTAACCGTTTATAGACTGCGTCGAGGCGTGTATTGGCCTGGTCCACTGCGGCGTTTTCCTCTGTTCCCGGTGGCTTGAAGTCAGAATCTTGGCTTTTGGATTCAAGAGGCATAGCGGTCATCACAAGAGCAGTCCAAGCGGCGAATAGTGTTGGTATCTTCATTTTCCTGGTTGGAGTTTATTGCCTGCGAAGGTGAGGAAGCAAGCTTTAACCGCCTAACATACACGCTTCATCGCTTGGTTAGACCCTTGTTAGGCCGACTCTATTTGTCCTTCGAGCGCCCGCGCGTTAGCGTCATACGCTTCGCCGCGTGAGCCGCGCGGCCCACCTCATCGTTTGTGAACACCGCAAAAAGGAACGGCTGTGATTCTAGGAAGTGAGCCAGGTCGCGCAGCGTCAAACCAAGAGACTGCAGCCAGTCTTCATCGACGAAGATCTGGAGGTTCTCCGGTTCGAAGGACGTAATTAATCGCTTCGCCTCCGGATCAAACTTTTCGTTCAACAGGTCGATGATCGCCGGCGCGAAGTGCCGGCGGTCGGGCGACGACGGCTCTGCCGGCATGCCATGGTCTGCGGTCACCGCTAGGAGATAGTTCTTCCCAACCTTTGCCTCTAACGCACTTAGCATCCGCCCCAACTGACGGTCCATCTCGCCCAGCGTGACGCGAAGCTCGTCGGAATCTGGACCATACTTGTGGCCCACGAAATCCGCGCATTTGTAGTTCAGCAGAATGAGGTCCGCAACATCATCTTCGTCTACGGGCTCGTGCTCGATCATCGCGATCAGCGCATCGGCTTCGAATGCCGGAAACAAAGCCGAATAGCGCACAGAGGAGGGGGAGTCGATTCTGTGCCCCATCCACTCCGGGCTGGCCTGCCATAGTGTTCTCGCATTGCGATCCTTCAGATATGCGGGGAGCAGGAAGCAGTCGGGGTTCGTGGCCCAGGCACCCGTCTGCCGATCGTAGCTGGCAAGCACGACGGGCGTCCCATTCAACTGACACGCTCCATGCCCCGCGAGCGGGGTCGCCGCTCGATCGATGCTGCCCTGAGCCAAG
>JBBQRI010000241.1:0-2663 GCA_038214915.1 Chthoniobacterales bacterium
ACTGCAATCAGCTTCTTTGAAAGCGAGACGCACCTCGATTTTCCATCCGCGCTGCTCTAAACATTGCGCGGCGAATAAGGCATCACCTGCGTTATGTCCTTTCCCGGCGAATACGATGCATCGACCGGGTTTCTGGAAAAATTTTGTGACTGCCTGAGCGACACCGGCGCCGGCCTTGTTCATCAACGCCTCGACTTGCACGCCGTTTGCAAATGCAGCCTGCTCTGCAGTGCGCATCTGCGCCGACGTCAAAATTGGCAGGTCCAATCAGCCCTCCCGATCTGATGACGACGCGCGCGCGTCTGAGCTTGACCGTTTCGAGGAGCTTTTCTTTTTTCGAGTGCTTTTCTTGTGCGAACGCTTCGAGCGGCTCTTTTTGGATTTGGTGACCCTGGTTTGGTCGATGTACGGTTGCAGCGGAATGCTTTCGGTTGTCGCGACTCGGGTCGTACTAAAGGGGCTGGCGACGGAATTGCGTCTGCCGACTCCGGCTGCAATCGCTTCGGCAAGTTTTTGACGATAAGAAGCATTCTGGGCGTACGCAGCTTCGCTCGGGTTAGTGAGAAAACCGCACTCGACAAGCACGGCCGGCATGTTTGTCCTTCGCAAGACGTAGTAACCACGCCGACGCACGCCGCGGTTGTCTGACGGCGCACCCCCGGCGACGTAGTGATGAATCGCCGACGCGAGCGATAAGCTATTGCGACTGTAAAAGTATGTTTCTATGCCGCTTGCTCCACTTCGCGTTGCTGAATTGAAGTGGACGGATACAAAAATGGCATTGCGGCAGGAGTTGGCGATTGCGCACCGCATTCCCAACGGAACAAAGACATCGCTGTCCCTGGTCATCACCACCCGATAACCGCTGGCTGCGAGAACACTTTTAAGTCGCCGCGCGACGTCGAGTGTCATGTCTTTTTCTGAAACCCTCTGGCCGGGAATCCCTCCGCGATCATAGCCGCCGTGTCCTGCATCGATCACGACAGTTACCGCTGAGCCATCTCCGCCGAAACTGCTTCTCTTCGCTGCGTACGAGCTACATGCTAGAAATGTCACCAGTAGACTGGCAGCCGATAAAGTGATTCGGAAAGAATTCCTGCGCATTATCGGTCGTTTGTGGGCGCGCCAGGCGGGCGAGCCGAAAGTTTTGGTGCTTTGCTACCCGAGCTCTGCGTCGGCGCTTCGACCATGCCGCCGTGCACGGCTATTTCTCCCTTGCCCGAATGAACAAGGTGGGGCCGCGTTCTAGTTTCCATGAACGAAGAGTGCGTCAGCAATTCACCGTTCAATCCGATGCGGGCATACGACCACGCGCGCGGAGCCGCGCAATGCAAGACATGCAATTGATTGGCGCGATCGATCTCCGCTTGCGGCTGTTCGAAAGAGATCGTGCGGCCTAACGAGTAAGTGGCATAAACGACGCCCGTGTCTTTGTCCTGCACCCGAACGTACAAAGAAGTGTGGTCAGGAAAACGATTGGTCATCAGCGAATACGTGCGCACATCGCCGGACCCGCCCGTGCCGTCTGGAATTCCAACGGTTTGCTGCCAGATCGGCCGTGCGTCAGTGACTTCGAAGACTCGGGTGCCGGAGTAAAAAAATTTTCCCAGATCCGCGAAGTAAATGTTCGTGCGCACATGATAAGCGCCGAATTCATTGACGGGATACAGCGGCGTGAGATCGATTTGGCGGGTGACTCGCTGGCCTGCTTGAAGTCTCAAAGGCGGCTCCCGATTTGCACCGCTGAGCGGCGCGATCGGCTGTTCCTCACTGCCCGTGATCTCAAAGCCCAACCAGGATTGCCCTGCCGCGTCGTGCAGTTCAATATCACGCCCGGCCAGATTCGTGATGGCAACTGTCGCCACGACCGGTTCGTAAGCGATGTATTGCAATCGTTTGAATTTGAGATCCACCTGAACCTGCGCTTCTGCTGCTGCGGCAAAAACAAGAACAAACAGCCATGGAAGAACCCGTCGAAGATTGTCTGTGTGACTGCGGCTGTTTCGGACGCAAGCAACACAGCCTCGAAGCAATCGCGTCATCGTGCCGAGGGACTTTTCAAAGGAGGAAACTGCTGCAAAAGCCGCGCCGGTTCCGCCTGTTCGGCCTGCAGCTCATCGTCATAGTAAACCCGAACGATGTAGCCGAGATATTTCCGTTGTCCGGTAACTGCGGAACCTTTCACGCCGCGACCTTTTTGCCCCGGCCGCACTTTTGCAGCCGCCTCGGAAAGCGATGAATCAGATAAACCGCTTGTCTTAGCGCGCACGTAATTCACTTGGAGTACTTCTGGATTTGCCTCTGACCAATCGTGCTTCGACGTCAGCCATTCATAGTTCACGTCGGCGTCAGTGAGCTTAATATCTTTGTCGTCCACAATATCGTATGGGTACACGAGAACTCTTACCTTTGTGTGATCGATCGTGGCGTTCGGCTCTTTTTTTATGCCGATTTCAAGGGTCAAGTTTGTTTCCGCTTCTGGGGCGGGCGTCTGAGTAGTCTTGACTTCAGAGATACCCATGATCGAGCCGTCGCGGTTACCGCCAACATCTTTCCGTGGAGCAATATCGGCTTCTGCATCGGCCGGACTGGACTCTGCCGTGGCTGGAGCGGGAACTCCGACCTTCAAACGGCGGTCGGCCAAAGCATATGTCGCGCTATCG
>JBBQRI010000242.1:0-2643 GCA_038214915.1 Chthoniobacterales bacterium
CTCCAGAACGCCGAACATCCAAAATTCAACGCCCAAGATCGAACGAAAGCCGGCGAGCCCATTCCAGTCAGTGTTCCATTGTCGTACGCGTTGCTAATTCTGCGGCGTCGGATGTCGAAAAAGCGCGACGCGCGCTCGAGACGCTTTCGTGACGAATCTCGATTGTCGTGCCGTCCGGTGTAACCCGCCAAAGTTCCTCGATCTCTTCGTCGGTAACTGCGATGCAACCGGCGGTCCAATCTTTCCAGCGATGAAACGCGCCAATCCAGCCGCGTCCGTTTTGAATTCCGTGAATCATGATGTCGTAACCAGCTGAGACTCCTTGCGCAGCCGCACGCTTGTCGTCTTCATCCGAGGGATAAGAAATATGCAGCGCGAGATGGAAACTGCTTTGCGAATTTCGGCCATCGATCTTGTAGATTCCTTCCGGTGTTTTCATGTCGCCTTCTTCCTGCTTCGCGCCAAGCGGGTTCCGACCCAAAGCGATTCGGAAGATCTTTATCTGATTGCCGTCCCTAAACATCGATAATCGCCTCGCTGATTTTTCGACGACGATCCGATCAATCGTTGTTCCGGCCGGCAGCGAATTCCAATTGTGATGCGCATAGAGGTAAATCGCGAAAGCACAAATCAGAATTAAGAAGGCGAAGATCATCGTGCGTTTCACATTGGGGTTTTCGACCGAGTTTCGCTCAAAAACAACTGCGGCAGGATTTATCCGACTCGCCATTCCTCGTTGCTAACATGGGCTCAATGCCGGATAAATGCGCCGCGCTTTTATGACTCCCGTACGAAACTTTCTCGGTCAGCCGTATCCGCTCGGCGCAACTTGGACGGGTAGTGGGGTGAACTTTGCGATTTTTTCCGAGCACGCCACCGGAGTCGAACTTTGCCTGGTCGACAACATGGAAGACGCGAAAGAAGACATTCGGATCCCGCTCAAGGAGCGAACTGACCAAGTGTGGCATGTCTTTTTGCCCGATGCGCGACCGGGACAGTTGTACGGTTTTCGTGTATCCGGCCCGTACGAGCCAGAGAGGGGCCTTCGTTTCAACAGCTCCAAGCTCCTTCTTGATCCGTACGCGAAAGCAATCGTCGGAGCGGTGAGCTGGGCGGATGAGATGTTCGGTTATGTCATCGGCGGTGAGAAGGAAGATTTGAATCAGGATTTTCGAGACGATGCGTGGGGCGTGCCGAAATCAGTCGTGATCGATCCCGGATTCGACTGGCAGAATGACAAGCGACCGGCGATTCCACTGCACGAATCCGTGATCTATGAAGTGCACGTGAAAGGTTTCAGCAAACTTTGGCGGGACTTGCCTGAGCAATTGCGCGGCACCTATGCGGGGCTCGGTAGCCCGCCTGCAATCGACTACTTCAAAAAGCTTGGTGTGACTGCGGTGGAACTACTCCCCGTGCACGCGCACATAGATGAAAAACTTTTGGTCGAGAACGGCCTAACGAACTACTGGGGCTACAACACGATCGGGTTTTTCGCTCCGCATGCAGAATATTCCAGCAGTGGACAAATGGGCCAACAGGTCGCCGAGTTCAAAGCAATGGTGCGCAGCCTGCATGCTGCTGGCATCGAAGTGATTCTCGACGCGGCTTACAATCACACGGGGGAAGGAAATCATCTTGGCCCAACGCTCTGTTTCCGCGGGATCGATAATCTCTCCTACTACTGGCTGCACCCTGAGAATCCCCGGTTCTATCTCGATTTCACAGGCACTGGTAACAGCTTGAATCTACTTCATCCACGGACGCTCCAATTGGTTGCAGACAGTTTGCGGTACTGGGTGGAGGAGATGCACGTGGACGGATTTCGATTCGATCTCGCAACCGAACTAGCGCGCAATCATTCGGGATTCAATACGCTGCATCCATTTTTCCAAGTGATCCAGCAGGACCCGGTGCTCTCGCAGGTGAAGTTAATCGCAGAACCGTGGGATGTCGGAGAAGGCGGCTATCAGGTGGGCAACTTTCCCGTGCCTTGGTCGGAATGGAACGGCAAATATCGCGATTCGGTTCGCAGTTTCTGGAAAGGCGATGAAGGCCGCATTGGTGAAATGGCGTATCGACTCACCGGAAGCCCCGATCTCTATGAACATCACGGGCGACGGCCTTACGCGAGCGTCAACTTCGTTACAGCCCACGATGGATTCACACTGAACGATTTGGTCAGCTACAATGGAAAACACAACGAGCTGAACAACGACAAAAACCGCGACGGCGACAATAATAATCAGTCGTGGAATTGCGGCGTCGAAGGTCCGACCAATGAGCCGCAGATTGACGTTTTGCGCGACCGGCAGCGCCGCAATTTTCTCACGACACTGTTTCTTTCCCAAGGCGTGCCGATGCTCTGTGGCGGAGATGAGTGGGGTCGAACACAAAACGGCAACAACAACGCCTACTGTCAGGACAACGACATCAGTTGGTTTAACTGGGAGCGTGACGAAAAGCAGAATGAGTTTTTTGAGTTCACGCGAAAATTGATACGGCTCCGAAAAGAACATCCGGTTTTTCGTCGTCCAAAGTTCCTAAAAGGTCGTCGCATCCCCGGCTCGGAGATTCGAGATGTGATGTGGTTCAACGCCGGTGGCAACCAAATGACCGAGGAAGAATGGATGTCGCCGTTCG
>JBBQRI010000243.1:0-2573 GCA_038214915.1 Chthoniobacterales bacterium
CCCTACCAAATGAGCTTAGCGCGAATCAGGACGTCGCAGGTAGAGCGCTCTGCCGCCCATATCGATCACCGCGAAATTGGTCGACAAATAATCCTCGCCCAAGACGCCGGCATTGGATTCCGCCGCCGATTTCGAGAGTAGAATGTCGCCTGATACGTGCGCCACGACCACTTCGGCATTTGCCAGTTTGAAATTTCCGATCGCCAGTTCCTTCACGCTGGCGCGATTCACTCCTTCGACCAGGCCGCCGGCGCCTCCCGCGCCATAGCCCGCAAGCGGGTTCACGCCCGATCCTGATTTCACCGCGACTTGCGTGTCGATTAGCGTGGTCGACGAGCCGGTGTCCACGAGAAACCGGGTCGCGTGTCCGTTCAGTGCGCCTTCAACATCGTAGTGAGCATTCGCATTGAGTCGCATCGGGACTCTCGTAAAACCGCGACCGGCTAGGAAACTCGCGAGACTCTGGCTCACGGCAGAATTTGCGCCGTTCGGATTGATGTAAAGCATCTGCCGGGTGCAATCGATGATCATCCCAAACTTGGCCATCTCGCGCGCACCGAGCACACCATTGAGATGTGCCATAGCCTTGGAATCGGCGATGTGCGACCCGGTTGCAGCAGCGCCCCGGTCCGGATTCATGCCCGACAAATCTGTGATTGCCACAGGAACGTTTGTCACCATGCAATTGCCCATCGCGATGCTCTTCACTTTGCTCGCGCCGAAACGTTCCCAACTGCGGCCAAACAAACCGCCGACGCTCGAGTCGGTCTTTTCCACCGTAAGACCGAACGTATTCACGCTGTTGCGATCGATGAGCGTATTGGGGGATCCGGTATCGATCATCAGCGCCCCTCGCCGATTATTTATTGAAACCGGAACCAAGAGATGATTGCCGTAGCGTCGCTCCAGCTTCGCGCCGGCAAGTCCTTGACTGGCAAGCGCGCCAGCGAGTGTGCCCCCGGGTTGCTCTGCTCGTGCGCAAAATGGCGTCACCGTCGCAAGCAAAAGTATTGGGACCAACTTTTTCATGCGCCGGTTCTAGAACAAAGCCGTTGCTTCGTCGAGCCCATTCGCGGCCCTGCACCACGAAGACACACCCGCAAAGTTATAAAGCTGTTGAAACAGCTTCCATGTCTCAACGTTTTGTGACACCGGCTTGAAAGCCGGTGTTAGTGAGATTGGTCGCGTCAGTGTCGCCGGACGACAGTGTTTGGACTCGCGCGCTGATTAACACCGGGCTTCAGCCCGGTGAGTGTGCTAGAAGAGCGGCATAAGCCGTTTCAACGGCTTTCGGTCGCGTACTTTTCAGCGCCGAGAAAGTGCAGCGACACGTACGGCTCATCGCCGATGACCCAGCTGTCGTGCGGCACCGGCGGAACGTAAAACAGATCGCCTGCGTGAAGTTCAATTACGCGACCATCATCGAACGCAATTGTCGCGGTTCCCGAGAGAACAAGCCCGACATGTTCAACGGGACAGCGCGTCGCGCCAACACTCGGGCCGACGTGCTCGCTCCATTTCCACCCCGGCTCATACGTCGCACGACCAATTTTGATTCCCCCGAGGTGGACCAACTCGAATTTGCCTTTCTGCATCACGCGCACTTCATCCGGCGCGTCGAACGATTTCAGAATGACCGCTACCTGCTCGCTGTTCATCCGCCACTCAACATCGAAAACTTGCTCGTAAAATCAAAAGCAACTTTTCGCATTTCCTTGCCATCAGTTATGGATCGGGAAAAGCGCTTCGAGACCAGGCGATTTGGTGCCGGAAAGATAAAGGTAGCCTGTAAATCGTGGATAATTGTCAGGGTCAGATTGCCACCGGTAGGTGGCGTCATACTCTTTTCCATCAAAATGAAAATGCACTCTTAACACGGGAATACGATCAGTGCCTGCTACGGTGTCGAATCGAGCAGCGCATTTCTCTGTTGTCCCTTCGACGGTCCGCATCACTTGTAGAACTGTTCCTTCATCCCTAAGCGTTACGTGTCCATTGTAAGTTGCACTCGAATCAGCCTTGCGGCCGATGAGGTCATATTCTCCAGCCATGTAATTACGAAGGAACTGTTCGTCCAGTGGCTTCCGGTCAGTTTCACCAGAGCGTGCGGAAACAGCGACTAACAAGATTGCCCAGATTGCGAGATATGCCTTCATTATATGTAACTAACGGAGCTGCTGGATGTTTACGAAACCTTCTCCAGGGCGGCTATGCGAAGCGCATTATAGCACCAGCGAGATCACGGCTAAAACGATGCCGGTCACCCCCAAAGTAGTTCAGTGACTCCCGGAACAACACCACTCCGATTGCGGTAAGCAGCAGTACCAGGGAAACAGAGTAAAGGACGCTGATGGTAGCCAGCTTCAGGTGTTTCATTACGAACACCCAGCCAAAGGCGGTCGAGGCGTAGAGGGCGAAGCCGAGGTAAAATCACCTCGTCCGCAACGATTGCTCGCGCGCGCTGGCGAGCTTGAGGAAGTAGTCACCCAATACGCCGATCACGCTGAAAGCAATCGTGATGAGCACGGCGAGCGTTCTTGTTCCCATGGTTGGCTTGCTATTTGTTGAGTCAA
>JBBQRI010000244.1:0-2524 GCA_038214915.1 Chthoniobacterales bacterium
CCGATGGATCGCCTGATCTGTGGCGACGTTGGTTTCGGCAAAACGGAAGTCGCAGTGCGCGCCGCATTCAAGACAGTCATGGACGGGAAGCAAGTGGCCGTGCTCGCGCCGACCACTGTTTTGGCTCAGCAACATTTCGAAGTGTTCCGGCAACGTATGCGTGAGTACCCGGTGCGGATCGAAATGCTCAGCCGTTTTCGTTCGCATTCCGAACAGAAAAAAGTGCTGCAATTGCTGCGCGAAGGCGGTGTCGATATCGTCATAGGCACGCACCGGCTCCTTTCCGGCGACGTCGTCTTCAAGGACCTCGGCCTGGTTGTCATTGATGAGGAACAGCGGTTCGGCGTTCTGCACAAAGAGAAATTCAAAGAGCTCTTCAAGCTCGTTGATGTGCTGACACTTTCCGCCACACCGATTCCGCGCACGCTCTATCTTTCACTGGTGGGCGTGAAAGACATGTCCACGATCGAGACTCCCCCGCCCAATCGTTTACCGGTCGAAACGGTCGTGTCGGCGTACGATGAACGAATCATTCGCGCCGCAATTGATCGCGAACTGGAACGGCAGGGTCAGGTGTTCTTCTTGCACAACCGCGTCGCGTCGATCGAACGGGTACGCGATCGGATCGTCCATCTTTGTCCGCACGCCAGAGTTGAAATCGGGCACGGCCAAATGGACGCCGACGAACTCGAAGCGGTGATGGCGCGATTTGTCGCTGGTAAAATAGATGTGCTCGTTTGCACGACGATCATCGAAAGCGGTCTCGATATTCCGAATGCAAACACGATTGTCATCGACCGCGCGGATCAATTTGGCCTCGCGGATTTGTACCAATTGCGCGGGCGCGTCGGTCGGGCCGAGCACAAGGCGTATGCCTATCTGCTTCTGCCTCGCGAAATGATGACAGTCGGTGCCGCGCGCAAGCGGATCAGCGCAATCAAGCAATACAGCTCGTTAGGCGCTGGTTTTCGCATCGCCATGCGCGATTTAGAGATTCGCGGCGCGGGCAGCATTCTCGGCACCGCGCAGAGCGGCCACATCATCGCGGTGGGTTTCGATTTATATTGTCAGTTGCTCAAGCAGGCAGTGGCGCAGCTGAAAGGACAAAAACCACGACTCCGGCTGGATGTGGACGTGTGCCTTGATTTTGTGGTGACAAACGAAGCAGAGTTCATCGCGCCGCCAACAAAACCCAACGGCTTTCCAGCCCCGAATGCTCTCGGGGTTGGAAAAGCGCCTCTGCCCGAGCGCATTCCAGCGTTCATTCCGGTCGCCTACGTAAGCGACCCTGCCATGCGCATACGTTCGTACCGTGAGATTGCGGAGATCACGTCGCACGAGCAAGTTGAGCGACTGTTTCACGATTGGCGCGATCGCTTCGGAGCGTTTCCCTCTGCCGTTGACAATTTGTTTGCGCTGGTCGAGATCAAACTTGCCGCGGCAGAATCAGGGGTGAGCCGTGTAGAAGTGCGTGAGCGCAAGGTGATGTTGACGCGGCACGGGGATTTTATACTTGTCGCGGGCAAATTCCCCCGTTTAGTTGAATCGAAAATCGATCAACACCTCCCGGAAGTTGTCGAACTGATCAAGAAATTATGAGTAATTTCATGCGCCCGTTTGTGGCCGTTTTGCTGGCAGTCGGTGCACTTGCTCAAGTCCCGATCTGTAACGTCGCGTCAGCCGAAGGGGAACCCACAGTTGTGGACGGCATTGCTGCGATCGTAAATGGTGAAGTGATCACGTATTCTCAGGTGCGCGCTTTAACCGCACCGCAGGAACGCCTGCTCCGCCAGCAGTACAAAGGGAATGACTTGGAGAAAAAAATGACGGAACTGCGCCAACTCGCAGTAAAAGACCTGATCGATCGGCGGCTCGTGATTCAGGCGTTCAAGAAAGAAAGCTACGAAATCCCTGATCACATCGTGGATCAGCGAATACATCAGATCATCCAGGAAGCGTTTGGTGGCGACCGCAACACGTTCGTCAAAACGCTCGAAGCGCAGAACTACACGTTGGGCGAGTTCAAACAAAAGGAGATGGAAAAAATTATTGTGGGAGCGATGCGCAGCAAGAACGTAAAAACGAACTCGATTATTTCGCCTACAAAGATCGACGATTACTACAGGAAACATCGCGATGAATTCACGTCCAAGGAGCAGATTAAATTGCGAATGATCATGATCTCTGGCCATAAGGACACCGCCAGCGCGCCAGCGCAAAAAGAACTCGCCGAAGAAGTGCTCGGCAAGCTCGCCAGTGGCGCAGAGTTCGAGCAGATGGCGCAGACCTATTCCGAGGACAGCACGAAGGACAACGGCGGCGACTGGGGGGTGATCGAGCGCAAAACTCTGGCGGAGCCGCTGGAAAAGTTCGCCTTCAACATGCCCGTCGGCAGGATCAGCAACATCATCGATTACGCCGGCAATTATTACATCCTGAAGGTTGAGGATAAGCACGGCGGCAGCACGAAGTCGCTCACGGAAGTGCGCGCCGATATCGAGAAGAAACTGGTCCAGGAAGAAGC
>JBBQRI010000245.1:0-2518 GCA_038214915.1 Chthoniobacterales bacterium
GCAAATCGCGCTGATGCTCACACCAAAAGATAGCATTACCGCGCCGAGCGCGACATGCGCGGTGGCGATATCGGCGGCTTTATTGCTCCAGATCACCCAGGCACCGAGCGCAATCTGGCCAAAGATCAAAACGACCCAAAGGAGTGATAATCGTTTGAGAGCAGCGAAATCCCGCATTTCTCTCCAGACCCGGGCGCAAAACGCGACTATCGCAACCGCGATGATTAACGCGAGAAACCGGTGCACGATTTGCAGCCAGATTTGAAATGCGCTCACGTCCGACAACGCACGCGCGTCGCGCCACGCATTGATCTTTGCCAAGGCTGCCACGCTCGTATCTGGAATCCATGCGCCGTTTGCGGTTGGAAAATCCAGGATCGCCAAATCGTGATGTTGATGCCGCATCGTTGCCCCGAGCGCCAGCTGCACATAAATCGCAATTGTGATCGCAACAGCGAGCTTTTTGATTGGCGAAAATTTCTGCGAATCGCCGAGCCGTTCTGTAACGGAGCGCCAAAAATTTGTCGTTATCAGCGCTATGAAAACAAGCAGAGCGAGGAACGCTTGAGCGACACAGGCGTGAAAGATGCCGATTTGATCTTTCATCATCGTGACTCGAAGACCGCCCAGAATTCCCTGCAGAATCACACCGACAACCGCGATCACACCCAGGCTGCGGACGCATCGCCGGTCGTCGCCCAGCCAAAGCCACACGGCGAGGATAATCGTGAGAAATCCGACCAGCGAACCCATCAATCGATGCGTGTGCTCGAACAAAATTCCGCCGACCCATTTCGAAATCGGAAAGAGAAACATGTTATAGCCGAAGGTGGTCGGCCAATCCGGCACGGCCAGCCCGACATTTTTGCTGGTCACCATGCCGCCACTGCAAATCAACAATAGAGTTGCGACGCATGTAAGCCATGCGAACCGGTTAAGCCATGTTCCGGATCTTCCCACAGGGGAAGAATACGACAGACGAGACTAAGGGGACAATCCGCGACTGGCGCGAAAGAATTTAGCCGCCAGGAGTCGGCGAAGCCGCAGGGGCAGGCGCATTGTGCAGCTGTTGTGCAGGATGCGGCGAAGCAGCGGCGCCTTCCGCGTCAGCATTTGCAGGCTTAGGCCCGCCTGGCGGCGGAATTGTCCCCGGCGGAGCTCCACCAATCGGTTCGCCCGGCGGCCGCTGCGACGGCGACGGCGGTGTTGCTTGCGTGCCGGCAAGCTCGGCGCGCTCTTTCAGCCACGCCTGATAATCCTGCGGCGTGTCGACCACCAGTGTACCTTTCATTCCGTAATGGCCAAGTCCACATAACTGAGCGCAAATCACGTCATAGGTTCCGGTCTTAACGGGCGTGAACCAGATTGGAATTAGCGAGCCGGGAATGGCATCGCCTGCGATGCGCATGTCCGATATAAAGAAATCGTGGATCACGTCTTTCGAGGAAAGCTCTGCAATCACTGGGCGATCCACTGGCACATGGAGTTCGCCGGTCGTTACGATGTCGTCTTTACCAGCCGGATCCTTTGGATCAATCCCGAGCGGGTTGGAGTTGGAGACAAAATTGACGTCGCGCCGGGCAAACTGTCCATCCGCTCCCGGCAGGTGGTAGTTGAAGCTGAACTGCTGCGCGACTACGTGCACCAGCAGAGCCTCTTTTCCGGGGGGAAACTGATTCACGCGTCTTGCCCATAGCGGGATCGCGAAGCCCAGCAGCAGTACCGCTTCAATCAGGACAACTGAAAACTCCAAGTGCGTCGAAATTCCGCTGCGCACACCGGCATGATCGGCAGCCGGCTGGCGACCCTTCCGAAACCGAATCAGGACGTAAATAAAAAAAGCCGACCACCCGACGAACAACGCGGCCATGAACCAGTGACAAAACTCAATGATATGATCGATCTGATAGCCGTGGGAGGAAGCGTTGGGCGGCTGACCCAGAAACTCATTGATTAGAGCAAGGCTATTCATACTTGCTCAAGTCTTGCTCGGTCAGCTCCTGATGCGGCTCTACCGGCATGCGGCCATGGCGCCACAGATGAAAGCTGAACGCGCCTATCCCGCCGATGACCGACATCACAGCACCAAAAAGAAACCAAATCGCGACGGCCATGTGCTCGGTCGATTTGCCGTCCTTGGCGCCGTAGCAAAACGGGCACGCCATCGCTTGCTGCGTGGCAAACACAACGGATACCAACAACAACGAGGCGACTCTTTTCATGTGATGATGCGCAGCCGTTTCATTTTCCTGTAGAACCAGACGCCATACACCATCAGCACAATCGCGACTACGAAGGAGGCGACTGCGCCGGCAATGTAAATCGGGGCGCCTTCCACGAGGTTGACCCAGAGACACCACACGCCGGTCCCCAACGCAAGCAGCGTCGAGAAGATGATGAACACAATATGGAAAGCTTTAAGCGACATTTAGCGAAAGACCGGGTAGTCGTACCACGCCAAAAATGTAAGCCAGAAGAGGCCAAGCACAAAAAACCCGGTGAAAATCAGGATCCGATA
>JBBQRI010000246.1:0-2512 GCA_038214915.1 Chthoniobacterales bacterium
CAACATGACAGCGCGATTGTCAGTCGTTCTCCCGCCGTCGGCTTATTTCTGCGCAGCGACCGTGTTTTTCTCAAGACACGGCGCGTCGGGGTCGGCAAGGTTCGGCGCATCCTGGTCCGGTTGATCGAACATTTTTCTTCGACAGCACGAATCTCCGCTGTCTTTTTGGATCAACGCCGCGATTAGCCGGATATCTTCGTCGGGTGAAACCTGGGCCCCAGCAATTTTTTCCACCTCGAGGGTCCTAATCCACTCGTCCGTCACGCCGGGAAGATGCATGAAAGCGCGTTTCGCCAGTGCTTCGGTGTCGGTTTCTGGAGAAAGCATCTTAGCGACCTTCATTTCCCGGCCGGCAGTGTGCACGGACTCTTCGGCCAATTGGACACTTGGTATGTAGCGCAAACGCGCGAGCGCGACGGTGTTCAGTTCGGGCGTAGAAGCGAGATATTTTTTCTCTACCGCCATAACGGCGGCAGCCCTGGGATTGGTCTCGACCCACTTGGCGCCTTTCAACAGGGCACGCGTTGCTCTGGCCGCCGTGTCGGGATTGGCATCCACCCATTTGCCGTTCGCGATAACCTCGCAGCAATACTCATCTTTGTAAGGCGCGTCCACAATCTGGTCGGCAATGTTCCTTACCTTCCCTTCTGCGATCAGAAGACTCCCGATCGGTTCCGCGTTGGCGACGGCGTCCACTTCGCCCTTATCAATAGCGAGACCTAATTCACCCGCCGGGAAAACTTTCCAGGTAATATCTTTCCCAGCATCGATCCCGTGGACGCCAAAGACACGATTTGCGAAAACGAAAGGAGGCGTCCCCATTCCTGGCACACCAATTCGCTTTCCTTTCAGGTCCTCAATCGTGTGAATATTCGTTTTCACGCCCGCTTGAACGCGCAAACATCCGCGGTGGATTCCGGCTAGGAACCGTACATCCAAACCCTGCTCGATCGGCTTGAGAAAGTACATGACCAGATGATGCGTTATGTCGTAATTGCCAAGCGCCAGTGCGTCTTTGTAGGTTGACCAGCCGCATTTGACCAGTTCAGGCTCGAGTCCTTCCTCCTTGAAGAACCCCTTTTCATAAGCGGCATAGATCGGTGCCTCGCACGTCAAGCCAATGTAACCGACACGAACTTTGTTCGAATTCCGAATAGTCGAACCGGACTTCTTATTACAGCCCCCCACCACCAGAAGGCTCAACGAAATGGCAACGAGGAAAAGCTTCGAGGTCATTGTAGTGTTCGAAGGTTTTGGAAATGACGCGATAAGTTTTGCCTATGCAAGCAGAATCCTCGCCCGCAATCAACCCCGGACGCTTTCGGGGTCAAGCTCCTGATTGCATTTTGCAGGTCCCCCGAACAATATTCCTTTTCCCATGTCGGAGCCATTGGACATTCGCCATCTCCGGTATTTTCTCGCGGTCGCCGAAGCGGGAAGCTTTAGCCGCGCGGCTGACCGGCTCGGAATTTCGCAACCGAGTGTTTCGCAGCAAATGCGGGATTTGGAAACGGGTCTTCGCGTGCCTTTGTTTCAGCGACGTGGGAAGCGGATTTTGCTGACTCCACGGGGTTTGATTTTTCAAGAGCACGCCCGGGCGATCCTTCATCAAGTGGAGAATCTTCTCCACGAACTGAACGGTGAACCCGGAGAATTACGCGGCGCATTGCACCTGGGTGTTATTCCGGTGCTGAATGTTCCGCTCGTGCCGCAACTCCTCGGCCATTTTGTCGCCGATCACCCGGCGATTAGCGTTACGGTCGAAGAAATCTCTTCCACTGAGATAGAGACGGCACTCGAAGAAGGCCGCATGGATGTCGGCCTGGGTTTTCTAACCCGCCACTCTCCAAATTTGCGTTACGAGCGTCTTTGCACGGATGAATTCGCGCTGATCGTGGCGCAGAACCATCCCTGGGCAAACCGGCGCGTGCTTGATTTTTCGAAATTGCACCAGCAACGCCTGCTTCAATTGCCGGACAGCTTTGTGATGCGCAGAATGTCGGACGAAATTTGTCGAAAACATATGGTCCGCCCGCATGTGATTGCTGAGATCAACGCAATCGAAACGCTTCTTCGCTCGCTTGGTCCATCCCAAGCCGCCGCGTTGATGCCAAAGATCGCGTTGCGCGGCCGTGAAAATCTGAAGTTAAGGGCCATCCGTTTGCGCGGCAAAAATCTCGGGTTGGATATCGGTCTGTTGCGGCTGAGCGACTCAGCAGCAAACACCGCGGTGGCAGCGTTCACGAGCCTCGCAAAGGCGACCGTTCCGAAACTGGTCGGGCGCTAAAAGGGGTTCGCCCAGGAACTGCAGCCAGGGTAGGGCGTGTCACTCCGTGCGCGCCAAACACGCGGCGGGCAGAGGACTGCCCGCCCCTACCAAATGAGCTTAGCGCGAATCAGGACGTCGCAGGTAGAGCGCTCTGCCGCCCATATCGATCACCGCGAAATTGGTCGACAAATAATCCTCGCCCAAGACGCCGGCATTGGATTCCGCCGCCGATTTCGAGAGTAG
>JBBQRI010000247.1:0-2511 GCA_038214915.1 Chthoniobacterales bacterium
CAACATGACAGCGCGATTGTCAGTCGTTCTCCCGCCGTCGGCTTATTTCTGCGCAGCGACCGTGTTTTTCTCAAGACACGGCGCGTCGGGGTCGGCAAGGTTCGGCGCATCCTGGTCCGGTTGATCGAACATTTTTCTTCGGCAGCACGAATCTCCGCTGTCCTTCTGGATCAACGTCGCGATTAGCCGGATATCCTCGTCGGGTGAAACCTGGGCCCCAGCAATTTTTTCCACCTCGAGGGTCTTAATCCACTCGTCCGTAACGCCGGGAAGATGCATGAAAGCGCGTTTCGCCAGCGCTTCGGTGTCGGTCTCTGGAGAAAGCATCTTGGCGACTTTCATTTCGCGGCCTGCAGTATGTACGGACTCCTCGGCCAATTGTACGCTGGGTACGTAGCGCAAGCGCGCTAGCGCGACGGTGTTCAGTTCAGGCGTGGAAGCGAGGTAATTTTTCTCCACCGCCATGATCGCGGCAGCCCTCGGATTGGTCTCGACCCACTTGGCGCCTTTCAACAGGGCACGCGTTGCTCTGGCCGCCGTGTCGGGATTGGCATCCACCCATTTGCCGTTCGCGATAACCTCGCAGCAATACTCATCTTTGTAAGGCGCGTCCATTATCTGGTCGGCAATGTTCCTTACCTTCCCTTCTGCGATCAGAAGACTCCCGATCGGTTCCGCGTTGGCGACGGCGTCCACTTCGCCTTTCTCGATCGCCAGACCTAATTCACCCGCTGGGTAAACCTTCCACGTAATATCTTTCCCAGCATCGATCCCGTGGACGCCGAAGACACGATTTGCGAAAACGAAAGGAGGCGTTCCCATTCCCGGCACGCCAATCCGTTTTCCCTTCAGGTCTTCAATCGTGTGAATATTCGTTTTCACGCCCGCTTGAACCCGCAAACATCCGCGGTGGATTCCCGCCAAAAATCTGACATCCAAGCCCTGCTCAATCGGCTTCAGAAAGTACATGACCAGATGATGAGTGATGTCGTAGCTGCCAAGCGCCAGTGCGTCTTTGTAGGTTGACCAGCCGCATTTGACCAGTTCAGGCTCGAGTCCTTCCTCCTTGAAAAAGCCCTTTTCATAAGCGGCATAGATCGGTGCCTCGCACGTCAAGCCAATGTAACCGACACGAACTTTGTTTGAATTCCGAATACTCGAACCGGACTTCTTGTTACAGCCTGCCACCACCAGAAGGCTCAACGAAATGGCAACGAGGAAAAGCTTCGAGGTCATTGTAGTGTTTGAAGGTTTTGGAAATGACGCGATAAGTTTTTCCTATGCAAGCAGAATCCTCGCCCGCAATCAACCCCGGACGCTTTCGGGGTCAAGCTCCTGATTGCATTTTGCAAGTCGACCGAACAATATTCCTTCTCCCATGTCGGAACTGTTGGACATTCGCCATCTCCGGTATTTTCTCGCGGTCGCCGAGGCGGGGAGCTTTAGCCGGGCGGCTGACCGACTTGGAATTTCACAACCGAGTGTTTCGCAGCAAATGCGGGATTTGGAAGCGGGTCTTCGCGTGCCTTTGTTTCAGCGACGCGGGAAACGGATTTTGCTTACTCCACGAGGTTTGATTTTTCAGGAGCATGCCCGGGCGCTCCTTCATCAGTTGGAGAACCTTCTCCACGAACTGAACGGTGAACCCGGAGAATTACGCGGCGCATTGCGCCTGGGTGTTATTCCGGTGCTGAATGTGCCGCTCGTGCCGCAACTCCTCGGCCATTTTGTCGCCGATCACCCGGCGATCAGCGTTACCGTCGAAGAAATCTCTTCCACTGAGATAGAGACGGCACTCGAAGAAGGCCGCATGGATGTCGGCCTGGGTTTTCTAACCCGCCACTCTCCAAATTTGCGTTACGAGCGTCTTTGCACTGATCAATTCGCACTAATCGTGGCGCAGAACCACCCGTGGGCAAACCGGCGCGTAGTGGATTTCTCAAAATTACACCAGCAACGTCTGCTTCAATTGCCCGACAGTTTTGTGATGCGCAGAATGTCGGACGAAATTTGTCGAAAACATAGGGTTCGCCCGCATGTGATTGCTGAGATCAACGCGATCGAAACGCTTCTTCGGTCGCTTGGTCCATCGCAAGCAGCCGCATTAATGCCAAAGATCGCGTTGCGCGGTCGGGAGAACCTGAACTTAAAGGCCATCCGTTTGCGCGGCAAAAATCTCGGGTTGGATATCGGTCTGTTGCGGCTGAGCGATTCAGCAGCCAATACCGCGGTGGCGGCGTTCACGAGTCTCGCAAAGGCGACCGTTCCGAAACTGGCCGGGCGGTAAAAGGGGTTCGCCCAGGAACTGGAGCCAGGGTAGGGCGTGTCACTCCGTGCGCGCCAAACACGCGGCGGGCAGAGGACTGCCCGCCCTACCAAATGAGCTTAGCGCGAATCAGGACGTCGCAGGTAGAGCGCTCTGCCGCCCATATCGATCACCGCGAAATTGGTCGACAAATAATCCTCGCCCAAGACGCCGGCATTGGATTCCGCCGCCGATTTCGAGAGTAG
>JBBQRI010000248.1:0-2318 GCA_038214915.1 Chthoniobacterales bacterium
GTCATTGCGCGGAATTACACCACTGAGCGTGTAGCGCACGTGCCCGCCCGTGGGCATTAAGTTGGCAACTGAAGCGGTTACCCTACAATTCGAGATCGTCGCTTAACCCGGCAGCAAAATCGCCGGGTTGTTTTCAACTGCTGCCTATGAGAGGTGGAAAAAAAATCCGTATTGCCTTTTACCTGCTGGCTGGCGGTGGTGCGGCGTTATTTACGTTGCTGCTGGTTCGGCAGGGGGCGCCACACGTTATTGCCGCGTTCGCTTCGGCCGGCTGGTGGATTGCAGCAATGGCGATTTATCACCTCGCTGTCCCGTTGTTGCTGGACGCGGTTGCATGGTGGGCGCTCTTTCCGAAATCAGAGCGGCTGTCGCTGTGGCAACTGTTTTGGATGCGCTGGATCGGCGAATCGGTCAGCACGCTCGTGCCTTCCGCTACTGTTGGCGGCGATGTCGTTAGGGCGCGACTTGCGGCGCTACATGGCGCACCGATTCCGACTGCAGCGGCGAGCGTTCTCGTCGACATCACGCTGGGCGTTTTCGTCCAGATTGTTTTTACGTTGTTAGGGCTGGGCTTGATTGTTGTCGTGACAGGACGCCAGGGATTTGTGCGCCCGACGCTGATCGGAGCAGTGATCGGAGTTCTCGCGATCATCGGGTTCTATGTCGTCCAACGACTGGGAATGTTTCGCTTCATCGGCAAGATGATTTCTCGGCTGGCGAATGCGGAGGACTGGCATTCGCTGGTGCACAGCGGCCACAGCCTGGACCAGGCGATTCGCAGGCTGTATGCGCGGCGGTCCGGCGTGATCGGATGCTGCGCAGCGACGGCCACCTCGCTGCTGCTCGGATCAAGCGAAATCTGGATCGCGCTTCACGCACTTGGTCTGCGAGCGACGCTCGTGAATGCGGTGATCTTGCAAAGCATGGTTCTGGCGATCCGCGCTGCAGTGTTTCCCGTGCCGGGAGCGCTTGGAGTGCAGGAGGGCGGCTACGTCGTAGTTGGTAATTTGCTCGGTATTCCTGGTGACGCTGCTTTCGCACTCTCTTTGATTGCGCGGGTGCGCGAATTGATCTTGGGAATTCCAGGACTGGTCGCGTGGCAGTTCATTGAAGGCCGCCGCGTCTTGCGCGCCCGCTCGGCCGCGAACGCGCGGTAGAATTCCAGATTAGCGATTGCGTCTCGACGTTTGCGGCCGCGCGCGCACGCAGCGCAAAAAACGGGAAAGGGCGTACCGCCGGCCGAAATGTATCGGAAATCAGCTTTCACGCACTGAGGCATAAGTCGGCCTAACCAAGTATTGTCAAAAAGGTTCCAAATGGTCGCTTCAAGGCCTCGACACAATGAGCTGCCTTCGTGCGAAGGCTACTGCGCGCCAAGGAAATCAGGTTAAGGCCCGACTAAACTAAAGCCGTAAATGATCCGGCAGCGGCCGGCATACTGGACGGTGTAGGCTCCGGATGTAACGGGAATCGTGCCCGCGGCCGGACGGAATCACCGTGGCGAGTTCGTGCGCATTATCGTAATAGGAACGGCAAACTAACGCCTTTCCAGGAAAGCCGTTGCTGATAATTTCACCAACATGTACTTCCGAATCTTCCTTTTGCTTCTTGCGTTTCCCTTGGTCCTGGTCGCGCAGAGGGGAGATGTCGATTTTTCGAACTATGATGTGCCGCTGTACACTCAGATCGTTGAACGGATCAAGACCAAAATCGCTCCTCGCCTTGGTGAGGGCGCTCTTACCCGCGAGCGCTATTTTATAATTCCGTTTGCGTATCAAGACCGGGGAAATCACCCGGAATTCTCGCATTCGTTCATCTCTCTCATTCGAGTATTCGCGGTCAACAAACAACGAAAGCTGACCCCTGGGCTGGCAACGCGAAAATACAAGAATTGGGAATTCGAAGCGTTTACCATCAGCTGGCTACCTCGCGATTTCCTCAGCAATCCTCACCTGTGCGTCTTTGACGGCCCCGGCAGCCGGCTTTTTCCGAAGAACAATAAGTGTCCCATATCGCCCGGTCGAAACTTTACTCTCGCAGAAACGATCAAGCTCGCGGTGGACGCGAAGAATGCCGTTGCGATGTGGGGCCCGTACGAGATCCGCAAGGAAGGTTTTAATCTAGGCGTCAGGTGCAAACACTTACTCGATGGAGGAAGCATCAAATACCGCGCCGACGATCGTCTTTATCGAAAAGACAAAGTGGCCATCAGTTGTTTTCACGCCATGGCCGGTTTAGACGAGCTTTTCCCCAACGGCGGGCTGTTCGGCACCGGGTTCAAGATGTGGGGGTTCAACGGAACTGCTCGCGTCTTGATC
>JBBQRI010000249.1:0-2233 GCA_038214915.1 Chthoniobacterales bacterium
GAGCCGCTGCGCGGTCCGCTTTCCTCCAGGCCAAAATTCAGCGGTCTTGTTCCCACCTCAACCCGATGAACAGGAGGATCGGCCGCCTGCAATTCGCCCCCAAGCGCATTGTGATTCGAGAACTCGAGATGATCCGACTCAGTGTGCGTGTAGGCCGTCGTCCGCACCGTCTGATACTCCGCTTTTGCCAGCGGCGTCTCATAGCTGGGAAGACGTCGCGCCACCTGCGTTGTGCCGCAGCCGGCAAAACAGAGCGCCGTTAAAGTCGCGCCCGCCAAACCCCACCGCTGTCGTGCCCCTCCCACGACGGAGTTGTTAACAATAATTCACCAGACCCGCCAAGAATTTTTTTATTGCCCACGCTTAAACGCTTTCGCGCTGGGGCATGAACATGGTGAGACATTTGCAGGCGCCGCCGGCTTTGATGAATTCGCTCATCGGCAATTCGTGGCAACGGTAGCCGCGCTCTTTTAACTTAGTCACGAGCTGGGGCGCGCCTTCGGGCAAAACGATGTCGCGGTCAATCACCACGGCGTTACACGAAAAGTGCATCGCTTCTTCCGGTGCGACATCGATCAAATCAGTCACGTGTTCCCGGATTGCGCGCTGCCCGTACTCATCGAACGCTTGTGGAAACCAAAACCCACCGCCGTCCGGCAGCGGACAAAAACACGTATCAAGATGGTAAAAACGCGGGTCAACCAGCTCGACCGAAATAGTAAGACAACTGAGCATTTCCGCGATGGCGCGGTGCGATTGAATGTCGGAACGAAATTTGTAACCGCAAAAGAGAACGTCGTTGCCAAAGAGCGCGTCGCCTTCGCCTTCGAAGTAAAGTTCCTCCGGCAGCCAATCCACTTCGTAGCCGTGTTGCTCCATCCATTTGGCGAAAAACGGTTGCTCTCCAGCGCGTTCTTTGTGGCGGAAGTTGCTGGGAATGAATCTGCGGCCAACCGTCAGCCCGGCATTGGCGGTGAAGACCATGTCGGGCAGCCGCGGCTGCGGCGCGATCAGATGAACCTTATTCAATTTGGAAAGCGTCGCGTGTAGTTGTTTCCATTGCTCCTGGACGATCGCCGTTTCGGCGCCGCGGGCGACGCTCATCCAAGGATTGATCTCGTACTCGATGCCGTAGTAATCCGGCGGACAAAGAAGCAGCTCGCGCATAGAACCGAAAATCTACTGCCTGACCTTGGACCCGCTCAGGTAATCGGCGAGTTCCCGAAGAAATGGTTCCACGTCTGTGATCATGCCGATTGACTGTAACGGCTGTTGTTCGACGACTCGCTCGACCGCCGAGGCATCGATATCGACGCATACGATTTTCACGGTGGGCGCGAGCATGCTCACCGCCGCAAGCGAATGCCGGATGGTCGCCAGCAGCAAGGCGTGCGTCACGTCTGCAAGTTTTTCGCGCAACACTTTTTGGCCCTCGATAGCGTCTGTCGTTGCGCCGGGAATCGATCCCTCATCCCGAATCGAGCCAGTGAGTACGACGTCGACATTGTTACGGACGCAGGCGTGCATGATCCCACTGGTTAGGAGATTTTCCTCAACAGCTGCGGCGACGCTGCCGGCTTGGCGAATCGCATTGATCGCGCGCATAACGTTCTCGCGTCCGCCGCGCGCGAACGCCAGGTCGAGGCTAATGCCCAAAGAAGTGCCGAATAACGCTCGTTCCACGTCGTAACCGGCAAATGCATTTCCTGCGAAAAATCGATCGACGTACCCGCCTTTAATGAGCCGGACCAAATGCTGATCGGCACCGGTCCGCACGATCGCTGGACCAGCCACAACTGCGATTTTGCCTTTCGCCTTGCGCGCGCGTCGAAGTTCCTCAGCCAATTCGCGAATGATGGCCGATTTCGGTTCATCAGCATCGATGATCGTGTTGATGAATTGAAAAATATCCGTGCGCGACGTCGCGCGCTGCACAGGCACCACGCGCACACCCTGGTGGCCAATGAGGATTTCGTCGCCTTTACGAACGTCGAAGAATTTAACGGCTCGCGCGGCGCGTCCTTTTCGGTCTACTGCGATTGCGGAGTCCATCATGGTAGGCCGCACCTCGATCTCCTTGCCGTCAACGCGGACGAAGGTTTGCTGGTTCGTCATCACGTAGAACTCGGGCGGGAAAACGCCGTCCGCCGGAGCAGGAGCTAGCTGTGCGTCTGTGCGTTCGGCGACTTCGGCGCCGTGCTGTCGCAGTCGCAGAATTAATTCATCCAGCGCG
>JBBQRI010000250.1:0-2228 GCA_038214915.1 Chthoniobacterales bacterium
AAGAACAATCCGACTAGTGCCCCCAGAATCGCGCCAAACGTTCCCCATTTCGTTGCGCCGAAATATTTCGCGCCGAAATAGCCAGCGAGAACATCGAGCCCGTACGTCGCGAGCGTCAGCAGCACCAGCACAATGATCGTGTGCCAGCCAATACTCTTGTCCGGGCCGAGCATGATCCGATGAATGATTGCAGCGGCGAGGATAATGGTGGTACCTGGGAGAACCGGCGCGATGGTGCCGATCAAACCGACAGCGAAAAGCACAATCGTCAAAAACCACCAGAACAGTTCCATTGGCACCAGCAGCAAAATTTTGACCCCGCAGTTGTCGATCTTATACTGAGTTTCCCCCACTTAAACTCAAACCAGAGGATTGTTTATGCCACTTACTGTTGGAACCAAAGCGCCAGATTTCACGTTATCGACCAAAACCGCTGACGGACCGAAGCAAATCAAGCTGAGCGACAATTTCGGAAAGAAAAACACGTTGCTGCTTTTCTTTCCAATGGCGTTCACGGGCACGTGCACGACGGAAATGTGCGAAGTGAGCGCGGGCCTGAACGGCTACACCGATTTGAAGGCCGATGTGTACGGAATCAGCGGCGACAATCCATTTGCGCAGGAAGCGTGGGCGCAAAGGGAAAAGATTACGGTGCCTTTGCTGAGCGACTATGAACACAAAATCGCGAAGGAATATGGCGTGATGTACGACTCGTTCCTGCCCCAAATGAATCTCGGGATGAGCGGCGTGCCCAAGCGCTCTGCGTTCATCATCGACAAGAACGGGGTGATCCAATACGCCGAGAGTAATGACGACGCGCGGCAGTTGCCAAATTTCGAGAAGATCAAAGCGAAGCTGGCGGAGCTGAAATGATTTCTGCGCAACCACGAAGGACACGAAAGAGCACAAAGGCTTTTGAAGGTCTTTCTCTCCTCGGCTTCGTTTTCTTCGTAGTGGAAACATGACTGACGAATTTAAAACGCTTAAAACATTCGACGCCGGTAAAGGACGCGAAGGACTCTTTTTTTCATTACCGGCCCTCGAAAAACAAGGAATCGGCAAAATTTCGCGGTTGCCGGTGAGCATCCGGATCGTGCTCGAATCGGTGTTGCGCAACTGCGACGGGAAAAAGGTCCGGCGCAAAGATGTCGAAGCGCTTGCGAAATGGAACTCGAAATCACCTGCGAACGAGGAGATCCCATTCGTCGTTGCGCGCATTGTTTTGCAGGACTTCACCGGAGTTCCGCTGATTGTCGACCTCGCGGCGATGCGCAGCGCGGTGCAACGGCTCGGAAGCGACCCGAAAATCATCGAGCCGCTCGTGCCGGTGGATCTGGTTGTCGATCACTCTGTGCAGGTCGATTTCTTTGGTTCGCCGCGCGCGTTCGAACTCAATTTGGACATGGAGTTCAAGCGCAATCGCGAGCGTTACCAGTTTCTTAAGTGGGGTCAGCAGGCTTTCAAGACTTTCCAGCTCATTCCGCCGGGAATCGGCATCGTGCATCAGGTGAATCTGGAATACCTCGCGAAAGGCGTGTTGAGCCAGACATCAGACATCAGAGGTGAGAAGGCAGAGATCTTCTTTCCCGACACACTGGTTGGCACCGATTCGCACACGACCATGATCAACGGTCTCGGCGTGGTTGGCTGGGGCGTGGGCGGAATTGAGGCCGAAGCCGGGATGCTAGGGCAGCCGGTTTACTTTTTGACGCCGGAAGTGGTGGGCGTGCACATGACCGGACAATTGCGCGAAGGGGTAACAGCAACCGATCTCGTCTTGCACATCACGCAATTGCTGCGCGCGCAAAAGGTCGTTGGCAAATTCGTTGAGTTCTACGGTGAGGGCGCCGCATCACTGCCGGTGCCTGACCGCGCAACCATCGGCAACATGTCGCCCGAGTACGGTGCGACGATGGGTTTTTTCCCAGTTGACCACGAGTCAGTGAATTATTTGCGGGCTACGGGACGCAGCGAGGAGGTATGCCTTGCTTTCGAAAATTATTTTCGCGCCCAGAACATGTTTGGCATGCCGCGAAAAGGCGAAATTGATTACAGCGTTGATATCGATTTGGATCTGGCGGACGTGCAGCCGAGCGTCGCCGGACCGAAGAGGCCTCAGGACCGGATTGATTTGCCAGAGCTCGGGAGAAAGTTTCGCGAACTCCTTGAAAAACCGGTGCACGACGGCGGCTACGGAAAGAAACAGGTCGATCTTCGCGAAAAGCATG
>JBBQRI010000251.1:0-2199 GCA_038214915.1 Chthoniobacterales bacterium
GACGTTCGTTCCTTCCAAGCGAACGACGAGCGGCACCGACAACTTCACCGTTTTCGCTGCATCGATGATACCCTGCGCGATCACGTCGCATTTCATGATCCCACCGAAAATGTTTACCAGAATCGCTTTCACTTTCTTGTCGGCGATCAGGATTTTGAACGCTTCGGTCACCTGCTCTTCCGTCGCGCCGCCGCCGACGTCGAGAAAATTAGCCGGTTCGCCGCCGTAAAACTTGATGATGTCCATCGTAGCCATGGCGAGGCCGGCGCCATTGACGAGGCACGCTATGTTGCCATCGAGACCAATGTAGTTGAGCCCATGTTTTGACGCTTCGACTTCGCGAGGGTCTTCCTCAGCGATGTCGCGCATCGCGGCGATCTCCGGATGCCGATACAGCGCGTTGTCATCAAAGTTAAACTTGGCGTCCAGCGCTAGGACTTCGCCTTTGTTCGTAACGACCAGTGGGTTGACCTCGACCATCGAGCAATCATACGCAATGAAAGTGCGGTAAAGTCCTTCAAACAATTTCGACGCGTTCTTTAGCTGCGATGATTCGAAACCGAGTTG
This sequence comes from Chthoniobacterales bacterium, assembly GCA_038214915.1. GTDB lineage: Bacteria > Verrucomicrobiota > Verrucomicrobiia > Chthoniobacterales > UBA10450 > Udaeobacter. The sequence continues at coordinate 568 of JBBQRI010000251.1, forward strand.
GCTTGCCAGTTTACGCGCCTGGCATGCCTGCAGGCCGGCTAATGGATCAATCGGCTCCCGAATAATTTTCTCGGGCGATTTCGCGGCAACAGCTTCAATTTCAACGCCGCCTTCAGTGCTGGCGACTATTAAAGGCGCAGCGGTCGCGCGATCGAGCAGGACAGCAAAGTAGATTTCCCGAGCAATATCGGCCGAATCTGCCACGAGAACTTTGTTCACCAGACGACCAGCGGCGCCGGTCTGGTGCGTCACCAGAATTTGGCCGAGCATTTTCGCCGCAACATCGCGGACTTCGTCAGGCGTCTTGCGAACATGCACGCCGCCCTTAAAGCCGTTCTTGAAACTGCCCTTGCCCCGCCCGCCGGCGTGGACCTGTGCCTTAACAACAATATCGATATCGCCGAGCTCACGCGCGATCTGCTCCGCTTCATCGAGCGTCGCCGCGACTCTGCCGCGCGTTGTGGCGACATCGAACTTTCGCAACAATTCTTTGGCTTGATATTCGTGGATGTTCATTCGCAAAAGCGGCGATTGTCGGTCTGCCCGCTGTCGATTTCAGTGAAAGTGGAATAGCCCGCGCAGCGGGACTCAGCAACGATTTTTCTTTTTCGAATTGGCTTGCGTTGCGGAAATGGAGGCAACTACGGTGGCAGCCATGAAAACCTCGACGAAAATCTTTACAGTAGCTGGCACACTCGTACTCGCGCTCGCGTTCGGCATAGTGGCCGCCACGCCCGCGCAGGAAAAAGCATTCACCGACAAGTACAAAGCAGCAATGGAAGGCAAAGACACAGCCACCCTGGCGTCTTTCCTTTACACACAAGGCTCAGACCCCGAGGCCCTCGAGTTTTACAAAATGATGCAGTCGGGGGGCGCCGGAGAAAAAATTTCCATGATTGAGCTTGTCAATCTTACGCCGGAGGACGTTAAAAAAGCGACGACGCCGATGGACGGACCAACCGGCAAAGTTTGCCTGAATCTCAAACCGACGAAAAAGCTCGTCATCAAGGTTGAGAAAAAAGACGCAAACGGAAGCTCATCCAACAGCTCCGAAAACTTCGTAGCCGAGAAGGACGGCAAATTGGTCATCCCGGTGCCGGGACCGTGTAAGTAGCGCTGCAGGATTGGGGAGCGCGTGCATTCTGCTCGCTCTGGCTGGCATGTTGCCAGCCAGCCGGCTGCACAGTTCATGATCTCGAGCGCTAAACTTGGTACCTCTTGCAGTACGCGCGCAGGTGATCCGGCAACATGCCGGATGATGCGAGCAAATGCTCACGCTCCCCATTAGCTTCGTCCCTCTTTGAACAACGTGCCCACCGTGCGTTGATCGGTCGGTGGTTGGAGCGAGTTAACGAAATTCCGAAACCGTTCGGAGAAAACTTCAGGCCGAAGTTTCCAGTAATGAGCCATGCCTGGCGCGACGACGTAATGTCGAAGCAGTCCGTGCCAGCCCTCCCAGAGGTCCTCGTCCATCATTCCGTAAACATAATGGAAATGGATGGTCTCAAACGCTTTCAAAAATTGGTAAGAAGCATGGAAAAATCGCGCGCGCTCTTCGATTGAGAGTGCACTGATATCCTCGAGCCCGACGCGCCAGATTCGTTCCAGCTCAGCATTTTCCATTAACGGCTT
>JBBQRI010000252.1:0-1980 GCA_038214915.1 Chthoniobacterales bacterium
CGATAGTTTCCGAAACGCACCGCTTGTGAGTTTCATTTACAAAGATAGCCAGGACAAAATGCAGAGCGCATTGCGCGAAGCGCGAAAGCGCTTCGGCGAAAAACATCCGTTGTACATCGGAGGGGAAAAAATTTGGACCGACAATTTGACACCTTCGGTTAATCCAGCCGAGCCGACCGAGATTGTCGGCTACGGAAGCGAAGCTGGAGTCGACGAAGCCGAGCGTGCCGTTAAAGCTGCGCGTGCGGCATTCGAAAAATGGAGATGGACGCCGTTCGAGGAGCGGGCGCAGTTGCTGGAGCGCGCGGCCGACATCATGGAGCGCAGGCGCTATGAGCTCTCGGCAGTAGAAGTTTTCGAAGTCGGCAAGCCATGGGCTGAAGCCGACGGCGATATCCGCGAAGCGATCGATTTTTGCACGTTCTACGCGCAGCAAATGCGTCGACTCGGGCGCCCAAAACTCACGCAACAGGTGCCGGGCGAAGAGAGTTATCATCATTACTGGCCGCGTGGCGTCGCCTTCGTAATCGCGCCGTGGAATTTTCCGGTCGCAATTCTCTGCGGCATGGCGGCGGCTGGAGTTGTGAGCGGGAACGCCGTAATCATGAAACCATCCGAGCAATCGATTATCTGCGGCGCCATGCTCATGCAGGTGTTCGAGGAAGCAGGCGTTCCGCCGGGCGTGTTGAATTTTTTGTCGGGGCACGGCTCCGTGATCGGAGCGCATTTGGTCGATCATAAAGACGTCGATTTAATCGCGTTCACCGGTTCGCGCGAAGTCGGACTGAAAATTTGGGAGTCGGCTGGAATAACCCGGCCTGGTCAACGTGAGCTGAAGCGGGTGATTTGTGAAATGGGCGGCAAAAACGCCATGATCGTTGATGCAGACGCAGATCTTGATGAGACGATCATGTATTCAATTTATTCCGCATTCGGTTTTCAGGGACAAAAGTGCTCCGCGCTCTCGCGTCTGATTCTGCTCGAAGAAAATTACGATCGCGTGATGGAACGCTTAATTCCGGCCGCAGCCAGTCTCCGAATCGGCAATCCCGAGCAACCAGGCATCATGGTCGGCCCGGTTATTGATGAACCTGCTTACCGGCGCATTCTGGAATACATCGAGATCGGCAAAAAAGAGGCCACACTCGCTTACCAGGCAAAGGAAGTTCCACCGCATGGATATTTTATTCCGCCGACAATTTTCACCGACGTAAAACCGAACATGCGCATTGCGCGGGAAGAAATTTTCGGCCCGGTGCTGAGCGTCTTGAAAGTGCGCGATCTCGACGAGGCACTCGAAGTCGCGAATGGAACCGACTACGCGTTGACGGGCGGTTTTTTCTCGCGCAGCCCCGATAACATAGAGCGCATTAAAGCGCGACTTGAAGCCGGCAACGTTTACATCAATCGCTCGTGCACGGGCGCGATCGTCGGCCGCCACCCCTTTGGCGGATTTAAGATGAGCGGTAGCGGCACCAAGGCCGGTGGCGAAGATTATCTTCTGCAATTCCTCGTACCGCGCGTGGTGACCGAAAACACGAGCCGCCACGGTTTCGCCCCAGAACAGTCGCCTGAGTATCGCGACGAATTTCTCTGGCCTAAACCGCGACAGTAACCACTCGAACAGCGGGACAATCAATTCAGCGGTCGGCCTTTGCTGAGCAACTTCACCACCGTCACAATCATGTAGACCACCGGCCAGGCTGAGGTGAGAACAATCACGGCAAACGCCGCCATCTCCCTTGCTCGTTCCCGCGCCGCTTCGATACGGTACTCCCGTCCTAAATTAAAAAGATTCCTGAACCGAGATCTATCTTCTCCGTCGGAAGACCAAAAATGGCCGCGCCATTGACCAAAACCGGAATGAAAAAAATAGTCCGTCTGCGGAAAGCGTCCCTTACCGCCCGTGGAAGGACTCCTTGGTTTCATAGACTCTGACCAACAACTGAGTTGGAACCAGTGACACAATATCACGTTCAA
>JBBQRI010000253.1:0-1787 GCA_038214915.1 Chthoniobacterales bacterium
GCGTTTGTAGGCCCAGGTGTCACAGTTGGCGAGGGAGCAATTGTTGGTGCACGAGCAGTTGCGATGAAGGACGTAAAACCTCGAAGCATCGTCGTCGGAAATCCAGCGCGCGAAAGCAAGAAGCGCGAGAGCAGTCAATGAAAGAGCGGTCCGATGCGCGGGCGCCGTTGTCCGTGCTTGTCCCGGTTAAGAACGAAGCGGCGAACCTGCGTGACTGTCTCGCCAGCGTCTCGTTCGCGCAAGAGATCGTGGTGATTGATTCGGGCAGCACAGACGGCACTCAAGCGATCGCCGAGGCAGCTGGGGCTCGGGTTATACAGTTTGCTTGGAATGGAAAACTGCCGCGCAAGAAGAATTGGGCGTTGGAAAATGTTCCCTGGCTGCATCAATGGGTACTGATCATCGATGCCGACGAGCGCATCACGCCGGAACTGGAACGCGAAATTCGCCAGGCCATTTGCCGCACCGACGTGGACGGATTTTATCTCAATCGCAGGTTCTGGTTTCTAGATGGTTGGATAAATCATTGCGGTTATTTTCCGAGTTGGAACCTGCGCCTCTTCCGGCACCGGCTCGGCCGATATGAACAAATTGAAATCGGCGACGATATTCCTTCTGGAGACAACGAAGTCCACGAGCACGTATTGCTGAATGGCCGCGTCGAATATCTATCGACACCAATGGAGCATTATGCCTTTCCGGACATTGCTACGTTTGTTGAGAAGCATGATCGGTATTCCTCGTGGGAAGCGGCCGCTTGGAGAAAACTGCATTCCGGGGATGAAAAATCATTGCGATCCACGCCTTTTGGCACAGGACTGGAACGTAAACGCTGGGTGAAGAAAGCTACGATGCGCGCTCCGTTCCGCCCCAGCTTAAGATTTCTTTACCATTACGTCTGGAAGAAAGGATTCCGCGACGGCTATCGGGGCTGGGTGCTCTGCCGCCTGTTAGCCGGGTATGAGCGGATGATTGTAACGAAGGAGCGCGAACTGAAAAAGCGAACTGCCAAGTCAACTGCCGCATCGTAGAGTCAGAAATTGGCGTTTGACACAAAGGCCCTACAATCTTGTGCCGGCGCGATATTTCGCTGCTGCGAGGCGCGCTTAGCCTACATACCTTCGACCAGAATCATGTTTGTTCTGGCGGTGCGGTGACGCATCTTGCGCGGCTCGCGATATTCTTCGCAATTCAGCCACTCTTTGGCGCGCCGCGCTGATTCGAACTCGAGTACAACAATGCGCTTGGGTTGCCAATCGCCTTCGAGCACTTCGGTTTTGCCGCCGCGCATGACGTATTTTCCGCCGTACTTTTCCACGGTAGAGCCGGCGAGCTTTTTATATTCTTCGTAGCCGACGGGATCGAGGATCTCGATTTCGACGATGATATAAGCTGGCATAACTCGGTTGAAACGTTGAAGGATTAAGGGGGAAATTCAGTGGCCGTTAGCGCTGCGGTCTTTTGCGGCAAGTTCCGGAATTTTCCTTCGCCGCCGCAGCCGCAACCAGTTGTTCCAGGTTTTGCGCAAGCTGTCGCGCGGAGTTTGGTATTGCTGGGTTAATTCGTTGCTCTTGACGATCTGCGCGAGAATTCCTTTTACGGAAAAATCTTCGGTATTCACGATCGTGTAAGCGGCGCCAATGGCGGCGGCATGGTGCGCGTCGCTCGCCGCGGTCATGGGCAAGCCCCGAATCTGCGCGTACTTGAAAGCGTAACGGTTATAGCGGCGAAGAGTTGTCGCGGCGTTGAACACCTCGATCGCGTCAACAGGCAGCGTTTCCAGAGTG